>NZ_AP018365.1:7501875-7872500 GCF_016756395.1 Streptomyces sp. SN-593
CTCCTCTACGTCGTGATCTCCCTGCTGCTCGGCACCCTGGCCGCGGCGTCCCGCTCGCGTTGGCAGCAGAACACGATCCGGATCGCCACCCTGGCCGGATCGTCGATCCCGCCCTACTGGCTTGCACTGGTGCTCCAGGTCGTCTTCTACTCCTTCCTCGGCTGGCTGCCCCCCGGGGGCCGACTGCCGATCGGCACGCTCCCGGACGCCCGGGTCACCGGGTTCTACCTGATCGACTCCACCATCGCCCTGGACCCGGCTACCTTCTGGAACGCCCTGCAGTGCCTGGTCCTGCCGGCGGCCAGCCTCGTGCTGACGAACGTCGGGAGCCTGACGCGCCTGGTGCGGGTCCAGGTACTCCAGGAGCGGTCGACCGACTACGTGTCCGTGCTGCGGGCACGCGGCATCGGCCGGCGCCGCATCATGAGCCGGCACGTGCTGCCGAACGCGGTGAACCCCGTCGTCACGGTGGCCGGCATGCAGGTCGGCTTCCTGATCGGCGGGACGATCTACATCGAGAAGATCTTCCAGTGGCCCGGCCTCGGTTCCTACACCTGGGACGCCATCGTGGCCGGCGACTATCCGGCGGTGAGCGCGGTGGCGATCGTGCTCTCGGGCGTCTTCGTCCTGATCACCCTCGTCGTCGACGTACTCCAGTACCTCCTCGACCCGCGCGCGAGATTGGCCCGAGTCTGATGCGTCCTCTGCGCCTGCCGAGCGCCACCCGCCCGAGAACCCGCCGCTTCTCCTACCGCCGCCTGTTCTTCGGGAACCTCGCGACCGGTGTCGGCACCGTCTGCGGGCTGGTCGTCCTGGTGTTCGTCACCGTCGTCCCGCTCCTGTCCCCGTACGACCCCACCCGCCTTGACGCGTCGAACCGGCTGCTCGCCCCGTCCTGGTCGCACTGGCTGGGTACCGACGACCTGGGCCGGGACGTGCTGGTCCGCCTCGCCGAGGGCGGACGACTCTCGCTGGTCTGCGCCGTCGGCGCCGTCGCCTGCGCGGCCGTCCTGGGAGCGGTGGTCGGCGCGCTGTGCGGATACCTGGGCGGCGTGGTCGACGCCGTGCTGATGCGAGTCGCGGACGCGCTGCAGGGTTTCCCGCAGGTCCTGCTCGCCCTGCTCGTGGCCGCCGGGCTGGGCCGGGGCATGGCCGCGACGACGGCGGCGACCGCGGTCGCCTACTGGCCCTACTTCGCGAAGATCACGCGCGGACTGGTGCGGCAGGTGCGGGGGGCGCTGTACGTGCAGGCGGCCGTGGCCCAAGGCGCCGGAGTGGCCTACGTGCTGCGCCGCCACCTGCTGCCGCAGACCGCCACCGCGCTGTTCACCCAGGCGACGATGGCCGTCGGCGAGGCGATCGTCTTCATCTCCGGACTGTCGCTGATCGGCCTCGGCGCGCAGGAGCCCACGCCGGAGTGGGGCCTGATCATCGCCCAGAGCGCCGGATTCGTGCTCCAGGCGTGGTGGTACCCCACCTTCGCCGGTCTCGCGCTCTTCCTGGCCGTACTGTCGGCGAATCTCCTGGGGGACGCGCTGCGGGAGAATCTCGGTTTCGGCTCCGGGGCCGCGTCGCGCCGCGGAATCCGTCGCCGGACGCCTCCGCCGGCCGCCGTGGACGAGACGCTGTGAGTCCGCACATCGCCTTCGTCGGCGCCGGGCCCCGCGCGATCTCGGCTCTCGAACGCCTCCTGGCCCTGCACCGGGCTGCCGCGGGAGACATCCCGCTGCGCGTGACCCTGATCGACCCGTATCCAGCGGGCCGCGGCCGCACCTGGCGCGCCGACCAGTCCCCGCTGCTGCTGAGCAACACGAGCGTGGCGGCCACCACGATGTACCCGGCGCTCTCCGGCGGAGGGCCCGCGTTCCACGCCTGGGCCCGCTCCGTCGTCGGGCCCGGCTTCCCGGACTGGGTCCGCCGCGACGCCGAGGGCCTCATGCCGTGGACCCAGCACACGCGGCGGCTCCAAGGGGAGTACCAGCGGTGGGTGTTCCGCCGACTGGCCGACTCCGCACCGCCACACGTGGAGATCACCGAGTTGAGGGACCACGCGGTCGACATCGTGGCCTCCGCCGACGAGGCGTCCGAAGTCGTCCTGCACGGCGGCGGGCGGCTGCGCGCCGACGTCGTCGTCCTCGCGCAAGGCCTCCTCCCGCACCGTCCCACCGGTGAGGTGCGGTCGCTCGCCGAGGCGGCGACTGCCGCCGGTCTGCTCCACCTGCCGCCGCGCGCCGCCGCCGAGACCGCGTGGGACCAGGTCCCGGCCGGTGCGGATGTGCTCGTGCGAGGCCTGGGACCCACCCTCTTCGACATCTTGGGCCTGCTGTTCCAGGGCCGGGGCGGCCGCTACACGGGCAGCGGCCGGGCCATGCGCTACCTCCCGAGCGGCCGCGAACCGCGTCTGCTCATCGGCTCGCGGACCGGTCTGCCCAAGCCCGTCCAGCATCCGGGCAAGGTGCCGCAGGCGCCGACCTCCCGCCTCGACGCCGACCGGACGGCCGCGTGGCTGGCGGCCCACGCGGGCCGGCACACGCTGGACTTCGCGACGATCCGACCGTGCGTCCTGCGGGAGATCGGCGGCGCCTTCGCGGGGAAGACCTGGCGGTGGGCGGACCTCCACTCGCCGACAGCGGGACGGTCCTTCGCCTCGCCCACCCACTGGCAGGAGTTCGTCGACGCCTGGGTCGAGCGCGAGTCACCGGGCGCGCTCGACGGACGGAAGAGCCCGTGGCTGGCGGCGCGCGCGGCGGTCCTCGGCGTCCGCGCCGTGCTCGACGAACTCGAAGACGCAGGCTGCTTCACGGACAGGGCCTCCGGCCCGGCGGCCGCGTCGCTGGCCGCCTTCCACCGGGAGGCGGGCCGGGTGACCAGCGGTCCGCCGGCCGTCCGCTTCGCCCAGTTCCGTGCCCTGCGCCGACAGGGACTCGTCGTGCTCACCGGCCCGCGCCAGCGCCTGGACGTCGTCGACGGCCGCTTCCGCAGCCGCTCGGACGCCGTCCCGGGCGCCAGTTGGCATGCCGAGGTCGCCGTGGAGGCCTACCTCGCCTTCGGTGCCCTGGACCTCGCCGAGGACCCCCTGGTCACGTCCCTGCTGCGGTCCGGCCGGGTCCGGCTGCACCGGGGCCCCTCCCCGGCCGTCCCCGCCACCAGTCTCGACATCGACCCGCGCACCTGGGCCGCCGTCCGAAGGGACGGAACGACCGACTCGCGGCTGATCGTGCTCGGCATGGCCGGGTCGGCGCACCAGCGGTCCTTCGGCCGCGCCGGGCTGCCGCACGTCGGCGACCGGTTCTTCACCGAGGCCGAGAACGCCGCGCGGTCGGTCCTGTCCGCCCTGCGCGCATCGGCCCGCGGCGGACGCGCCTCCCGACCCCGCACCACCTGATCCGCAGTCACCCGACCGAGAGGAACCATGTCCACCCCGCCGCGAGCCCGCCCGTCCGCCCGCCTGCACGCGCTCCAGTCGGCACTGCGCAGCGAGGGAGTCGACGCGGCTCTCGTCGGAGCGGGCGCCGATCTCCTCTACTTCACCGGCCTCGACCTCCCGCTGACCCGCCGTCTGGTACTGCTCACTGTCCCCGCCCGCGGTGAACCCGTCCTCGTGCTGCCTCATTTCGAGGCCGCGGGAGCCGACGTCGCCGGTGTCCGGCTGCGGCGCGTGGCGGACGGAGAGGACGCGATGGCGTCCGTGCTCGACATCCTGCCCGTGGGACCGGAATCGGTGCTCGCGGCGGCGGCCGACCTTCCCGCCCACGTGCTGCTGGAGATCGACCGCCGGGCGCGGGTGGGGCGCTGGCGGGACGCCGAAGAGTTCACCGGACCGATCCGCCTGGTCAAGGACTCCCACGAGGTCGCGGCGCTGGCCGAGGCCGCGCTGCTGGCCGACACGTCGATCCGGGAGGCCCTGGCCACGGGCGTGGCCGGCCACAGCGAGCGGGAGATCGCCCGGCGCGTCGGCAGGCGGCTGCGGGCCAACGGTTTCGACGCCGCCTCGGTGACCACGCTGGTCGCCGCCGCCGCGCACGCCGCCGATCTGCGGCACCGGATGAGCGATGAGCCCATCGGGGCGGGCCTGCCGGTCCTGGTCGATTTGACCGCCCGGCACCGCGGTTACTACGCCGATGTCACGCGCACCGTGCACACCGGAGTACCGGACGGCGACGTCGGCGCGGCGTTCAGGTGCGTGCAGCGGGTCCTCGACGCTTCACTGGCGCTCATCAGGCCCGGTACCGCGGCCTCGGAGGTCGAACGGGGAGCGAGAGAGACGTTCGCCGCCGAGGGCCTCGGATCACACGTCAAGCACCGCATCGGGCACGGCATCGGGCTGGAACTGCACGAGGGACCGCACCTCGACGCCGGCAGCGACACGATCCTCGCCGAGGGCATGGCCTTCAGCCTGCAACCCGGAATCTACGTCGACGGGCGGTTCGGCATCCGGACGGAAGCCGTCGTCGTCGTGACCCGCACCGGCTGCCGCCTCCTCAACGAGGTGGCCGCCGAACCGTGGACCGTCACATGAGCGCTCCGGCGCCGCCGAGGCGGCACGGGTCAGACCGGCCGTCCCGGCGGCGCCTGACGCCCGCGGTCGCGGCCGGCGGGGCGCGCCTAGCCGCCGTCCTCCTGCTCCTCCAGCAACGACACGATGCGCAGGTCGCGCACCCGGTTCAGGTGCGCCTCCATGTGTGCCCTGGCGGCCACGGCATCCCGGTCGGCGATCGCCTCGACGATCCGCTCGTGCTCGGACCGGGTGATCTGGGCGCCCTCCGCGCGACGGCGGACGTACGGGCCGTGAATCGTGACCTGGGCGTCGAGCCGTTCGAGCACCTCGGCGATCACGTCGTTGTGCGCAGCCGCCCGCAGAGCATGGTGGAACTCGGTGTCATTGAGCCACAGGGCTTCTGGATCGTCGGTCGAGCGGGCGAGGGCGAGGACGCTGCGCAGCTTCGCCAGGTCGAGCGGGGTGTGGCGCACCACGGCTGTGGCAGCGGCGTGGGACTCCAGGATGATCCGCGCCTCGTAGATGTCCAGCACCTCGTTGGCGGTGCGGTGGCGTACCCGGTATCCGCGCGGGGCGCGGGAGAGCAGCCCGTCCTGCTCCAGCCTCGCGAGCGCCTCACGCACAGGGGTCCGGGAGACGTTGCGCTTCGCGCTCAGCGCTGTCTCCCGAAGCAGCGTCCCGGGCGGGTAGTGACCCACCAACAGCTCGTGGCGGATGAGCGTGTACTGCTCGGCCGCCGTGTCGCGCGGGCTGGATTCACGCTCGTTCGCCGATTCGGTCTGCATGCTGGGCGACCCCCTTCGTGGCCCTCACTGTCGCACAGCGCCGGGTGGCCCCGGAAACGGACACACTCATGACGTTAATGGATACATACACGAGGTATCGTATCCATTAAGTCGGAAGATGGCCCATCAGTGTCGGCCCCCGCGTGCCGACCCGACGGATCCGCCAGCCACCCGGCACACAGCGCGGATCGGAAAGAGTCCTCCCCTTGTCTCGTTCACCTCACATGCGGCTCATGCTGCTGCTGCGCCCCGGGGGTTACCACCGGGCGTCCTGGCGGATCCCGGGCAGTCCGGCCGAACAGGCCGCCGACCTGGAGCCCTACGTCGACATGGCCCGGGCCGCCGAGCGCGCGAAGTTCGACGCGGTCTTCATGGCCGACTCGCCGACGCTGCTCGGCGATCCCTGGGACTACCTCGCCCAGCCCCTGGAGCCCTTGACCCTGCTCTCCGCGGTTGCGGCGCTGACCGAGCGGATCGGGCTGGTGGCCACGGTCTCCACCACTTACTACGAGCCTCTCAACCTCGCGCGCCTGCTCGGCTCGCTCGACCGGGTCAGCAAGGGCCGCGTGGGGTGGAACGTGGTCACCACGGCGGACCCGCGTGCCCCGTTGCTGTTCGGCGGCACCGCTCAGGTCGACCATGCCCTGCGCTACCAGCGCGCGGCCGAGTTCGTCCAGACCGTCTGCGAACTGTGGGACGGATGGGAGGACGACGCGGTCGTGGTCGACCGTGCGGCCGGCATCCTCACCGACCCGGAGAAGATCCACCGCATCGAGCACCACGGGCGATTCTTCGACGTCTCCGGGCCGTTCAACATCCCGCGGTCCGCCCAGGGGAGGCCGGTACTGGCCCACGCGGGGCAGTCCCCCGACGGCCTCAGCGTGGCCCCGCGCTACGCGGAGGTCCTCTTCGGGGTCGCCCACGACCTCGCCGACGCCCGACGGGTCTACGCCGACGTCAAGTCCCGTGTCCGGCAGGTCGGCCGCGACCCCGAGCACCTGAGCGTGCTGCCCGGGCTCCTTCCCGTGATCGGCAGCACCGACGAGGAGGCCCGGCGCCTCGACGAGGAACTGCGGCTGCTGGGCGGAGCGGACACGATCGCCGACGACCTCGCCCTGCAACTCGGCCTCGACCGTGCCCGGATGGACCCCACCCGACGCATCCCCGTCGACACCGTCAACCATCCTGACGCCATCAACGGTCCGCAGAGCTGGTACCGGCAGATCTACGCCGACGTGGAGCGCGGAGCGAGCTTCGAGGACCTGGTCGACAAGTACTCCCGCATCGGCCGCTCCGGCCACCTACAGGTCATCGGCAGCCCGGAGACCGTCGCCGACGTGGTCGAGGAGTGGTTCACCGCACGAGGCTGCGACGGCTTCGTCGTGCAGGGCACCACTGTCCCCGGCAGCACCGACGCGTTCATGGAGCACGTGGTGCCGCTGCTCCAGCGGCGCGGTCTGTTCCGGACCGAGTACGAGGGCCGCACCCTGCGCGACCACCTCGGTCTGCCCCTCCCGGCGAACCGCTTCGCGGACGCGCCCAACCCCGTCACCCATGAGTCCGCCTTCCAGGGAGTCGCCCTCCCGTCCCGGTCCGCCCGATGAAGGAGAAACCCGTGACTTCCACCGGCCCTGCCGCCGGGGCCGAGGCCCTGCGCGCACAGCGCCCGCAGACCTCGGCACTGATCGACCGCCTCGACGGCCTGCTCTTCGCGCCCGCCGACGACCTCGGGGTGACCCGCGCGGAACGCCTCGCCCTGGCCACGTATGCGGCCGCTCTGCACTCCGAAGAGGCGGCCGACGACTTCGCCGACCGCCTCGTCCGGCTGGGCACGCCCGCCGCTGTCGTCGACGGTGTCAGAGCTGCGGCGCGACGCGACCTCGCGCCGGGCCCCTACGGCGTGCACAAGGGCGGCGGCGCCCTCGCCGCCGAGAGCAGGCCCGGCCCCTACCTCTCCGTGACGCCGGAACTGAGAGACCTGGTAGGAACGCGCACCGCCCACGCTCTCCGGTACGCGCACCTGTTGGTGCTGCACCCGCGCGACATCCGCCCAGGCGACCTGCAGGACATGTTCGACGCCGGATGGACACAGCGCCAACTGATCCTGATCGCCCAACTGGTGTCCGCCCTCACCCTCGTCCTGCGGGTACGGCAGGGCGCCGCCGTCGCCGCTTCCTGGCAGCACACGAACGGAGTGCAGGCATGACCGACCACGTGATCGACCCCGGTCCGATCGAGCGGCCCGATCGCTTCGCCCGCGGCTACGGCGGGTGGGTCGCCTGGCTGGCCGAGGAACCCGACGACGAGACGGACTGGGCCGCCGAGGTGGGGGAGAGCCGAGCCGCTCGGCCGACCTTTCGGCTCACCTCAAGCGACCGCACGGTGGCCGGCACGATGGCGGCGATCGAGGACGGGATCATCGACCACGTTCCCGACGGCGAGGGCGAGGGGCTGCCTCGCCGAGATCGGGAGTTCGCCGCGTTCGTCACCTCGCGGCTCAACGGGTGCATGGACTGCACCACCTTCCACGCCCTGCGCTTCGGGCAGTACAGCGGGGACCGCGACTCGGTCCGGCGTGTGCTCGACGACGGCACGAGCGCCGAACTGTCCTCCCGGCTGCGCGTGCTGGCCGACTGCGCTGCCGCCCTCACCGCGACCCCGATCACGTTCGGCCCCGAGCACGCCGCCGCCTTGGCCGAACACGGACTCGACGCACCGGCCATGCTGGACTTCATCCACAACGTCGCCTACTTCAGCTACGCCAACCGAGTGATGCTGACCGTCGGAGAACCCACCGTGCACCGCACGAGCGCCGCCCCCGCACAGAGCGCGACCTAGGCGGGTAGTTCCGATGTCTCGGGATCCGCGGTTTCGGCCCCGGGTAGCAGGGAGGGTGTTCAGCATCGGGTTGTGACGACCGAAGAAACTGAACACCCTTCGGACGGCACTGTAGGTGCTGGTCGATGATCATCTGCCGAAAACTCGGTGGCTGGGCCGTCCTCCACTGTCCACGCAGAGTCTGGCGGCACGTACGGGGCTCGCCGGATCACCCGCGTGCTCGCACGCAGGGGCCACCGGGTGGCCCGCTGCACCGCGGCTGATGGCCGAGTTGGGCCTGGAGGGCGTGATCCGTGGCCGGCGACGCCGCACCACGGTTGCGGAGCCGTCGGCGCCCCGGCCGCCGGACCTGGTCGACCGCGACTTCACCGCCTCCCGGCCGGATCAGCTGTGGGTCGCGGACATGACGTGTGTCCGCACCTGGTCGGGCTGGGCGTACGTGGTGTTCGTCCTGGACGTGTACTTCCGGGTGATCGTCGGCTGGCAGGTCGCGACCCACATGCGGACCGAACTTCCTCTGGACGCATGGGAGATGGCCCTGTGGAGGCGGAGGATCAAGAAGGACTCCGGCCTGGTCCATCACAGCGACAGGGATTCGCAATATGTATCAATTCGGCATACCGACCGGCTCGCCGACATCGGCGCCTCCGCCTCCGTCGGGTCCGTCGCGGACGGCTATGACAATGCGATGGCCGAGGCGCTGAACGGCACGTTCAAGGCCGAGCTGATCGAGATGCAGGGCCCCTGGAAGGATGTCGAGCAGGTCGAACGGGCGATCTTCCAGTGGGTGACCTGGTACAACGAAGAACGACTCCACCCCGCACTCGACTACGTGCCACCCGCCGAGTACGAACACGACGACTGGCGAAGCCAGGAACCAGCCCCACGGTCCGCCTGAAACAAGATCACCGGACTCCACAAAACTCGGGGCAGCTCACCTGGTCCGCGTCATGGAACAGGCCGTCCGGGACGGACTGATCACCGCCAACCCGGCCCGCGTCAAAGGCTGGCAGCGGCAGTACCAACAGGCCGAGGACGAACTCGACGACCCCCGCGCCCTGGCCCTGCGCGACTGGGCGGCGCTGCAAGAACTCACCACGGCGCTCGTGGCCCGCTCCGCCGACCAGTACCCGGGCTGGGGCGACGCCGTCGTCTTCGCCGCCTCCACGGCGGCCCGGATCGGCGAGGTCTCCGGCGTCCGCGTGAAGGACATCGACCTGAACCACTGGATCTGGACGGTGCGCCGCCAGACCACCCCCTCCCCCGGAGGACTGGCCGACAAGAACACCAAAGGAAAGGTCGCCCGCCGGGTTCCCCTCATCGAGGAAGTCCGGCCGATGATCGCCCGGCGCGTCCTCGCCGCCGGCAGCCGGCCCGACGCCAGCCTCTTCACCGGACCTCGCGGAGGACGCATCACCACCGCCGTGCTGCGCGACGCCACCCACTGGGACGAAGTCGTCGCCACGCTCGGCTACGACCATCTGCGCCGCCGCGACCTGCGCCACACCGGCCTGACCTGGATGGCCGACGCGGGGGTTCCCCTGCACGGGCTGCGGTTGATCGCCGGACACGGCTCGCTGTCGACGACCCAGCGCTATCTCCACCCCGACCTGCAATCCGTCGCCCGTGCCGGCCGCACCCTCAGCGCGCACCTGACGGCCGGCCCCGACCTGCCGCCGCCTTCCGCTCCATCACCGTCGGCGCGGCCGCCGGGGCTGTAGGAAGCGGACAACCGCTTACCGCGCGAGTGGGGCCGTGGATCATGCCGAAAACGGCCTGGACCGACGCGTTTCCCCGGCCGTGGTCCCCAGTTGGTCCCCAGGCCGCGGACGGGCCGTCAGGTGAAAACGGTTGCCGACAACGCGGAAGGGCCCGCTGACCTGGAGAAACTCCAGTCCAACGGGCCCTTCGTGCACCGTCGGGACGACAGGATTTGAACCTGCGACCCCCTGACCCCCAGTCAGGTGCGCTACCAAGCTGCGCCACGTCCCGATGCCCGATCTTCCGGGGCGGGGCCCGTGTTGATCGCGCAAGAGAACAATACCGCACTTGGGGAGGTGGTCGCTCGCACCTTGGGGGCGGGGCGGGTACCCGGTGAGTAGGTGTACTCATGTGGGTTTTGCCGGTCCCGGGGATCGTGGAGGGCATGACCAAGGTGATTCCGCAGCAGCAGACGACTGCCGCATATGCCGCGCAGGCCGCGATCTCGTTCGCGCTCGCGCTGGGGGCGATGGTGGTGGGGGTGGCGTACCTGCCGGTGGACGCGTGGGTGAGGGCGTTCCTGGCGGTGGGGCTGCTCTACGTGGTGACGGCGACCTTCACCCTCGCGAAGGTGGTCCGGGACCGCCAGGAGGAGGGGCAGGTGACCAGCCGGGTGGACCAGGCCCGGCTGGACAAGCTGCTCGCCGAGCACGACCCGTTCAAGGTGGAGGGGATCTAGCACCCGGGGAGACGGGCGGTACGGGGGAGAACGGGCGGTACGGGCGGTACGGGGGAGAACCGGCGGTACGGGGGAGGGCGGCAGGGCCCGGGCCCGGAGACGAGGGCGCCCCGGAGGAGGGGGCCGGGGCGCCCCGGGATCAGCGCGCCGGGGGACGGTCGCCCAGCAGGTAGCGGGGGCCGGGCCCCTGGCGCGCTGCCGCGTCCTCGGGGTTGTACAGCCCGCAGCGGGTCAGCGACAGGCAGCCGCAGCCGACGCAGCCGGACAACTGCTCCTTGAGCCGCTCCAGCTCGGCGATCTGCGCGTCGATCCGCCGCTGCCACGCGCGGGCGACCCGGCTCCAGTCCGCGGAGCTGGGGACGTGGTCGACGGGCAGGTGCGCGAGGGCGTCGCGCACCTCCTCCAGGCTCAGGCCGATCCGCTGGGCGGCCCGGACGAAGGCGAGGCGGCGCAGCGTGGCACGGCGGTAGCGGCGCTGGCCGCCCGGGGTGCGCTCGGCCTGGATGAGGCCGAGCTCCTCGTAGTAGCGCAGCGCGGACGTGGCGTTGCCGCTGCGGGCGGCCAGCTCGCCGATGGTCAGGCGGTCGCGGGTGGAGAGGCTCACGCCCCCACGGTAGCGCTTGACTTCAAGCGCGCTTGAAGTTGCACAGTCGGGACATGACGACGACGCGAGCAGCCGCGCCCATCACGGCGGGCCACCCGGACGGGCGGCCGTACGGCTACCAGGACCTCCAACCGCTGATGTCGCTGATGAGCGGCGACGAGAAGCACGACCCCGCGGCCACCTCCACCCTCGACGTGCTGTGGGTGCTGTACGACCGGGTGCTGCGGGTCGCCCCAGACACCGCGGACGACCCGGAGCGGGACCGGTTCCTGCTGTCGAAGGGGCACGGTCCGATGGCGTACTACGCGGTGCTCGCCGCGAAGGGCTTCGTTCCGCGCGCGTGGCTGCCGGGCTTCGGGGCGTACGACTCGCGGCTCGGGTACCACCCGGACCGGACGCTGGTGCCCGGCGTGGAGATCGGCTCGGGCTCGCTGGGGCACGGGCTGCCGCTGGCGGTCGGCAGCGCGCTCGGGCTGCGCGCGCAGGGGCTGGCCGGCCCGGCGGTGTGGGCCCTGGTCGGCGACGCGGAGATGGACGAGGGCAGTAACCACGAGGCGGTGCAGTTCGCCGGGGCGGTCGGCCTGGACCGGCTGCACGTGGTGGCCGTGGACAACCAGTCCGCGACCTACGGCTGGCCCGGCGGCCTCGCGGCCCGCTTCGCGATGGAGGGCTGGTCCGCGGTGACCGTCGACGGGCGCGACCACGACGCGCTGTACGAGGCGTTCACCGCGCCGCATCCGGGCCGCCCGCACGCGGTGGTCGCCCGGGTGGAGCCGAAGTACTGAGCCGCCGCGCGTTCGCTCCCCGCCGGGGTACGGGTCCGCACCCCGGCCCGCGCCCGGCCCCGTAGCCCGGCCCGCACCGAGCCCTGCGCCCGGCCCCCCGTACCCCGGCCCGCACCGAGCCCGCGCCCGGCCCCGTACGGCCCCATCCCACCCACCTCCCGCTTCTCGGAGTACCCCATGGACACCATGCGTGACCGCTTCTGCACGGTCGCCGGCGGCCTTCTCGACGAGGACCCGCGCCTCGCGGTCGTGCTCGCCGTGATCTCCGGCGACCGCTTCCAGGACGCCGCCAAGGCGCACCCCGACCGCGTGATCGACGTCGGCATCAGGGAACAACTGCTGGTCAGCGTGGCCGGCGGGCTGGCGCTCACCGGGCTGCGCCCGATCGTGCACACCTTCGCGAGCTTCCTGGTCGAGCGCCCCTTCGAGCAGGTCAAGCTCGACCTGAACCACCAGGGCGTCGGCGCCGTGCTGGTGAGCGCGGGCGCGTCGTACGACATCGCCTCCGGCGGGCGCACCCACCAGGGCCCCGGCGACGTGGCGCTGCTGGACACCCTCGACGGGTGGACCGTGCACGTGCCCGGGCACCCCGACGAGGCCGAGGCGCTGCTGCGGCACGCCGCGGCCGACGGGGACAACCTCGTCTACCTGCGCCTCGGCGACCAGGTGAACCGCGTGCCGCAGCCGGTCTCGCCGGGCCGCTTCCAGGTGGTGCGCGAGGGCCGCACCGGTGTGGTGCTGGCGGTCGGGCCGATGCTGGACGCGGTGCTGGAGGCGACCAGCGGCCGCGACGTCACGGTGCTGTACGCCTCGACGGTACGGCCCTTCGACGCGGCCACGGTGCGCGCCGCGGTGGGGCGCGCGGCCGCCGCCGACCTGGTGCTGGTCGAGCCGTACCTCGCCGGGACGTCGGCGGACTTCGCGAACGGCGCGCTGGCCGACGTGCCGCACCGGGTGCTGTCGCTCGGCACGCGGCGCGAGGAACTGCGGCGCTACGGTTCCGCGCGGGACCACGTCGCCGCCCACGGCCTGGACCCGGCCGGCCTGCGCGAGCGGATCGACGGTTTCCTCCAGCCGTAGCCGTAGCCGTAGCCGTAGCCGTAGCCGTGCCGTGAGCCGGGCCGCGGCGGGGCGGGGCGGGGCGACCGGACGTGACGGCGGGGCCGCGCGGACAGGCCGAGTCGTACGTCCACGTCGTACGCCCGCGCGGAAAGTGCCGAGCCGTGCGTCCGGCCGCCGGGCCGTAAACCGGTGGCGTCCCGGCGGCCGGACCGGTGAGGGTGGGCCGGGTGACCACCCCCCGACAGCAGATACGCGCCCTGCACACGGCCTCGACCGTGACCGTCTACCAGGCGTACCCGCCCCGGATCGGCGGTCCCGCGGCCCGCGACGGGCGCTTCCCCGCCGCCTGGAAGCGGGACCGCATGACGTGGATCAAGCCGTCCTTCCTGTGGATGATGTACCGCTGCGGGTGGGGCGCCAAGCAGGACCAGGAGACCGTCCTCGCGGTCGAGATCACCCGGCAGGGTTTCGCCTGGGCTCTGGAGCACGCCTGCCTGGCGCACTACGACCCCGCGCTGCACGCCGACCGCGACAGTTGGCGGCGCGCCCTCCGGCAGGCGCCGGCGCGGGTCCAGTGGGACCCCGAACGGGACCTGTTCGCACGGCCGTTGCCGCACCGCTCGCTCCAACTCGGGCTCGTCGGCGAGGCCGCGCGCAGGTACGCGGACGAGTGGACGGTCGCGGTCAGCGACGTCACCGGACTCGCCCACGAGGTCCACGCCCGGGTGCGGGCGGGGGAGTTGGCGGCCGCCCGGCGCCTGCTGCCGGCGGAACGGCCGTATCCCGAGGACGAACGGCTCCTGGCGCACCTGCGCGGCTGAGCCCCGCACGGCGCCCGCGTCCGGATGTTTATGCCATCGTGACCGGACGGATGTCAGGGTGTGTCCATGAGCATGAGACATGCGGAGGACCACAGACACGCGCACGGACACCTCGCGGGCGCGCCGGACGGCTGCGGCGAGGGCTTCGGCCGCGGGACCGACGGCCCCTCGGGCGGGCCGCCCGCCGGCGCGGGGCTCATCGCCCGGGTGCAGGCACTGAACAGACGATGCCGGTGAGCACCCGCCGCCCGCCGCCCACCGGCCGCCACGCGGCACAATCGACACATGAACGACACGTCGCAGGACGGAGCCCGGGCGGACCGGACGCGGGGCCACGACGGCGAACGGGCCCGGGACAGTGAACGGGGCCACGAGGGCGAACAGGCCCACGACGGCGAACGGGCCCGTGACAGTGAACAGGCCCACGACGGCGAACAGGTCCGTGACGGTGAAAGGGCCCGGGATCGGGACCGGGGTCCCGGCCGGGACGGCGACAGCGGCCCGATCCGCGAGGACGGGCCCGAGCGGGACCGGGACGCCGACGGCAGGGCCCGCAACAGCCGCCCCCGCGACGGCCTCGGCCGCCCGCTGCCCTACGGCGAGCAGGGCGTCGAGCGCCAGCCCGAGGGCATCGTCCGCACCGCCGACCAGACCCTGGAGGAGGCCCAGCGCCTCCTCGACGACGGAAAACCCTTCCACGCCCACGAGGTGCTGGAGGACCGGTGGAAGACCGCGCCCGCCGACGAGCGCGCCCTGTGGCGGGCACTCGCGCAGTTCGCGGTCGGACTGACCCACGCCGCCCGGGGCAACGCCCGCGGCGCCGCGACCCTCCTGGAGCGCGCGGCCCGCGGACTGGCCCCGTACCGCGACCGGGCGCCGTACGGCATCGACGCGGCCGGGCTGGCGGGATGGGCCGCCGCACGCGCCGCCGCCCCCGGGGCCGGCGGGAGCACCACCGCGCACACCCCGGCCGACGGCCCTGCCGCCGCCGCGTCCGGGGCGCCCCCGGCCCTGCGCACCGGTGGACCCGCCGCCTGACGCCGGTCCGGCTCCGCCTCGGGTGTGCCGGGCCGCGCGCGGGAACCGCCGGCGCGCGACCCGGCGCGTGCGGTCAGGCCAGACGGCCGACGTGGGCGAGCGCCTGCCTCAGCAGGGTGCCGCGCCCGCCCGGCATCTCCTCCTGGAGCTGCGGCGAGGACGCCTCCTCCGGGGTGAACCAGACCAGGTCCAGCGCGTCCTGGCGCGGCCGGCAGTCGCCGGCCACCGGCACGACGTACGCGAGCGAGACCGCGTGCTGCCGCGGGTCGTGGTACGCCGTGACGCCCTCGGTCGGGAAGAACTCCGCGACGGTGAACGGCTGGAGCGAGGCCGGCACCCGCGGCAGCGCGACCGGCCCGAGGTCCTTCTCCAGGTGGCGGACGAGGGCGTCCCGGACCCGTTCGTGGTGCAGCACCCGGCCGGAGACGAGGCTGCGGCTGACGGTGCCGTCCGGTCCGATGCGCAACAGCAGGCCGATGTGGGTGACTTCTCCGTTGTCGTCGACCCGCACCGGGACGGCGTCGACGTAGAGGATCGGCATACGAGCGCGGGTCAGCTCCAGGTCCTCGGGAGCCAGCCAGCCGGGCGTGGTGTCGGTCATGTCAGCCATTGCGTGATCGTACGTGGCGCGGCGGGCTCTTCACTATGACCTGGGAGACTCCGGGGCATCCGCCCGACCGCGCAGCCGGGCGGACCCGCCGGCCGCGGTGGCGTCGAGCGCGCTGATCCGCTGCGCGCCCGCGGACGTGCCGGGCGCCGCGCTGGTCAGGTCCAGCCGCAGCCGCGCGGTGCGGGTGGCGGGGAAGGTGACGAGCGTGGGCTCGTCACTGCCGGTCGCCCAGGTGACGGCCTGGCCCGGTACCGGCGTCCACCGTTCGCCGTCCCACCCGGACACCACGACCTCGGCCGGCAGCGAGTGCGCGGCGTCCACGGTGAAGTGGACGGAGACGGTGTCGACCGTGCGCGGCCGTTCCCAGGCCACCGAGACCCAGTCCGACCGGCGGGCGCCGTCGAAGGCGGGGAGCAGCCCGGTGGCGGCCTTGGTGAACGCGTTGGACCACCCGGTGTCCGGGTCGCCGTCGAGCATGGCCGCGGGAAGCGTGGTGGGCGCGCCGGAGTAACTGGCGTCGGCCAGCGGGTAGCCGGGCGCGCCGGGTCCGGGGTCGGGGAGGAAGACCTGCGGCGGCGTGGTGGCGACCGGGCCGTCCGCGGGGGTGGTGGCGATCGAGGCGGTGCCGTCGAGCAGCCCGGGTGCGCTCGCGGTCACCTCCAGTTCTCCCGCCCGCGTGCCCGAGCGCACGATGGCCAGGGCCTTGCCGTGGAAGGCGGTGCGGGTGGTGGCCTGGTAGCGCTCGCCGTTGTCCTGCTGGCCGTTGTCGAGGCCGGCCAGCGACCCGCCGGTCACCGCGAAGGTGAGCAGGTGGCCCGCGGACGGCACCGTGACCCCCGCGGAGTCGACCACGTCGGCGGTGACGTGGACGAGGCTGTCGCCGTCGGCCGGCACCGAGGGGCGGTCCGGGGTCAGCCGCACCGCGTGCGGCCGGCCGGCGGTGCGCAGCACGTCGGTGGTGACCACCTCGCCGCCCCTCAGGGCGAGGGCCGTCAGCTCGCCCGGTGCGAACGGCACCCGCCAGGTCAGGTGCAGCTTGCCCGCGCCGCCGTGGGGGCTGGTGTAGCTGCCCGGGTAGGGGCCGGCGGTGACCGTCTTGTCGTCGCCGGTCGGCTCGGTGGTCTCCAGGTACCCGCGCCCGTCCGCGGTCTTCTTGGCGTCGAACCGCCGCACGCCCAGCGAGCGGCCGTTCAGGCGCAGTTCGACGGTGTCCACGGTGGAGTAGGCCCACACCTCGACCGTCTCGCCGGGTTCGTGGTCCGTCCAGTCCATCGGCACCAGGTGCACCATCGGCCCGGTGGTCCACTGGCTGCGGTAAAGGTGGTACATGTCCTTCGGGAAGCCGGCGGTGTCGACCGCGCCGAAGAACGACGCCTTCACCGGGAACGCCGCCTTGTACGGGGTGGGTTCGCCGATGTAGTCGATGCCGGCCCAGAGGAACTGGCCGGCGAAGAAGGCCCGGTCGCGGTCCTTCTTCAGGGCGTACTCGCCGCTCATCGTCCACCGCGCGAGGTTGTTGTCGAAGGACGAGGCGGCGCGCCGGCCGGGGGTGTGGTTCTCGCCGGTGTTCAGGTGCTGCGGGTCCTGGTAGGTGCCGCGGGTGGCGGTGGCCGACGACGACTCGGACTCGAACAGGAAGAGGTGCGGGTGGCGGGCGTGCAACTCGTCGACGGTGGCGGCGCTGTTGTAGTTGAGGCCGAGGCCGTCGAGCTTGGCCAGGAGCAGGTCGGCGGGGGAGCCGACCGGCGGTGGCTGCTGGTACTTGTCGGAGCCCACGACGATCGGGCGGGTGGTGTCGTGCGCGCGGACCGCCGCGATCAGCCCGTCGGCCATGGCCAGCCCCTCGGTCGCCGTGGTGTCGGGGATCTCGTTGCCGATCGACCACATCAGCACCGCGGGGGAGTTGCGGGCCGCGCGCACCATCTCCGCGACGTCCTCGACGTGGTGGGCGTCGAAGAACCTCCCGTAGTCGTAGGCGCACTTGCCGGTGCGCCAGCAGTCGAACGCCTCGATCACCAGCATCAGGCCCAGTTCCTCGCAGAGCCGGACCAGCACCGGCGCGGGCGGGTTGTGGGCAGTGCGGACCGCGTTGGCGCCCATGGACTTCATCAGGGTCAACTGGCGCAGCAGCGCGTCGTGGTGGGTCACCGCGCCCAGGGCGCCCTGGTCGTGGTGGAGGTTGACGCCCTGGAGCTTGGCGGGCTCCCCGTTGACGAACAGGCCGCGGTCGGGGTCGAGGGTGAAGTGCCGCAGGCCGAAGCGGGTGCTGACGGTGTCCACCGCCGTGTCCCCGACGTGGATCGCGGTCTCCAGGGTGTAGCGGTGCCCGGGAGTGGCGGGCGCCCACAACTCGGGTTGGTCCAGCAGCAGTTCGGCGGTCGCCTGCTGCGGTCGCGCGGACGCCGTGAGCGCCAGCGGGGTTCGTGCCCGCGCCACCGGACGGCCGTGCCGGTCGCGGACGGTGCTGACCACGGTGGCGGCGACGGCGGTGCCGGTCTCGTTGACCACCTCGACCTGGGCGCGCACGGTGGCGGGGCGGGCGGCGCGCAGCGCGTCCGCCAGGTCGGGTGTGGTGACGTGGACGCCGTGCCGGGCCACGTGTACCGGGTCGGTGAGGACCAGCCGGGCGTGGCGGTTGATGCCGCTGCCGGAGTACCAGCGGCTGCTGGGCAGCCGGTTGCGGACCTGCACGGCGACCACGTCCGCGGTGCGGCCGTCGGTGTGCACCAGGTCGGTGATGTCGTACGCGAACCCGGTGTAGCCGTAGGGGTGGTTGCCGACCAGGACGCCGTTGCAGTGGACGTCGCTGTCCATGTACACGCCGTCGAACTCGATCGAGACGCGGCGGCCCGCGGCCGCCTCGGGCAGGGTGAAGGCGGTCCGGTACCAGCCGAGCCCGC
The DNA here is from genome assembly GCF_016756395.1 of Streptomyces sp. SN-593. Taxonomy (NCBI): domain Bacteria; kingdom Bacillati; phylum Actinomycetota; class Actinomycetes; order Kitasatosporales; family Streptomycetaceae; genus Actinacidiphila; species Actinacidiphila reveromycinica. The sequence continues at coordinate 7,520,257 of NZ_AP018365.1, forward strand.
CGGGCAGGAACCCGCCGCCGGCGGTGGTGTGGTGGTCGGTGGTGGGAGTCTGCTCGATGCTCCAGTCATGCGGCACACGCACGGCCCGCCATCCGGAGTCGTCGTAGTCCGGGTCGGCGGCGCGCGCGTACGCGCCCGTGGGGTCGGTGACGTCGCAGAGGTCCACCAGGGCGAAGCGCCAGCCGTCCGCCAGCTCGACCGTCCTGGGCAGCGCGGTGGATGACCTGCGGTCGGCCGCCATGGCGGGGACCCCTCTCGTTGACGCGTGCGGCCGGCGTCCCCCGCCCGGAGGCGCCAGAACTCACCAGTTCTGAACAAGACCGACCATGAACCCACGGATTCTCGCACTGCGGCACTGCCGCGGGTCAAGGGGTGCGCCGACCTTTCCCGGCCGCCGACCGCAGGTCGCGGCCGGTGCGTCGGGGTGGTCGCCGTTCTTTACAACGATGGAAAAATCGGCCGTCCGAAACATCAACATCGGACACGAGCCCGCCGCTCCCGTCGGCTGATGGGGACTTGTGGGGCCTTGTTGCCCCGCCCTCCGGTCGGTCGGGGAGCCGGTCGCCCCGGCCGGTCCGCAGCGCTCGGAGTCGGACTCAAACCTGCTGCTGGGTACGGGTTTTCCGCCATCGCGACGGTGCGGCGCGCGGTGGCGCGACGGCGCGAAACACGGCGGAAACCCGTCGAGTGCGAGGGATGGACATGACATCGGGGCTGTGCTGTCATCATCCTGCCGCTCTTTACATCGTTGTAGGAACCTCTTCCGGCGGGCCTACCGCCACCTGCTCGCTCCGGCCTGCCGCCGCACCCGCCGGAGCGCATGCCCCTGCCATCCCGCTCCGTTCGGGAGCGGTCCCAGGAGGAAACCGATGACACACAGGAACAACGACGTCGCACCACCCGTGGCCGGATCGGACGGCCCGCCGACGACCGCCGCGGCCGGTCCCGAGCCGGGCATGAGCCGGCGCGGCCTGATCCGCTGGACGGGCGCGGCGGGCGTCGTCGGGCTCGGTGCGGCGGGCGCCGGCATGCTGCCGGGCGTCGCGGGCAGCGCGCAGGCCGCCTCCGCGGACGCGGCGGCGGCCGCGGGGTCCACCGGCGCGAAGGGGGGCACGTCCGGCGGCGCGGCCGCGCCGCACCCGGCGGCCACCGTGTTCGACCCGATCCGGCCCCCGTCGGTGCCGCTGGCGGTGCGCTCGCCGTACCTGAGCGCCTGGCTGCCGTCGAGCAACTCCGCCGGCACCTGGCCGACGTTCTGGACCGGCCGCATCATGGCGATGACCGGCATCGCGCAGATCGACGGGGTGCCCTTCCTCTTCCTCGGGTCGCCCAACATCGACGGGCAGGTGCTGCGCGGCATGGCGCAGCGCTCGCTGACCACCACCGCGACCCGCTCGGTGTTCCTCTTCGAGGCGGCCGGCGTGGAGCTGACGGTGACCTTCCTGTCCCCGGTGGAGCCGGGCGACCTGCGCCGCCAGTCGGTCCCGCTGTCCTACCTCACCGCGGACGTGCGCAGCGCGGACGGTGCCGCGCACGACGTGAAGCTGTACTTCGACATCTCCGGCGAGTGGGCGCACGCCGACTCCGGCACCAGCATCGGTTGGGCGGCGGAGCAGGTGAGCGGCGCCGGCGGCGGCTCGCTCACCTCGCTGTCGTTCTCGCCGGACGGCACCAAGACGCTGGCGGAGAACGGCGACATGGCGACCTGGGGCACCGTGGTGTGGTCCGCCACCAACCGCTCCGGGCTGACCTGGCAGATCGGCGCCGACACCGCGGTGCGGCCGGCCGCGCTCACCGACGGCAAGCTCGCCGGCAGCGTCGACAGCCGCCAGCCGCGGGCGATCAACGACGCCTGGCCGGTCTTCGCCTTCCACTTCGACCTCGGCCGGGTCCGCGCGTCCGCGCAGCAGGCGGTGCTCTCCGTCGGCCACGTGCGCGAACCCGCGGTCAGCTACCTCGGCACGCCGCTGCCGCCGCTGTGGAAGTCGTACTGGGCGAGCTGGCAGAAGATGGCGGCGTTCTTCCACGGCGACCTCACGACCGCCGCCACCCGCACCGCCGCGCTGGACCGCAAGGTGCGGACGGAGGCGACCGCGGCCGGCGGGGCGAAGTACGCGGCGCTGTGCGCGCTGGCGCTGCGGCAGGCGTACGGCGCCACCGAGCTGGTCAGCAGGGACGGCGCGCCCTGGGCGCTGCTCAAGGAGATCTCCTCCGACGGCAACGTCTCCTCGATCGACGTCACCTACCCGGCCATGCCGGTCTTCGCCTGGGCCGACCCCGGCTACCTCGCGCTGCTGCTCGCGCCGATGCTGGAGTACGCCGAACACGGCGGCTGGCCCAAGGAGTTCGCCGAGCACGACCTCGGCTCCTCCTACCCGAACGCCGCCGGCCACAACGACGGCAACGAGGAGGACATGCCCGTCGAGGAGTCGGCGAACATGCTGCTGATGACGGCCGCCTACCTCAAGGGCGCCTCCGCCTCGGACGCCAAGGCGTTCGCCACCACCCACTACACGATCCTCAAGCAGTGGGCGGACTACCTCGTCGCCAACGCCCTCGACCCCGGCTTCCAGAATCAGACCGACGACTTCACCGGGTTCATCGGGCACAGCGCCAACCTCGCGCTGAAGGGCATCCTCGCCCTCGGCGCGATGAGCCAGGTGGCCGCCGCGGCCGGCAACGCCGCCGACCGCACCCGCTACCTCGGCGTGGCCAAGGACTACATCGGGCAGTGGGTCGGCAAGGCCCAGGACACCACCCCCGACCACCTGAAGCTCGCCTACGACCAGCCCGGCACCTGGAGCCTGAAGTACAACGGCTACCCGGACACACTGCTCGGCCTGGGACTGGTGCCCGCATCGGTCGCCGCCGAGGAGGCGGCCTGGTACCTCACCCAGGCCAACCCGTACGGCATCCCGCTGGACGTGCGGCACGCCTACACCAAGGGCGACTGGGAGATGTGGACCGCGGCGTGGCTGCGCGACCACCCGGTGAGCGGCTACCTCATCGACTCCCTCTACGAGTTCGCGCACACCACGCCGACACGGGTGCCGTTCACCGACTGGTACGACACGGTCAACGACAAGCCGAGCGGCGGCTTCCAGGCCCGGCCCGTGGTCGGCGGCATCTTCGCCCTGCTGAGCGTGGCCCGGTGAGCCCGGCACGAGCGCGCCGGCGCTCCCTCACCGTACGGCGCCGGCTGGCCGTCCTGGCGGCCGCGGCCACCGTGGCGACGGTGCTGACCGGCACCGGCCAGGCGGCCTCCGCGCACAGCGGCGTCAGCCCGCGCATCCCCACCGTCAACGCCGGCGACGCCCGCTTCGAGGTGCTGTCGCCGACGCTGATCCGCACGGAGTACGCCGGTGACGGCCAGTTCACCGACAGCCCGACCTTCAACGCCATCGGCCGGGACTCCTTCACCAGCACGCCCTACACCTCCTCCACCTCCGACGGCTGGCTCACCGTCAGGACCAGCAAGGTGACGCTGCGCTACAAGCTGGACTCGGGCGCCTTCACCGCGCAGAACCTGACGGTGCAGCAGAACGCGGGCACCACCCCGGTCACGGCCACCCCCTGGAACGGCCTGACCTGCACCGTGGGCGCGCTGTGCGAGGCGGAGAGCCTGTCCGCCTCCGGTGTCAGCACCGCCGGCGACCACACCGGGGCCACCGGCACCGGATTCCTCGCTGGCTTCACCGCGACCGGCAACGCCGTCACCGCCGACGTGGACGCCGCCTCGGCGGGCGGCTACGAGTTCGACGCCCGCTACGCCAACGCGGTCGGCGGCGACGGCAAGGACGTCACCCGCACCCTGTCGCTGTCGGTCGACGGCGGCAAGGCGACCACCGTCAGCCTGCCGGTGACCGCCGACTGGAACACCTGGGCCGTGGCCAAGGTGCCGCTGACCCTGACCGCCGGCCACCACACGGTGACGCTGTCGCACGCCGCGGCGGACTCCGGCAACGTCAACCTCGACAGCATCGCGGTCGTCACGCCCGGCGCGTCCTACCCGTCGACGTCGGCCACCGCCATCACCGACTGCCGCTTCGGCGTCAGCTGCGAGTCCGAGGCGGGCCGCGCCACCGGCTCGGCGAAGGTCGCCACCGACCACGCCGGCTACTCCGGCTCCGGCTTCGTCGCGGAACTCAACCAGGGCGCGGGGCTGACCCACCGCGTCGTCGGAGTGCCCGCCGCCGGCACCTACCTGCTGCGGCTGCGCTACGCCAACGGCACCGGCGGCGACAACCTGCACCAGACCCGCACCATGACGGTGACGGCCGGCGGCACCACCAGCACGCTCAGCCTGCCGGCCACCGCCGACTGGGACACCTGGAGCACCGCCTCGATCCCGGTCACCCTGGCCGCCGGCAGCGACGACATCACCCTGGGCTGCCCGGACGCGACGAGCTGCCACGTCAACGCCGACACCGTCTCCGTCACCGCCCAGAACGCGACCGCGCCCCCGCCGCACACCGCCCTGGGCGGCTACCGCCGCGGCCTGGACGGGGTCAACGGCGACAACGGCGACCCGGCCATCACCCCCGGCCTGCTCTACCGGGACGGCTGGTACCTGCTCGACGACACCTCCTCGGCGCTGTACTCCACCGCGACCGGCACCGCCTCCGCGCGGCCCGGCCACGGCGGCGCGCCCTACCAGGACGGCTACCTCTTCGGCTACGGGCACGACTACCAGCAGGCGCTGAAGGACCTGGCCACGCTCACCGGCCCGTCCGAGCTGCTGCCCGAGTGGGCCTACGGCGTCTGGTACTCGGAGTACATGGACCGCAGCGCGGCCGACTACGAGAACACCATCCTGCCCGCGTTCCGCTCCGAGGACGTGCCGCTGGACGTGCTGGTCACCGACACCGACTTCAAGTCGCCCGCCACCTGGGACGGCTGGGAGATGGACCCGTCGAAGTTCCCCGACGAGAAGGCATTCTTCGCCTGGGCGCAGAGCCAGGGGCTGCACAACACGCTGAACATCCACCCGAGCATCGTCAGCACCGACCCGCAGTTCGCGCAGGCCGAGGCCACCGCGAAGAACAAGCTCGCCAAGAGCGGCTGCGACGGCACCGTGTGCACGTACACCTTCGACTTCGGCGACCCCGACCAGCTCAAGGCGTACCTCGGCCTGCACCAGACGATGGAGCAGGACGGCGCGGACTTCTGGTGGCTGGACTGGTGCTGCGACAACTCGCAGTCCACGCTGGCCGGCGTCACCCCCGACGCCTGGATCAACCAGCAGTACGCCACCGACGCGGACAAGACCGTCGGCCGCGGGTTCGTGCTCTCCCGGGCCTTCGGCTCGCTCCAGTCCGGCGGCTACAGCAGCCCGACCGGTCTGCCGACCGGGCCCTGGGCGGACAAGCGCACCACCGTCCACTTCACCGGGGACACCTCCTCAAGCTGGGGCACCCTGAAGTACGAGGTCGGCTACACCCCGGGCGAGTCCGCGTCCACCGGACTGTCGGCGGTCAGCCACGACATCGGCGGCTTCAACGACACCACCGGCCTCAAGGGCGCCGAGACGTACACCGACGGCGGCCAGCAGAAGTCCACCACCAAGCTGCCGGACGACCTGTACGCGCGCTGGGTCCAGCTCGGCACCTTCCAGCCGGTGGACCGGCTGCACGGCAACCACAGCGACCGGCTGCCCTGGCAGTACGGCACCGCCGCCCGCACCAGCGCGGACAAGTTCCTCAACCTGCGCGAGGACCTGCTGCCGTACACCTACACCCTCGCCCAGCAGGCGAACGCCACCGGCATCCCGGTGGTGCGGCCGATGTACCTCCAGTACCCCGAGGAGGACAGCGCCTACACCACGGCCGACAGCGAGTACATGTACGGGCCGGACATGCTGGTCGCACCGGTCACCACGCCCGGCACCACCGCCACCACCTCGGTGTGGCTGCCGCCGGGCACCACCTGGACCGACTACTTCACCGGGAAGACCTACCCCGGCGGCACCACCCAGACCGTCACCACCGGGCTCGACACGATGCCGGTGTTCGTCCGGGCCGGCGCGGTCGTGCCGACCAGGACCGACCACGTCGCCGACGACGCGAACAACCCGCTGGACAAGGTGACGCTCACCGTCACCACCGGCGCGTCGGGCTCCTTCTCGCTCTACGAGGACGACGGCACCTCCGCGGTGCCGGCCAGGTCCGCGACCACGTCCGTGCACTACACCGAGAACAAGGGCGGCGTGCACACCCTGCGGATCGGCGCGGCGGACGGCTCCTTCCACGGCCAGGTCGCCGACCGGCAGTGGACGGTGACCTTCCGCGGGGTCGACACCGCGACCGCGGTGGCCGCCAGCGGCACCCGGCTGCCCAGGACCGCCTGGCACTACAGCTCGGCGGACCACTCGCTGACCGTCACGCTGCCGGCCCGCAGCGTCCGCACCGCCACCACCGTCACCTTCCACTGACCCCACCGGGGGAGGACCTGGGACAAGGCCCCGGGGCGGGGTCCGGCAGCCGGCCGGACCCCGCCCCGGGGCTGTTGGTGCGCGCGGCGCGGGCGGTCAGGCGCCCCAGCCGGCCTGGTTGCCGCCGACCCGGTCGGCGACGATCCGCTCGGCGTAGCCGGAGCGCGCGTACGCGGCCATCGGGTCCGGGTCGAGCCCCATCTCCTCGCGCAACTCGGCGAGCAGCGGCCGCACGTCGGTGTTGAAGGCGTCCATCAGGACGCCGTTGGCCCCCAGCACGTCACCGGCCGCCTGGGCCGCCGACAGCGCCTCGGTGTCGACCAGCAGCGCCTTCGCGGTGGCCTCCTGGACGTTCATCACCGAGCGGATCTGGCCGGGGATCTTCGGCTCGATGTTGTGGCACTGGTCGAGCATGAAGGCGATCCCGGAGTCCGCTGCCAGCCCGCCGGCCTGCTTGACCTCGAAGAGGATGCGGAAGAGCTGGAAGGGGTCGGCGGCGCCCACGATGAGGTCGTCGTCGGCGTAGAAGCGCGAGTTGAAGTCGAACGCGCCGAGCTTCCCCTCGCGCAGCAGGAACGCCACGATGAACTCGATGTTGGTGCCCGGCGCGTGGTGGCCGGTGTCGACGCACACCTGCGCCCGCTCGCCCAGCCGCAGGCAGTGCGCGTAGGAGGTGCCCCAGTCCGGCACGTCGGTGGTGTAGAAGGCCGGCTCGAACAGCTTGTACTCCAGGATCAGCCGCTGGTCGGCCGACAGCCGCGCGTACACCGCCTCCAGCGCCTCCGCCAGCCGGTCCTGCCGGGCGCGGATGTCGTCCTGGCCGGGGTAGTTGGTGCCGTCGGAGAACCACAGCTTCAGGTCGCGCGAACCGGTCCGGTCCATCACGTCGATGCACGCGAAGAGGTGGTCCAGCGCCTTGCGCCGCACGGCCGGGTCGGGGTTGGTGACACTGCCGAGCTTGTAGTCGTCGTCCTGGAAGACGTTCGCGTTCACCGTGCCCAGGGTGATCCCGGCGTCGGCCGCGGCGCGGCCCAGCGCGCCGTAGTCCTCGACCTCGTCCCAGGGGATGTGCAGGGCGACGGTCGGGGCGACCCCGGTGAACGCGTGCACCTGGGCGGCGTCGGCGACCTTCTCGAACGGGTCCCTGGGCACGCCCTGCTGGGCGAAGACCTTGAACCTGGTGCCGGAGTTGCCGAACGCCCACGACGGCAACTCGATGCGCTGCGCGCGCAGAACGTTCTTGGCTGCCTCACGACCGGCCATGGGCGGACCTGCTTTCCAGTGCTGAGAGTTCCTGACGGTTCGTACGGGGGCCGGCGAGCGCGACCTCGGTCAGCTCGACGCCGAGCAGGTCGGCGGTCGCCCGCAGGTGCGGCAGCAGGTCGCCGACGCCCAGCGCCCAGTGGTGCGAGATGCCCGTGGCGCTCCAGGCGTCCGTCCACTCGCCCGGGTCGCAGCCGAAGTCGACCCGCGAGGTGGTGTTGCCGATCTCCAGCAGCGGGCCGGGGACCACCTCGCCGGCGGACGCGACGAACCGGAAGGCTCCGTCGCGCTGCTGGGCGATGCCGAACGTGGTGACCGGGCCGTGCGCCACGTCGAACTCGACGGACACCCCCCAGCCGCGCTTGCCGTGGTAGACGCCCAGGCCGCGCAGCAGCGGGCGGCGCCGGCTGATCGCCAGGTGGGCCGGGCCGTCGTGGCCCATCTCCACCACGTTGTCGCGGAAGTTCAGCGCCTGCAGCTCGGTGAACGAGCCCCCGCCGCCGAGCCGGTCCACCACGAGCATGGCGAGCGAGGTGCGCAGTTCGTACTCGCCGGTGGTGGGCACCCCGCGGGCGGTCAGCAGGGACGCGCCGAGGATCATGCCGGCGCCGAGCCGCTCGTGCTGCTCGCCCTCCAGGCCGCGGTGGTAGTAGGCGAGGCTGTCCAGCGCGAAGTCGTCCACCAGCCGGTCGAGGCCGACCGACACCTTCGCCGCCCAGCGGAAGTCCTCCTCCTGGACGGTGGGGTCCAGGTCGAAGACCTCCCGGGCCAGCGCGATCCGCTCCTCCACCTGGGCGTCGGTGACGGCGGCGACCCGCACCCGCAGGTCGTCGAACTCCAGTACTTCCATGTGGCCGCCGAAGTTCGCCGGGACCAGGGTGAGGTCGGTGGACACGTCGAGCATGCCCGGGTAGAGGTGCCCCATCAGGCCGTGCCGGCCGTGCCGCAGCGCGCCGCGCACCCCGGCCGCCCGGATCCACCGGCCGATCCGGGCCCAGGCCCGCTCGTCCTCCAGGTAGCCGGACACCGAGCGGAAGTCGATGCCGCAGCGCAGGAAGGCGTTGGCCATCTCCGGCAGCGGGCAGGCCCCGCAGTACGCCAGCCACTGGCCGGTGTCGAAGGACGCGTGGTCCATCGCCTCGGTGGGCTGGAGGTTGATCAGCAGCACCGGCGCTCCGCTGCGCTGCGCGATCGGCACCAGCATCGAGGCGGTCATGTAGGTGGTCAGGAAGCCGACGATGATGTCGCAGCCGGCCACCCGCAGCGTCTCGGCGGCGCGTGCGGCGTCCTGCGCGTCGGAGACGAAGCCGGCGTCCACGACGTCGCAGTCCAGCGCCCGCACCCGCTCCGACACCCGGTCGGCGGAGCGCTGGAGCTGGGGGAGCAGGTCGGGGAACTGCGGCCAGTAGGCACCGAGCCCGCCGGCCACCAGGCCCACCCTGGTGCGCCGGGCGGTGATGCGGTGCAGGCCGGGCGGCGGCGCCGCGCCCGGCGGCCGGGCCGGCTCGTCGGGCCGGGAGGTGTCGAACGTCGTGGTCATCGGCCGGTTCCCCCTTCGGATGCGTGCAGTTGGTCGTCGAGGTTGAAGATCTCCCGGAGCAGCAGGAACCCCTCGTCCGGGCGCTGCCCGTCCAGGCCGGTGAAGAAGGGGGCCATCTCGGCCTGCCAGCGCGCGTTGACGTCGGTGCGGGCCATCGCGGCCTGGGCGGCGGCGAGGTCGTCGGCCTCGACGTAGCCCACGAGCAGACCGTCGTCGGCGGCGAAGATCGAGTAGTTGCGCCAGCCCGCCGCGGCCAGGGCGCGCAGCATGTCCGGCCAGACGTGCGCGTGCCGCTCGCGGTACTCGCCGAGCCGGTCGGGCCTGACCCGCAGCAGGAAGCAGTAGCGGTTCATCCGTTCGTCGTTCCCTCGTGCTCACCGGGTGCCGTGGGGCGTCCCGGGTGCCGCCGGCGCCGGCCGGCCCCGCGGTGGGGCCGGCCGGTCGCCCCGCGGCCTCAGAAGTCGAACTTGTCGACGTTGGTGGAGTCGAAGACGGTCGGCGGGCCGAGCACCACCGACGGGCCGACCCCGCCGGCCGAGCCGAGCACCTTGTAGGAGCCGAGCGTGCCCGCCTTGAAGGTGGAACCGGCCTGGAGGCTGGCGCTGCCGGACGCGAGCGACGCGGCCGCGTAGCCGGCGAGGTAGCCCAGCTTGTTGGGGTCCCACAGCTCGAAGGACTTCACGGTGCCGTCCTTGACGTAGGACTTCATCTGCGAGGGCAGCCCGAGCCCGGTGAGCGTGACCTTCTTCGCCACGTCCTTGTGGTTGGACAGGTACTGCGCCGCGGTCGAGATGCCCACGGTGGTCGGCGAGATGATGCCCTTGAGGTTCGGGTACGCCGACAGCAGGCCCTGGAGCACCGTCAGCGAGGTGGCCGGGTCGTCGTTGCCGTAGACGGTGCTGACCAGCTTCATGTTCGGGTACTTGGTGAGCTGCTGCTTCATGTACTTGATCCAGGCGTTCTGGTTGGTCGCGCTGGCCGCCGCGGACAGGATCGCGACCTGCCCGGTGCTGCCGATCTGCTTGGCCAGCAGGTCCACCTCGGAGGTGCCGATGACCTGGGTGTCCGCCTGGTTGATGAACAGGTGGTTCGGGCTGGTGCCGCAGGAGATGTCGGAGTCGAACGAGACGATCTTGATCCCGGCGGCCGCGGCCTGGTTGAGCGACGGGCACAGCGCGGACGGGTCGTTGCCGGCGATCACGATCGCGTCGGCGTGCTTCTGGATCGCGGTCTGGATCGAGGGGATCTGGGCGGCCGCGGTGTCGGCGGTGCCGCTGCTGACCACGACCTTGCCGCCCAGCTCCTCCAGGGCCTTCTTGCCGCCGGCGTCGGCGAGCACCTCGTAGGGGTTCTGGGTGTCCTTCGGGATGAAGTAGACCGTCAGGCCCTTCTTGACGCCGGTCGCGGTCGGTTTGCCGGTCGGGTCGGCGCCGGCGTTGGAGGAGGAGCCGCACGCCGCGAGCACGAGGCCGGCCACGGAGAGGGAGAGGATCGCGGTCGCCCTGCGACGCGCCGTTCTGCTGATGGTCACGTGAGTGTCTTTCTTCAGTGGACTGGACTGGACAAGACGGCCGGCGCCGCCGGTGCCGGCGAAGGAGGTGCGGTGCGGGACCGCGGGACGGACGTGACGCGGGGGGAGGGACGGGCCGTCAGGCGGCCGGCACCGCCCCGCGCCTGGTGCGGGCCCTGGCCCGGCGCAGCAGCTCGCCGCCGTTCGGCACGACGACGCTCACCAGCAGCAGCGCGCCGGTGACGATGTTCTGCACCTCCGGCTGGACACCCATCTGGGTCAGCGCCTGCTGGAGGCAGCCGACGATGGCCACCGCGAGCACCACGCCGATCACGGTGCCCCGGCCGCCGAAGATCGACACCCCGCCGAGCAGCACGATGGCCACCACGTTGAGTTCGAGTCCGGTGCCGGCGTCGTAGCTGACGGAGGAGTTCTTCAGGGTGAACAGGATCCCGGCGAGGGCGCAGAACAGGCCGGAGACCACGTAGAGCCCGAACTTGATCCGGTCCACCCGCACCCCGGAGAAGCGGGCGGCCTCCGGCTGGAGGCCGATCGCCACGATGGAGCGGCCCATCGACGTGGCGTGCAGGACCACGCCGAAGACCACCGCCAGCACCAGGAAGATCAGCGCGGACCAGGCGATCTGCGTGCCCTGCACCGGCATCACGCCGATCTTGGTCAGCGAGATCGGGAATCCGGTGATGGTGCGCGGCGCGAGCACGATCTCGGAGAGGCCGCGGAAGAGCGTCAGGGTGCCGATGGTCACCGCGATCGACGGCAGGCCCATCTTGGCCACGAGCAGTCCGTTGAGCGCGCCGCCGGCCGCGCCGACCGCCAGCGCCGCGGCCATCGCGGCCCACACCGACCATCCGTCGTGGAAGAGCGAGCCCATCACGGTGCCGGACAGGCCGAGCATCGAGGCCACCGACAGGTCGATCTCGCCGGTCATCACGATCAGCGTCAGCGGCAGCGCCATGATGGCGATCTCGCCCATGTTCAGGCTGATGTAGAAGAAGTTGGAGCCGTTCAGGAAGTCCGAGGACTGCGCGGAGCCGAAGATCAGCACCGCGATCAGGACGAACACCAGCGCGGTCTCCCAGCGCACCAGGCCGCGCCAGAGCGGCTGCCCGCCGTCGTCGACGCCCTGGTAGGAGGCGGTGGCCGGCGGCTTGGTGGTGGTGGTGCTGTCAGGCGTCACGGTGGGCTCCCTGTGCGGACTGGAGGCTGCGGGCCACCCGCAGGCCCAGCCAGCGGTCGAAGGCGATGGCCGCCAGCAGCAGGCCGCCGGCGATCGCCTCGTTCCAGAAGGACGAGATCTTGGCGGCGACCAGCGCCTGGTTGATCGTGTTGAGCAGCAGCGCGCCGAGGGCGGCGCCCAGCACGGTGCCGCTGCCGCCGAAGATGGCCACGCCGCCGACCACGACCGCGGAGACCACGGTCAGCTCGTAGCCGTTGCCGCCGGTGACGTCGATCTGGGCGTGCAGGGCGAGGAACAGCGATCCGGCGAGGCCGGCGAGCGCTCCGCTGATCACGAACGCGCTGAACACTCGTCGCCCGGCGGGGATACCGGCCAGCGCGGCCGCCTCCGGGTTGGAGCCGATCGCGTACAGGTCGCGGCTGGCCCGGAAGGAGCGCATCGCGTAGCCGACGACCGCGACCACCACCGCAACGATGATGGCCAGCCACGGCACCCCGAGGAAGGTGCGGTACCCCACCTCGGTGAAGGACTTGGGGATCGCGGCCGGGTCGATCGTCTTGCCGTCCACGATCACCCCGTCCACACCGCGGACGATGTAGAGCATCGCGAGCGTCACCACCAGGCTCGGCACCCGCGTCACGACCGTGATCAGGCCGTTGATCGAGCCGACCAGGACGCCGACCGCGATGCCCAGCAGGTAGCCGAGCAGCACCGGGAACCCGGAGTGGTGCTTGAAGACGTCGCCGACGACGTAGGCGGACAGGCCGACCACCGAGCCGACCGACAGGTCGACGTTGCGGGTGACGATGACCATGGTCTCGCCGACGCCGAGCAGCGCGATCAGGGAGGCGCCGGTCAGCAACTGCTGGACGCTGTGCGCGTTGGCGAAGGCGTGGTTGCTGATCGTGGTGGCGACGAAGACCAGCACGATCGCGACGCCGATGCCCAGTTCCCGGGCCCGCAGCAGCGCGGCCCCGCGGGCGAAGCGCTGGGTGTCGGGCGCCGGGGCGGGCGCGGTGAGCTGTGCGGTCATGACGCCACCGCCGCGTAACCCGTGGCGGCGCGCATGATCGAGTCCTCGTCGGCCTCGGCGCGGCTCAGCTCCGCGGTGATCCGGCCCTCGTGCAGGACCAGCACCCGGTCGGCCATGCCCAGCACCTCGGGCAGTTCGGAGGAGATCATCAGTACCGCCATCCCGCCGGCCACCAGGCCGTCGAGGATGCGGTGCACCTCGGCCTTGGTCCCGACGTCGATTCCTCGGGTCGGTTCGTCGATGATCAGCAGGGAGGGGTCGCGGGCCAGCCACTTGCCCAGCACCACCTTCTGCTGATTGCCGCCCGACAGGGTGGAGACCGGGTTCTTCATCCGGCCGAACTTCAACTGCAGGCGCTCCGCCCAGTTCGAGGCCAGCTCGCGCTCGGATCCGCGCCGGATCAGGCCGAGCCGGCCCAGCCGCGCCAGCGAGGCGAGCGCGACGTTCCGGTCGATGCCCATGTCCATCACCAGGCCCTGCTGGCGGCGGTCCTCGGGGACCAGCGCCACGCCGGCGGCCATCGCGTCGGCCGGGACGCCGTTGCGCAGCCGCCGGCCGTTCACCTTGACCGTGCCCGACGTCCACCGGTCGATGCCGAAGACGGCGCGGGCCACCTCGCTGCGGCCGGCGCCGACCAGCCCGGCCAGCCCCACGATCTCGCCCCTGCGCACGGTGAGGCTCACGTCGTGGAAGACGCCCTCACGGGTGAGGTGTTCGACCTCCAGCACGGTCTCGCCCGGGTCGGTGTGCGTCTTCGGGAAGAGCGCGCCCAACTCCCGGCCGACCATCGACCGGATGATGGAGTCGGCGGTCACCTCCTCGATCGGCGCGGTGCTCACGAACCGTCCGTCGCGCATGATGGTGACGCGCTGGCAGCTCGCCAGCACCTCCTCGATCCGGTGCGAGATGAACAGCACCGCGGCGCCCTGCTCGCGCAGCGTGCGCATCACGTCGAAGAGGCGCTCCACCTCCACCGAGGTCAGGGCGGCGGTCGGCTCGTCCATGACCAGCACCTTGGCGTCCAGCGACAGCGCCTTGGCGATCTCGACGATCTGCTGGTCGGCGACGGACAGGCCGCGGGCCTGCCGCTGCGGGTCAAGCTGCACGCCCAGCCGCTCGAAGACCGCCACGGCCGCCTTGTTCATCGCGGTCCGGTCGATCCGGCGGCCCGCGCGCCGCGGCTGACGGCCCATGAAGATGTTCTCCGCGACGGTGAGGTCGGGGAAGAGGGTGGGCTCCTGGTAGATGATCGACACCCCGGCGGCGCGGGAGGCCGCGGGCCCGGACAGCACGACCGGGGTGCCGTCGATCAGCAGCCGGCCGCTGTCGGGCTGGTGTACGCCGGCGAGGATCTTCACGAGCGTGGACTTGCCCGCGCCGTTCTCGCCCAACAGGGCGTGTGCCTCGCCTGGGTAGAGGGTGACCGACCCGTCCTCGAGCGCGCGCACGGCGCCGAAGCGCTTCGTGGCCTGCTCGAGGACCAGGAGCGGGTCCTTGCCTACGGGATCTTTCATCGTGCCAGGTCCTCGTCTTGGTGTGGTGCGCTTCCGCGGCGGGCTCGCCACATGTGTGCCCACCCCCTCCCCGGAACGCCGTCCGGGACTCGTCGTGCCCTCCGTCCGAACGTCGGGCCACCGGTAAATTGGAACGTTTCACCATGGTGAACGACGCGAGACTATGTCCTGCGTCACCCGACGTCTAGGGTCCCGCACGTAATATTCACCGGCGGGGAAGAGTGCTGGTGGGCGCGTCGCCCCGGCGGGGCCGTCGGAGGGGCCCGCGCCGGGCGCCGCCGGAGCGCTCCCGGGCGGCCCCGCGCCGCCGCCGAGCCCGGCCGTCCGCGCGGGGCGTACGACCGGAAACGGCTGTTCGCCGCGGTCGACGGCCCTGGTCGGGGCGGCCTCCCGGCCGGGCGCCGCGGGTCGTATACGGTGGCGCCGCCGAGGCTGCGGCGGCGGGCCGGGCGGCGGGTCCGGCATCTTCTCCGAATCGTGCCGGTACGCCCCATTGCGGAGCCCGGCCCGCGCCGTTATTCTGTGCACTTTTGAAACGACTCAGGTCCTCAAGGGCGATCTGGGACACGGTAGTTGAGAACCAGGGCGGACTCGGCCGCGGGGGAGGGGCGGCCCGCCGCGGACGGGGAGAATGCGCGCATGCCTTCCCTGTCCTCTCCCGCGATGGCCGCCGGCGTCCTCGGCTCGACCGGTCAGCCGGTGCTGCCAGCGGCTGGTGGCCGGTCGCTCCGGCCCTGGCACCCGGACGACGCGCCGGCCGTCCACGCCGCCTACCAGGACGCCGGAATCCAGCGCTGGCACGTGCGCAGGTCCGACTCCGTCGCGGAGGCGGGGGAGTGGATCGAGCGGTGGCGCGGCTGCTGGGCCGCCGAGACCGGCGGCCACTGGGCGGTGGTCGACGCGGTGACCGACGCGCTGCTGGGACGGGTCGCGTTGAAGGCGTTCGCGCTGCCCGACGCGACGGCGGAGGTCGCCTACTGGACGGCACCGGCGGCGCGCGGCACCGGCGTCTGCTCCGGCGCGGTGCTCGCGCTCGCCGCCTGGGCCCTGGGGGACGGCGGCTTCCACCGGCTCGAACTGGCGCACTCGGCCGCCAACGCGGCGTCCTGCCGGGTGGCTCTGAGGACCGGCTTCGCGCAGGAGGGCGTGCGCCGCAAGGCGGCACTGCACGCGGACGGCTGGCACGACATGCACCTGCACGCCCGGGTGCGCGGGGACTGACCGGAGGGCGGGGCGGCGCGCGGGACCGGGGCGGCGGCGGTGGGCCGGTCCGGGTCGCAGCGGCGGGTGGGCCGGGCCGCGGGACCGGGGTCGGCAGCGGTGGGCGGTCGGTGGTCGGTGGTCGGTCGGCGGGTGGGCCGGGGCGGTCCGGCGGGCGTGCGGGAGGGCCCGGGGGATCGGCGTCGCCGGGCCGGGGATTGGGGGTGGCGGCGCGGGGCACGCGCTGAGGCATGGGCGGCGGTGCGGAAGACGAGGGCGGGCGGGCGTTCGTGCTCGGCGGCGGCGGGGCGCTGGGCGCCCACGAAGTGGGCATGCTCAAGGCGCTGTTCGCGGCCGGGCTGACCCCCGACATGGTGCTGGGCACCTCGGTGGGGGCCATCAACGGCGCGGCCGTCGCGGCGGACCCGTCGCAGGCGTCGGTGGAGCGGCTGGAGGAGCTGTGGACCGGGCTGGGCCGGGCGGGGGTCTTCACGGGTTCGCTGGTGGGACGGCTGTCGACGGTGGTCCGCAGCGGCACCCACCTCTACGCGTCCGCCCCGCTGCGGTCGTTGCTGCGCACCCACCTCCCGGTCACCCGGATCGAGGAGCTGGCCGTGCCGTTCCAGTGCGTCGCCGCGCGGATCGAGGACGCGGCCGAACACTGGTTCGCGGACGGGCCGCTGGTCGACGCGGTGCTCGCGTCCTGCTCGGTGCCGGGGCTGTTGCCGCCGGTCCGGCTGGGCGAGGCGCACTTCGTGGACGGCGGGCTCGTCAACAGCATCCCGGTCGGCCGCGCGGTCGCGCTCGGCGCCCGCGAGGTCTTCGTGCTCCAGGTCGGGCGGATCGAGCACGCGCTCGCCCCGCCCCGGCTGCCGTGGGAAGTGGCCACGGTCGCCTTCGAGATCGCCCGCAGGCACCGCTTCGCCCGGGACATGGCCGACCTGCCGCCGCACGTCACCGTGCACGTGCTGCCCAGCGCGTCCACCCGCGACGAGACGGGCGGCGCGCTGCGCCAACTGCGCCACCGCGCCGCGTTCGGACAGACTGCCGAACGCATCGAGCGCGCCTACGCGGCTACCTCGCGCTACCTCGACACCGCGCTCGCGGCGAAGGGCGGTGGGGACGCGTGACGGTGCCCGCGCCCAGGTCCCCGTCACCGGGCCGCCCGGGCCCTCCGTCGGAGCCGTCCGGGCCCTCCGGACCGGCAGACGCCGCCTCCCCTTCCGCGCCGGCCGTCCTCCTGCCGCTGGCGTCGGCGCTGACGCTGGCCCGGCGGGTGGCGACCATCGCGCTCGTGGTCGCGCTCGTCCCGGCGACGGCAGCCCTGCTGGTGGCCGTGACGGTCCTCGGCGCGCCCGTCTCCGTCGCCACGCGCGGGCCGTGGCGGCAGACCCGGGTCACGGGCTTCGCGCTCCTGTACCTGCTCGCGGACCTGGCCGGACTGCTGGTGGCGGCCGCGCTGTTCCTGCGCGACCCGTCCCCGGGGCCCGCCGCCCGGCGCCGGCGCCAGGACAGCGCGTTCCGCGCCCTCGCCGGCCTGCTGGCCCTGCTCCGCCGCGCCGCCGCCCACGTCTTCCGCGTGCGGGTCGAGATCACCCCGCCGCTCCCCGCCGGGCGCGTCGTCCCGCGACCGGCGGTCCGGTCCGCGGCGGACGCGGACGCGCCGACGGACGCGCCGGCGGACGCGCGGGGCGCTGCTGTGCCGGGGCAGGACGCGCCGGCCTCCCCCGCGCCGGAGGGCTTCGGGCGGGAAGGCTTGAGGCGGGAAGGCCTCGGGCCGGAGGGCGGGGAGGCCCGGTGGGCGGGCGCTCCGGCCGGTGACGGCCCGCCGCTCGGTGCTCCGTCCGGTGCGGCCGGGGGCGGGGGCCTGCCGCCCGGACCGGTCTTGCCGGGAGCCGTCGCACCGGGCGGCGCCGCACCGGTGGGTGCTCCGGCCGAGGCTGCCGCGCCGGTGGGTGCTCCGCCCGGTGCCGTCGCACCGGTGGCGGACGTTGCCGACTCGGCCGACCTGCCGGACGGCGCCGCGCCGGGCTCGGCCGCCCGGGAGGGCGCCGTGCCGACGGCCGGCCCCCTCGGGGACCGCCCGGACGGGAGCGGGCCGGACCGGACGGGCCGGGTGCCGTTGATCGTGCTGGTCCGGCACGCCGGGCTGGGGGACTCCTTCCTGCTGCTCCAGATCCTGCTCACCGAGGCCGGGTTGCGTCCGCACACCGTGCTGAAGCGGACGCTGCGGGTGGACCCCTGCCTGGACGTGCTGCTCGGCCGGGTGCCGCACTGCTTCGTGCCGCCCGCCTCGGGCACGGCCGTCGACGGCATCGCCCGCCTCGCGGCGGGGCTGGGCCCCGGCGACGCGCTCGTGCTCTTCCCCGAGGGCGGCAACTTCACCCCGCGCCGCCACCGCCGCGGGATCGAGATGCTGCGGCGCCGCGGCCTGTACCGGCGCGCGGCCCGGGCGTCCCGGCTGCACTACGTGCTGCCGCCGCGCGACGGTGGCGCGCTGGCCGCCCTGGCCGCGGCCCCCACCGCGGACGTCGTCTTCGTCACCCACGCGGGGCTCGACGTGATCGACTCCCCGCGCACCGCCTGGTCCTCGCTCCCGCTCGAACGCGTCGTACGGGCGCACTGGTGGCGGATACCGGCTGCCGAGATCCCCCGGAGCGAGGAGGCCCGCAGCGACTGGCTGCTCACCCAGTGGGAGCGCGTCGACCGCTGGACCGCCGCGCACGCCGTCGCGCAGACCCCGCACGTGTGAGCGCCCCGGCCGACCTCGCCCGACGTACCGTCGGAGCCGTCGCGTCACCCCGCGCCGAACCGGCCCGGCGGACGGCCCCGAGGGCTCCCGCGCATCCTGGTGACAGGAGGGGCGGGCGTTGCTTGAATGCGGCAAGCGCTTTCCGTCGTCCGGCCCCTGGAGGGTCCGCCGTGCAGATCTCCCGCCGTACCCTGATCGCCGCGCTGCCCGCGACCGCCCTGCCCGCCGCGGCGCGGCCGTCCCGTGCCGGGGCCGCCGGCGTGCCCCCGGCAGCCGCGCCCGCGCCCGTCCCGGCCGGCACCCCCGCCGACCGCGCGACCGTCCTGGCCAACACCGTGGCCGTGTTCGCGGGCACCGACCGGTCCAACGCCCGTCCCGAGACCGCCGCCAAGCTCGCCGCGATGGCCGCGACCGCCCGGACCCGGCTGGCCGCGATGGACGCGGCGGGCAGCGGCGAGCTGTTCGCCGGCCTCGCCCTGGGCACCAGCGACACCGCCCTCACCTCCTGCTACCAGTACCTGTACGAGATCGCGCTGGCCACCCGCGTGCCCGGCGGCGCGTCCGACCTCACCGGCGACCCCGCCCTCCGGCAGCGCGTCGTGGACGGCCTCCAGTGGCTCCACGACCGCTTCTTCGGCGACCAGGAGAGCGGTTACTACGGCAACTGGTTCAACTGGGAGATCGCGATCCCGCAGTACGCCACCAAGACCCTGGTCCTCCTGAAGGACACCGCCGCCGCCTCCCGGCCCGAACTGGCCGCGACCTACGTCGCCACCATGGACGGCTACCTGCGCAACGGGAAGGACGGCGACGTCGACCTCGACTCCCGCTTCCACACCGGCGCCAACCTCGCGGACATCACCACCGACCGGATCATGCAGGGCGCCCTCCTCGACGACGACGCCCGGATCACCAAGGCGGTCGCGGACCAGTCGACGGTGCTCGCCACCATCGACCCCTACGCCCTGCGGCACGGCGTCACCGACGGCTTCTACGCCGACGGGTCCTACCTCCAGCACGCCTCCGTCGCCTACACCGGCTCCTACGGCACCGGGTTGCTCACCCGGATCGTGCAGACCGTCAAACTCCTGGACGGCACCGGCTACCCGGCGGCCGTGGACCTGGTGGGGGCGGCACGAGGCTGGGTGACGCGCAGCTTCGCGCCGCTCGTCTTCGAGGGCTGGATGATGGAGGCGGTCAAGGGCCGCGCGGTCTCCCGCACCACCACCGGCTACGCCGACGTCGGCGCCGTCGTGGAGTCCGTGGCGGACCTGTCGGCCCACGCCGCCGGAGCGGACGCGACCGCCCTCGCCGGCTACGTGAAGTTCGTCCGGCAGGAGTCGCGGGCGCCGGTCGACCCGGTGTCGTTCGTCTCGCCGGTCAGTGTCGCCCGCTACGCCGACATCCTCGCCGACGCCTCGGTGCCCGCCGCCGACCTCAACGCGCCCGCCCAGCACTCCGCGTTCGCCGCGATGGACCGCGTCGTGCACCGCCGCCCCGGCTGGGCGTTCACCCTCGCCCGCAGCTCCACCCGGATCAGCGGCTACGAGTACATGAGCGGCGAGAACCTGATGCCCTGGTTCCAGGGCGCGGGCGCGCACTACCTCTACCTGTCCGGCCAGGACCAGCGGCAGGCGTTCGGCGTCGACCACTTCACCGCCGTGTCGCCCTACGCGCTGGCCGGAGTGACCGCGCCGGTCGAGACCCGCCGGACCGTACCGGAGCTGTACGGCACGGCCTGGTACGACAACCCGGCCGCCGGGTTCACCTCGTCGTCCGAGTCGCAGAACACCTACGTGTACTTCCCGCTGTCCACCAACCCCCACTCCGGAGGCGCGTGTTCGGGCGCGTACGGCACCTGCGGCATGGTGCTGTCCGACGACGCCGCCCGCGCCGCCGCACGGGCCGGCCTGCTGCCCGCGGACTTCGTCACGTACCGCGACGCGCGCGCCACCAAGTCCTGGTACCTGTTCGACGACGAGGTCGTGGTGCTCGCCGCCGGCGTCGGCGACGGCGCCGGCCGCGCGGTGACCACGACCTTCGACACCCGGATCGCCGCCCCCGGGGACGCGGTCACCGCCACCGGAGCACTGCGCGACGGCACGCCGTTCACCGGTCCGGGCACCGCCCCGCTCGCCTGGCTGCGCTACGCCGACCCCGGGCAGGGCACCGCGATCGGCTACGTCCTGCTGGACGGCCCCGGCCCCGGCCCCGGCCGCGACCGGCCGCCGCGGGTACGGGTGGGCCTGGAGAGCGTGACACGCAGCCGGCGCGCGATCCGCACGGCCAACCCCGACACCGCCGTCACCAAGCAGGTCTTCTCGGTCGGCTGCGACCAGCCGGCCGGCGCCGGACCCGCCTCCTTCGCGTACGCTCTCGTGCCGGGCGCGACGGAGGACGCGCTGCGCGGGTACGGGCGGCCCGGCCCCGCGGGCCCGCGCGGGCCGCTGGCGGTCCTCGCCAACTCGACCGCCCTCCAGGCCGTCCGCCACGCGGGGCTGGGCATCACGGCCGCGAACGCCTTCGCCGCCGGGCCGCACCGGACCGGCGGGCTGGAGGTCGACGGCCCCGCCTCCGTGCTGGTGCGCGAGCACGGCGACGGCACCACCACCGTCGGCGTCGCCGACCCGACCACCGCGCGGGACACGGTCACGGTGCTGCTGCGCGGGCGCCGGCTGCGGGCGGTGTCCCCGGCGGACGGGGTGCGCGTCACCCGTTCCCGCGGCGCCACCCGGATCGAGGCCGCCACCCGTCACGCCTACGGCGCCACGCTGGAGGTGACGCTGCGCTGAACCGGGCCGGGCGCACCGGTTCCGCCCGCGCCGGGCGGCCGGGGCGCACCGGTCCGCGGCGGGGCGGCCCGGTTTCCGCCCGGTCCGGGGCGGCCGGGGGCGTACCGGTCCGCGCGGTTCGGGGCCGCCCCGAGCGGCCTGCCCGGGTCGTAGGGTGGGGCCGTGCATCTGTGCTTCGTCTGCAGCGGGAACATCTGCCGGTCGCCGTCCGCCGCGCTCGTGGTCGCCGAACACCTGCGCCGGGAGGGCCTCGCCGGGCAGGTGCGGGTCACCAGCGCGGGCATCGGCCCCTGGCACGCCGGCGAGCCGATCGACCCGCGCGCCGGGGAGGTGCTGGAGCGGCACGGCTACCCCGTGGACCACGTCGCCGCGCAGGTGGGTGCCGAGCACCTGGACGCCGACCTGTTCCTGGCGATGGACCGCGGCCATGAGAAGGCCCTGCGCAAGCTCGTGGGCGAGCCCTCCCGGGTGCGGATGCTGCGGTCGTTCGACCCGGCGGCGGCCGGCGGCGACCTCGACGTGCCCGACCCGTATTACGGCGGTCCAGACGGGTTCGACGAGGTGCTGGGGATGGTCGAGGCGGCCACGCCCGGCCTGCTCGCCTGGGTGCGCGAGCGCCTCGACGCGCTCGACGCGTGAGCGGCGCCACCGAGCCGGCCCCGGCCGCCGCGGCCCGGCTGACCGGGCAGCCGGCGGCGGTGGTGGCCGGGCGGTCGGGCGCGCCCGCCGAACTCCGCCTGGGCGACGGCACCGTGGTGGTGGCCAAGCGCGCCGACCGCCCCGGCGCGGCGCGCGCCGAGGCGGCCGGGCTGCGCTGGCTGGCCGCCGCGGGCACGGTGCGCGTCCCGGCGGTACGGGGCGCCGACGAGTCCTGGATCGTCGTCGACCTGGTGCCGACCGGCCCCGCGGACGCCGGCGCGGCCGAGCGGTTCGGGCGCGACCTCGCGGCGCTGCACGCCGCCGGCGCCCCCGCGTTCGGCGCGCCCCCGCCCGGCGGGCCCGAGGACGCGTCCATCGGCGGCGCCCCGATGCGCAACGCGACCGGCCCCGACTGGCCCCGCTGGTACGCCGAACACCGCGTGCTGCCCTACCTCCGGATCGCCGTCGACCACGGCACCGTGCGGCCCGCCGAGGCCGCGGTGGTGGAGCGCGTCTGCGACCGGCTGCCCGCACTCGCCGGGCCGGCCGAGCCCCCGGCGCGGCTGCACGGCGACCTGTGGAACGGCAACGTCCTGTGGGGCGCCGACGGCGACGTCCGGCTGATCGACCCGGCCGCGCACGGCGGCCACCGCGAGACCGACCTCGCGATGCTGCGGCTCTTCGGCTGCCCCCACCTGGAGCGCGTGCTGCGCGCCTACGACGAGGCCGCCCCGCTCGCCCCCGGCTGGCGCGCCCGCGTGCCCCTCCACCAGCTCTTCCCCCTCCTCGTCCACACGGTCCTCTTCGGCCCCGGCTACGCCGCCCAGGCCGTCTCCGCCGCCCGCGCGTGCCTGTCCGCCATGTGACGGCGCATCGCGCGGTCGGTGGAGGACCGGCCGGGCGGGGTGGGGGAGACTCGGGGAATCGGCAGCGAACGCGAGGAGAGGCGGAACCGGGGATGAGCGGTGGGATGTGGGCGGCCGTGCTCGCGGTGGCGGCGCTGGCACTGGTCGCGGCGCTGGTCGACGGGCGGGCCCGGTCGCGCCGGCCCCCTCGGCGCTCCCGCCGGCAGCCGCCGTCCCCGCGGCCGCGGGCGGGCACCGGACCGGGCCGCACCCGGGCGCCGCACCCGGGACGGGGCGGCCGGACCGGTGGGCGGCGCCCCCGCAGGGGCGAGGTGTGGTGGGCGGAGGTGCCCTTCGAGGACGGCCCCGGCGCGAAGGACCGGCCCTGCCTGGTGCTGTCCGTCCGCGGCGACTTCGTCCGGGTCGCCAAGATCACCACGAAGCACCACGCCGGCCTCCCCGGTGTGCTGGCGCTGCCCGCGGGCACGGTCGACGACGCGGCGGACCGGCAGAGCTACCTGGAGACCGGCGAGTTGAGGGACGTCCCGCTCCCGTCGTTCCGCCGCCACGCCGGCGCGCTGGACCCCGCCTTCATGAAGAGGCTCGGGCTGCGCTGACCGCCCGCCGCGGTCGCGTGCCCGGCGGTCTCCGTGGGGCCGCCGTCCGCCCGGAGTACCCGTGGCGTGCCGGTTGACGCGCGCGCAGCCGGCTGCGCCGTCACACCGCCCGCGCGTGCGCGGAAACGCTAGCCTTGCGTGCGTTGCGGCCGTTCCGGCCACCGGAGGGTCGTCACGAGCCGGGGGAGCTCATGCGGAGAGCTGGGGGCGCCGCCGACGGTGCCGTCGCCCGCGGTGAGGGCGCCCGCGGTGAGGGCGCCCGCGGTGAGGGCACCCGCCCGGAGGGGCTGCCCGTCCTCCCCGGCGGCGGGTCGCGGTGCCGAGGCGGGCCCGTCCACCGCTTCGGCCGCCGCCTCCGCGTCCCGTTCGGCCGCGTCGCGTTCGGCCGTGTGCCGTTCAGCCGCGCCCCGGGCGTGCCCGACCGCCGCAACACCGAGCTGGCGCTGCTGGTCCTCGCGGTCGCGGTGCCGGTCTACGCGTACGCCGAGACCGGCCTGGCGCTGCACGGCGAGGTGCCCGCCGGTCTGTGGGCACCCGCCCTCGGCCTCGGGCTGCTCGCGGGACTGGGGCATCTGGTGGTGCGCCGGTTCGCCCGGCACGCGGACCCGCTGCTGCTGCCGATCGCGACCCTGCTCAACGGCCTCGGGCTGGTCCTCGTCTGGCGGCTGGACCAGTCGCCGCGCCTGCGCTTCTCCGCCGGTTTCGAGGTGGCCGCGCCGCGCCAACTGCTGTACTCCGCGCTGGGGATGGTGCTGTTCGGCGCGGTGCTCGTGGTGCTGCGGGATCACCGCACCCTCCAGCGGTACACCTACCGCTCGATGGCCGTCGCGCTGGTGCTGCTGCTCCTGCCGCTGGTGCCGGGCCTCGGGTCGGAGGTGCACGGCGCCCGGATCTGGATCGCCCTGGCCGGCCACAGCATGCAGCCCGCCGAGTTCGCGAAGATCGTGATCGCCGTCTTCTTCGCGGGCTACCTGGTGGCGAAGCGGGACGCGCTGGCGTCGGCCGGCCGCCGGCTCGCCGGGCTGCCGCTGCCGCGTGCCCGGGACCTGGGACCGATCCTGGCGGTGTGGGCGCTGTCGGTGCTGATCCTGGTCTTCGAGACCGACCTCGGCACCTCGCTGCTGTTCTTCGGCCTGTTCGTGGTGATGCTGTACACGGCCACCGAGCGCATGAGCTGGATCGTCTGCGGCCTGCTGATGGCGGCGGCCGGCGCGGCGGGCGTCGGCTCCTTCGAGCCCCACGTCCGGCAGCGGGTGCGGGCGTGGCTGCACCCCATGGGCGAGTACCTCAAGGGCCGGCAGGGACTGCCCGGCCACTCCGAGCAGTCCATGCAGGCGCTGTGGGCGTTCGGCTCCGGCGGCCTGGCCGGCACCGGCCTCGGGCGGGGCGACTCCGACCTGATCGGCTTCGCCGCGAACTCCGACTTCATCCTCGCCACGGTCGGCGAGGAGCTGGGGATGGCCGGGCTGGTGGCGGTGCTGCTGCTGTACGCGCTCGTCGTGGAGCGCGGCATGCGGACCGCCCTGGCCACCCGCGACCCGTTCGGCAAGCTGCTCGCCGGCGGGCTCTCCGCCGCGTTCGCGCTCCAGGTGTTCGTGGTGGCGGGCGGTGTCCTGGGGCTCATCCCGCTGACCGGCATGACGCTGCCGTTCGTCGCGTACGGCGGCTCGTCGGTGGCCGCGAACTGGGCGCTGGTCGGGATCCTGGTCCGGATCAGCGACACCGCGCGGCGGCCGGTGCCGCGCGAGGACGGGGCGGGGGTGAGGGCGGAGCCGCACGAGGACGGGGCGGGGGTGAGGCCGGTGCCGCGCGAGGACGGGTGAGGCCGAGCGCGGAGCCCGGTGCGGGCCCGCCCGGTGTGCGGGCCCGCCCCGCGGCGACCGGCCCCCGGTGTGCGGGCGGTCGGAGGGCGAGGGGTACCGTCGCCCTGTGCTTCGCGTCGTGTTCACCCGCCGCTGGATCCTGCTGACCCTCCTGTTCGTGGCCCTGATACTGGTCATGGGCCGGCTGGGCCTGTGGCAGTACCACCGCTGGGAGCAGACCAAGCGCAGCAACCACCACATCTCGCTGGCGGTCCACGCGAAGCCGGTCCCGATCCAGACCCTCACCCACCCGGGCGCGGACGTCTCCTCCTCCCTGCGGTACCGCCCGGTGACCGCCACCGGGCACTACGACCCGGCGCACCAGTTCGTGGTCAGGCGCCGTACCAACGCCGACGGTGACCAGGGCTTCTTCCTGATCACCCCGCTGGTCACCGCCGACGGCGACGCGGTGCTGGTCAACCGGGGCTGGGTCGCGCCCGCCGACGACACCGCGACGTTCCCCCCGGTGCCGAAGACCCCGACCGGGACGGTCACCCTCACCGGCCGGCTCCAACTGGACGAGACCTCCCGGCTCAGCGGCATCCGGGACGTGGGCGGCCTCCCGCCCCGCCAGTTCATGCTGATCAACAGCACCGAGCAGGCGAAGAAGCTGCCCGAGCCGGTGCTCAGCGGCTACCTCGAACTGGTGAGGACCAGCCCGCCGCTCACCAAGGACGAGTCCGCCGAGCAGGTCGGCGCCCCGGGCAGCGACAACACCGGTACCGACATGGCGGTCGTCGGGCAGGGCGTGCACCTGCCGTACGCGATCCAGTGGTGGCTGTTCGCGCTCATGGTCCCGGTCGGCTGGTGGATCCTGCTGCGTCAGGACCTGAAGGAGCGCCGCCGGAAGGCGGCCGCCGGGCCCGCGGGAGCGGCGCCTCCCGCGCAGCCGGGGTCGGGCGAGGCCCCGGCCGCAGCGGCGGGCGGCGGCTCCTCCGCGGGCCGGCCCGCCGGAGGAACGGCGGAAGGCGCCGCCCCGGAGCCCGCCTCCGAGACCGCGCCCGCCTCCGAGACCGTGCCCGCGCCCGAGCCGGACCCGGCGGACGGCGCCGCGCCGGACGTCACGGCCGGTGCCGGGTCGGAAGCAGCCGGCCGGACCTGACCGGGACCCCCTCCCACCTGCCCGCGCCCCTGCCGCCCTTCCCGCCGGCGCCGGCGCCGGCGGCGGGGCCACCGCGGTCGCGTGCGTCCTGCTCACGGCGGCGGTCCTCGGCCGTCCGGTACGCGAAGCGCGGCAGCAGTGCCTGGGCGATCGGACCGATCGAGACCGCGTACAGCACCGTGCCCGGGCCGACGCCGCCGCCGAGCAGGACGCCCACGACGAGCACCGTGACCTCCATCAGGGTCCGGACGAACCGGATGGAGCGGCTGGTGGCCGCCGAGGCGCCGGTCATCAGGCCGTCCCGCGGGCCCGGCCCGAACCGCGCGCCGACGTAGACCGCCAGGGACATCCCGTTCACCAGGACGCCCCCGCACAGCAGGCAGACCCGGGCCGGCGGCCCGGGGTGCGCGGGCAGCAGGGCGAGGCCGAGGTCGGAGGCGAACGACAGGACCAGGACGTTCGCCACCGTGCCGAGCGTCGGCCGCTGCCGCAGCGGCACCCACAACAGCAGCACGAACGCCCCGACCAGCCCGTTGACCGTGCCGAAGCTCAGCGGACAGTGCCGCTGCACCCCCTCGTACAGCACGCTCCACGGATTGACCCCCAGGGAAGCCCGCACCATGGCGGACAGCCCGAACCCGTAAAGCCCCAGCCCGACCAGGAGTTGGGGCAGCCGCCGCCACGGGTGGCACCGCAGCGGGACGTATCCCAGCGCCGGCGCCGGACGTGCGCGACCCGCCTCCCGCCGCCACGGCCGGCGCGGTGACCGTACGGCTCCGGGTGCCGGCTCCGGTGCCTCACCGGGCACGACCGGCTCCTTCTCCGGTCGCCCGCGCGGCGGTGACGGCGGCGCCCGCGTGGACCGCGCGGCCCTCGGCGTACGCGAGCGCGGCGGCCGGCAGGGCGGCGGGGCGCCCGCTGTGCACCACGCGCAGACCGCCCACGGCGGGGGAGTCAGGCACCGGCCGCGCGCCGATCCTGCGCAGCGCCTGGGCGGCGACGGCCGCAGCGGTGCCGTACGGCACGACCGGAGGCCGACCGGAACGCCGGAACGCCGCGCACACGCGGTCGGCGACCAGTTCGTAGTGGGTGCATCCCAGGACGACGGCCCTTACCTCGGCGGGGGTCCGTCCCACCGCGGCGGCGACCGCCCGCCCGACGGCCTCCTCGTCCGCGCGCTCCACGGCCTCGGACAGCCCGGGGCAGGACACCTCGGTCACGGCCACGTCGGCCGCGAACGTGTCGATCAGCGCGCGTTGGTAGCGGCTGCCGGTGGTCGCGGGGGTCGCCCACACCGCGACCGGGCCGCCGCCCGCCGCGGCCGGCCTGACCGCGGGCACGGTGCCGATCACCGGCAACTCCGGCTCGAAGCGGGCGCGCAGTGCGGGGAGGGCGTGCACCGTGGCGGTGTTGCAGGCCACGACCAGCGCGTCCGGGCGGTGCGCGGCCGCGGCCTCGGCGACGTCCATGGCACGCGCGGCGAGGTCGGCGGGGGTGCGCGGGCCCACGGCATCCCGTCCGGGTCGGAGGCGAGCACGAGGTCGGCGTCGGGGCGCAGCCGCCGGAGCGCCGCGGCGGCCGCGAGCAGCCCGATCCCGGCGTCCAGGAGGGCGATCCGGGGGCGGCCCGCGGCGCGGCGGGAGGTGCGGGGCATGGCGCGGCGGAAGGTGCGGGGCGCGGTGCGGGGCACGGGCGCGGGCGCGGGCGGCGCGGCGGAGGCGGGCGGGGTGAGAGCCGCGGGCGCTTGCGTGGGCTGGGGCGAGCCGGGCGCGGACATGTGGCCTCCAGGGGGTGCGGGTGGCAGCGGGGTCGCTGGAGGCGAGTCTGTAGAGTGATTGGCCTGGAAGACATGGCCAATCGGGGGGAAATGGTATGGGAAGCCCGGAGGCGTCCCGAGCGGTGGACGGCGCGGGGCGCGGCGGGAGCACCCTGGGAAGCCGGCAACTGGCCGCGATGCTGCCCGATCCGGCGGGCTCCCGGCCGGCCTACCGGCACCTCGCACGGGCCATCGGCGCACTGATCCTCGACGGGCGGATCGCCCTCCATGTGCGGCTTCCCGCCGAGCGCGAAATGGCCGCGGCGCTCGGCACGAGCCGCGCCACCATCACGGCCGTGTACGACCTGCTGCGGGAGAGCGGCCACGCGCGCAGCCGGCAGGGCGCGGGCACCTGGACCGCGCTGCCCGAGGGCCGCGCCCCGAGCGGGGTCACCCGGGCCCTCGGGCTCCCCGGCGCCGCGATCGACCTGGCCAGAGCCTCCCTCGGGCTGCCCGAGCAGACCCTGGCGGACGCCCTCGCCCGGGTCGCGCCGCGGCTGGCCGAGCACGCCCACACCCCTGGCTACCACCCCTACGGCCTGCCGGAGTTGCGGGCCGTCGTCGCCGAGCGCTTCACCCGGCGCGGCCTGCCGACCGTCCCGGACCAGGTCCTGGTGACCTCCGGCGCCCAGCACGCCCTGACCCTGGTGCTCGGGCTGCTGGCCGCGCCCGGCGACCGGATCGCGGTCGAGAACCCGTCCTACCCGAACGCGCTGGAGGCGATCCGCCGCGCCCGGCTGCGCACCGTCGCCGTCCCGGTGGCGGACACCGGCTGGGACACCGGGATCGTGGCGTCCACGCTGCGCCAGGCGGTTCCCCGACTGGCCTACCTGATCCCGGACTTCCACAACCCCACCGGGTGCCTGATGCCCGCCGGAGAGCGGGCCCGCGTGCTGCGGGCCGCCCAACACGCCGGCACCTGGCTGGTCGTGGACGAGACGCTCACCGAACTCGCCCTGGACGTCCCGGCCCCCGCGCCGTTCGCCTCACACGCCCCGGCCGGCGGCACCGGCCAGGTCGTCACCATCGGCTCGATGAGCAAGACGCACTGGGCCGGGCTGCGCGTCGGGTGGCTGCGCGCCCCCTCGCGGCTGGTCACCGAACTGGCCGCGCAGCGCGTCGCGTCCGACATGGGCGGCTCGGTGCTCGACCAACTCCTCGCGCTCGACCTGCTGTCCGCCGCGGACGGCGGCCCGCTGCCGGACCGGCTCGTCCGGCTGCGCGGGCAGCGTGCCGCCCTCACCGCCGCCCTGGCCGCGGAGCTTCCGCACTGGAGGTGGCAACTGCCCCCCGGCGGGCTGTCGTTGTGGGTGGACCTCGGCGCGCCGGTCGCCTCGGCGCTGGCCGAACGCGTCCTCGACCACGGCGTGCGGATCGAGGGCGGCGCCCACTTCGCCACCGACCCCGGCATCTTCGAGCAGCGCCTGCGCATCCCCTACACCGCGCCGCCCGACACCCTGCGTGAGGCGGTGCGGCGGTTGGCCGCCGCCCTTGCCGACGGCCTTCCCCCGCCCGCCGCGGCCGGCCGCCAGCACTGGATCGCCTGACCGCGCGAAGGCATCTCCGGCCCGCGCGCCCGGCTCCGCGGTCCGGGGCGGGCGGGAGGAGCGGGGGTGAGCGTGCGTGCGGATCAGCGGGGGGTCGACGTGGGGGTGACCTGGCGGCGGGCCGCTTCGAGGACGGCGAGGCTGTCGGCGGGGGACATCGCGCGGCTCTCCGCGGTGTCGAGGAGGCCGGGATACGGCCCGGGGGAGCAGGCGGCGCGGTAGAGGGCGCCGGAGAAGTCGTCGAACTCCTCGGCGAAGAGGTGGTGCCGGCCGCCCGCGCGGACGAGTTCGGTCAGCATCGCGGCGTCGGTGGGCTGGGCGTGCATGCCGACCATCCGGACGGTCAGGCTCCCCCGCGCCACCAGGCCGAGCACGTGGTCGAGTTGGGCGGCGGCCACGGCGGGGTCGAGCCCCACGTTCCAGAGGTGGCAGAGCACCATCTCGTCCAGGATCGCGGTCACCGGCACGCCGTCGGGCACCCGGGCCGACGGCGTGAAGCGGTCGGCCGGCAGGTGGTGGGCGGTGCGCAGCGCGTGGGCGTAGCCGGCCGTCCACAGCACGCGCGGGAACACCGTCAGGGCGTAGGTGCGCACCCGCCCGGCGCTGCCGACGCAGGCCGCGAGCCGGTGCGGCCAGCCGGCCGCGCCGTCGTGGAGCACCGCCGGATCGGGCGCGTGCGGCAGCAGCGCGGTCGCGTCGCGGGCGCCGGGATCGGCCATGCCGTAGCGCGCGAGCAGGGAGCGGCGGCCGTCCGCGTCCACGCCGTGGCCGTCGAGCGCGCCCTCCAGCCGGGTGATGGCGCGCGGGCTGACGCCGACGGACCGCGCCGCGTCGGCCCGGCTGCGCACCGGTTCGGCGCCGGACGGCAGGCCGCGGCGCAACGACCGGAGGACCAGGCCGAGGACGACGGCACCGACCGCCGGCCGTACGGCTCCGTGCGTACCGCCGTCCGCGTCCGGCACCCGCACCTCCGCCTCGCCCGCCCCGCCCGCCGCGCCGGCCCTGTCCGCCGCTCCGGCCCCGCAGGGCATCGCGTGCGATCCGGGCGCGCCGCCCGCCGCGCCTGCTCCGGGCGAGCCGGTGCCCTGGTCGGCGGACCGGGGAGCGGCGCGTCCGCTGTCCGGCCCGGGCGCGCCGGGTCCGTCCTCCACCCCGGTCCCGGTGCCGGGGGTCCGGCGGGTGCCGGGCGCCTCGCGTACACCGGGCAGTCCGCGGAGCCCGCCCGGGTCGGGCACGCCGGGCAGCCCGGCCGCGCCGGGAACCCCGCCTGGGCCGGGCCCCGCCCGGAGCCCGGCTGCCGGGGCGGCCGTCGGCTCGCCCCCGGCGCAGGCGGGGGGAGGGCAGGACGGTGCCGGGGCGGGCTGCTCCGGGGGGAGCCGACGAGACGGTGGCGCGCCGGGGTCGGTCCGCTCCCGCGGCTCGCCGCGGACGCAGGAGCCGTGCGCGTCCTCCGGGCCGCGGGGTGCGGGCGGGTTCGGCCCGGAGGGGCGGCCGAGGAGGTCGCGCCGCTCGGCGGACACGCGCAGCACCCGCAGGCCCGGGCCGCCCGCCCGGCGCGGCTCCGTCATGAGGGGGCGTCCGCGCCGGCCCCCGACGCGCCCGCCCCGGCACCCGTGTTCGCCCCGGCACCGGTACCCGTATCCGCGCCGGCACCCGTGCCCGTATCCGCGCCGGTGCCGAGAATCTTCGTCAACTCCTCGCCGAGCACTTCGAGTTCCGTTCCGTCGGGCTCAAGTGCGCAGTCCGCCGCGGCTATCACCAGCAGCACGCTGTCCGAACCGGTCTCGGCGAGCACGATCCGCCCGTCGTGCATGTCGACCACCAGCGTCCGGATGCCGCCGCCCGCGGCGTGCTCGGCGGCCCGCCGGGCGACGCCCATCATCGTGGCGCCCATGGCCGCCCAGTACTCGACGCGCTTGTCGTCCAGTTCGTAGGCGCACAGCGCCTGCCCGTCGGCCGCGACGACCAGGGCGCCGCGCACCCCCGTGACCTGTTCGAGGTGTTGCTCGACGGTCTTCTGCACTTCGGGGTGGACGGTGGGGATCATGGTGTCTCCGGATCGCTGTGGGAGTGCCCCGCCGGCACGGCCCCTGCGCCGCCCGTCGGCTGGGCGCCGCACGCCGCGCGGGCCGCGCGCGGCGATCTGAGGGGGCGTCACGGCAAGGGTCACGGCTTCACTATGCGCGTGCGTCCAATCACTCCGCAAGGGGCAATGTGCATGATGCAGGGTGCTCGATGCCCGGACGCGTGGCACACTGCGGGAACGGTCGGCACTCGCCGGCGGGGCCGGTGCACGTTCGAAGAGGAAGGCGCATCGCGGTGAGTGAACGGCGGGCTGCTCCCACGGTGTTGCAGATCTCGCTCGGCCGCAGGCTGCGGGACCTGCGCGAGGTCGCCGGGCTGTCGGCGGCGCAGGCCGGCGAGCGCATCAGGGTCGCGCAGTCCACCGTCACCCGGCTGGAGGGTGCGAGGACGTCGCTCAACTACACCACCGTCAAGGCGCTGCTGGAGCTGTACGGCGTGACCGGGTCCGAGGCCCGGGACTTCCTGACACTGGTCGACAAGGCCAACGAGTCCGGCTGGTGGCAGGGTTACAGCGACGTGCTGCCCGGCCGGTTCGGCGTCTACGTCAGCCTGGAGAGCGCCGCCTCCCAGATCCGCAGCTACGAACCGCAGGTGGTGCCCGGGCTGCTGCAGACCCCGGCCTACTGCGAGGCGGTCATCCGGCTCGGCTTCCCGCGCGAGTCCGACGAGTCGGTGCGCCGCCGGGTCGCGCTGCGGCTCCAGCGGCAGAACGTGCTGAACCGCCCGGACGGCGCGCCGTTCCTGTGGGCGGTCGTCGACGAGACCGCGGTCCGGCGGCCGGCCGGCAGCCGCGCGGTGATGGCCGAGCAGATCGAGCGGCTGATGCAGACCGCGGACCTGCCGAACGTGGCACTCCAGGTGCACCCGTTCGCGGCCGGCCTGCACCGGGGCGCGTTCGGGCCGTTCACGCTCTTCCGCTTCCCGATCCCGGACTTCCCCGACATCGCGTGCGTCGACAGCCTGCGGGGCACCGCGTACCGGGACGAGAGCGCCGAAGTCGAGCTGTACCGCTCGACGTTCGAGCACCTGATGACCGGAGCACTGGCACGGCGACGCACCAAGGGCTTCCTGGAGGCCCTGCGCAAGGAGTACCTGCGATGAACCCGACACACGTCGACCACGCCCCCGCCGCGCTGGGGGCCGATGGCTGGGTCCGCCCGTGGAGCGGCACCAACGGCGAGGCATGCGTGGAGGTCAAGGTGCTGACCGGCCGCCGGGTCGCGGTCCGCCAGTCGACCGACCCGAACGGTCCGGCGCTGATCTTCCCGGCGGAGGCGGTGGCGGAGTTCGTGGCCGCGGCCAAGGAGGGCGGCGCGGACTTCCTGGTCCGCGCCGACGTGCCCTGACCCACGGCCCCCCCGACCGCCCCGACTTCCCCCTCGTCCGTACCGACACCCATCCGGGAGACAGCAGTGAACGATCCGGCGACCGGCGCCAGCACCGCGGACGACGCGGAGAACGTACCGAGTTCGGCCCGTATGTACGACTACATCCTCGGCGGCAAGGACAACTACGAGATCGACCGGGAGCGGGTGGACGCGGCCGAGCGCGCCTACCCGGGCATCAAGGAGGCGGCCCGGATCAACCGGATGCTGCTGCTGCGGATGGCCCGCTACTTCGGCGAGCTGACGGACGTCGACCAGTTCATCGACGTGGGCACGG
Source organism: Streptomyces sp. SN-593 (assembly GCF_016756395.1). NCBI lineage: Bacteria > Bacillati > Actinomycetota > Actinomycetes > Kitasatosporales > Streptomycetaceae > Actinacidiphila > Actinacidiphila reveromycinica. The sequence continues at coordinate 7,553,664 of NZ_AP018365.1, forward strand.
GCATCCCGACCGAGCCCAACTACCACCAGGTCATCCGGGCGGCCCGGCCCGAGGCCCGCATCCTGTGCACGGACTTCAGCAAGACGGTGCTGCGCTACACCGAGAGCCTCGCCGAGCAGGACCCCGAGGGCCGGATCTCCTACGTGCACGCCGACGTCCGGGAGCCGGAGAGGATCCTCCAGGCGGCCCGCGCCCACCTGGACCTGAGCCGGCCGGTCGCCATGACGATGGTGGCGCTGCTGCACTTCATATCCGACGAGTTCGACCCGCACGGGATCGTCAGGACGCTCACCGACGCGCTGGCGCCGGGGAGTTACCTCGCCATCAGCCAGGTCACCGGCGACTTCGACTCCGAGGGGGGCGAAGGGGTGGTCAAGGTCTACCGCGCCGGCGGCACCCCGGCGCAGGTGCGCTCGCACGCGGAGGTGGCGCGGTTCTTCGACGGCTTCGACCTCGTGGAGCCCGGACTGGTCGTCGCGCCCCGCTGGCACCCGGAGCTCGCGGTGCCGATGCCCTGGCCGGAGCCGGCCGGCCACGACCGCACCCCGGTGTACGCGGCCATCGGCCGCAAGCCGTAGCCGCGCATCCGCTCGGCCCCGTAGCCCCGTAGCCCCGTAGCCCCGTGGCCACCTGGGCCCGTGGCCCCGTAGCCACCTGGGCCTGTGGGCCGGGGGCCCGCCCCGCGCGCACCGGCCCGGACGGGATCACCCCGTCCGGGCCGGTGCGCGGTCACGGCCCGAGGGGCCGTCGGATCACTGGTTCAGCAGCGTGGTGGAGAGGGTGCCCGCGTTGTACGAACCCCAGCCCGTCACGAAGTCCCAGCCCTTGGCGGCGGAGTAGGCGCCGTTGCTGCCGCTGGTGATGTCGTGGAAGCCGCTGCCGGCCGCCGCGTAGAGCGCCGGGTTGGCGAAGCCGAGCTTGGCCTTGCCGGCCGCCGTGGCCTGCTGGTTGTAGAGCGCCGCGAACGCCGCCCACTCGGGCGCGGCCGTGCTGGTGCCGCCGACCTGGCCCCAGCTTCCCTGCGAGTAGATGGACACACCCGGGCTCGGGTTGGCCAGCGCCGAGACGTCCGGCACCTGGCGCTTGCCGCCGCCCGCGCTCTGCTGGACCGAGGTCTGCCAGCTCGGGATGGCGAACTTGGTGGACACGCCACCGCCGCCGCCGGACCAGGCGGTCTCCTTGCTCCAGGCGTTGGCGGAGGTGACCGTCAGCGTGGTGCCGCCGACGCCGGTGACGTAGGGGTCGCTCGCCGGGTAGTCGACCGACTTGCCGCCGGTGCCCGCGTCGTCGGAGCCGTCGTCGCCGGAGGCCGCGAAGAAGCCCAGGCCCTCGGCCGCACCCTGCTTGAAGACGGCGTCCACGGCGTTGATGTTGGAGGCGGTGCGCTGCGACTCGGCGGCGCCCCAGCTGATCGAGGTGACGGGGATGCCGCTGTCCACGATCGCCTGGTAGGTGTCGACCTCGCCCGCGTCGGAGTTCGGGCCCTCGAAGACGGTGACGTTGGCGGCCGGGGCCACCGCGTTCAGCACCTCGATGTCGAGTTCGACCTCGACCTGCCCGCCGCCCAGCGAGCCGGAGCCGCCGTCCACCTTGCTGACGGTGGGCGCGGTCGAGCTGAGGCCGTAGTAGCTGTCGTACTTGGTGATGTTGGCCTGCTGGAAGCCGTCGAACTCCAGCAGCGCGACCTTCTGGCCGCTGCCGGTGGCGCCGGAGACGTTGTAACCGCCCTTGATCTGCGCGGGGGTGTAGCCGCCGCCCGGGCCGGCGTGCGGGGTCACCGACGCGGCCTGGTGGTGCAGCAGCGCGCGGTTGTTGAGGCCGGAGACGTCGCCGACGATCGAGGCGATCGACAAGGGCACCGACGGCGCGGCGGTGTTGGCGTAGAAGGTGCGGCCGGTGGAGCCGTCCTGGTAGTTCGCCAGCGTGGTGCCGAACGCCTTCTGAAGCTGGGCGGCGGTGCCGGTCGCGTCGACCAGCAGGTTGCCGGAGTGCACCTTGCCGACCTTCAGGCCCTGGGCGCGCAGGTAGTCGGTGACCTTCTTGACGTCGGCGTCGCTGCGGCCGTACTGCGCGGCGAACTGGGCCTTGGTCAGGTAGTGGCCGTAGGACGACGAGTGGGGGTCGCTGACCTTGGCGATGAAGGTGTCGAGCGCCGCCTCGTTCCGGGTGGTGAGGCTCACGGCCACGGATATCTGCTTTCCGGCCGCGACGTCGCCGGTGCGCACCGCGTGCGAGGACAGGCCCGGCACGACGTCGCCGGACAGGGAGGTACGGGCCGAGTCCGCTTGCGGGGCGGCGGCGTACGCGGCCGGGACGGCCGCTGCCAGCAGCGCCGGCGTCGCGGCGGCGACCAGCAGTTTCAGACGGAGCGTCACGAAGATCCTCCAGGAGGGGGGATGGTGCCCGGATCGGGACGACCACCACGCTAGGTGCGGCTGGGACGCGCGCATAAGCGTGGGAACCCTTGCGACGACTGTGAACGATGTGTTTCCCGTGGCGGAAGTGAGGAATCGGTGAATGCCGCGTGCCGGCGGTGTGCGGGCGGCCGCGGGCGCGCGTGGGGGCGGCGGCCGGGCGCCGCCGCGCCGGGCCGCGTGGGACCACCAGGCCGGAGCGGGTGCGGCGGGCAGGCGCACCCGGGGCGCGGTGCCAAGCGGAGCGACCCGCGGCGGCGCCTACTGCGGCCGCGCCGCCGTGGACGCCATCACATGGGCCAGTTCCGTCCTGGACCGGACGCCGAACTTCCGGTAAAGCCGCGACAGCGTGCCTTCGACCGTCTTGACGCTGATGAACAGCTCCGCGGCCACCTCGCGGTTCGTGGCGCCGCCGCGGACGAGTTCGGCGACCCGCGTCTCGGCCGGCGTCAGGCTCACCCCGCTCGCCGCGCCGCGCGCCACCGCGCCCACCCGGGCGAGTTCGTCCCCGGCGCGCGCGGCCAGTGGCACCGCGCCGGTGCGCTCCGCCCACTCCAGCGCCTCGGTGAGCGCCGCCCGGGCCGCGGTCCGGTGCCGGGCCCTGCGCTCCACCGCGCCCAGCGCGGTCAGCGTCCGGACCAGCTCCACCGGCAGCTCCAGCCGGCGCAGCCGCTGCGCCGACGAACGCAGGCGCACCGCCCCCTCCTTGGCGTGCCCGGTGGCGGCCGCCAGCAGCCCCTCGGTGCGCTCCAGCGACGCCAGCACGCTGCCGGGCACCGGTCCGGTCACGCACGCGCGTGCCTGCCCGAGCACCGTCGCGGCCGCGTCGGTCTCACCCGCGGTCACCAGGGCCTCGGCGAGGTCGGCGTGCCAGCACAGCAGCGGCGGGTCCGCGGCGCCCATCGCCGCGCCGATCTCCAGCGCCCGGCGCAGCGGCTCGACGGCCCGGGCGGCGCGCCGGCGGTCGCCCGCGAAGAGTTCGGCCTGCCCGAGCGCCGCGAGGGCGCGCAGCAGGAAGAGCTGGTCGCCGTCGGCCTCGGAGGCGGCCACGGCCTCCCTCGCGAGCCGGCACGCGTCCTGCGTGTCGCCGCCGAACGTCGCGGCGAGCGCCGCCGCGTAGAGCGCCGGCGCCGACACCAGCCCGGCCTCGGCGACCACCCGGGCGCAGTGCTCCGCGGTGCGCAGCGCCTCCCGGCACTCGCCGGCCCGCACCTGGACCCGGGTGAGGGCGACCAGCGACGCCACGTCCTGCTCCACGTCGGCCGCGCCGCCGGTGGCGTCCAGCAGCGCGAGCACCTGCTCCCGCGCGGAGGCGACCCGGTCGGAGTCGAGGGTCAGGATCGCCCGCATCCGCTGGATGCCCCAGCTACGCGGCCCGTGGTCGGCGCGGGCCAGCGCCTGGTCCAACGCGGCCTCGGCGGCGGCCGGTTCGCCGGTCAGCGCGCGCACCCGGGCCAGGGTGGACAGCGCGTCGACCTCGGTGCCGGTGTCGCCGACGGCCGCGGCGCGGCCGGCCGCGAGCAGCGCGTGCTCGGCCGCCTGCGCCAACTCGCCGCACAGCAGCCCGCGCAGGGCGGCCCAGTCGTAGAGCTTCGCCTCCAGAGCCCGGTCCCCGGCCGCCTCCCGCAACCCGTCGGTGATCAGCGGGCCCTTGGCGCGCAGCGCCTGGCCGGCGTTGCGCAGCAGCACCAGCCGGGCCGCGACCCGCCCGGGCGCCGACGCGGAGGTGTCCAGGACGCTCTGCGCGATCCGTTCGGACTCCTCGCGGTGGCCGGCGTCGCACGCGAACCCGGCCGCGGCCAGCAGGCGCCGGTCGTGCGCCTCGACGCGGTCGGCGGGGGTCCGGCCGGCGGCGAGCGCGGCCAGTTCGGCGGCGGTGGCGGCGTCGCCGCGCTCCCGCGCGGTGCGCGCGGCGGCCATCACCCCGCGGGCGGTGGCCTCGTCCTCCTGCGGGTGGGCCAGCGCCAGGTGGCGTGCGGCGTCCACGGGATCGCCGACCGTGCCGGCCAGCAGCGCGTGGGCGCGGCGCCGGGCGGGCCCCGAGGCGTCCGCGCACAGCGCGGCCGGCAGCAGCGGGTGGCAGAAGCGCACCGTGCCGGACGCGTCGCAGGACACCGCCCCGCACCGCTCCGCCGCGTCGAGCGCCGCCGCGGTGGCGTCGGTGCCGGCCGCCGACCGCAGCAGGGCGAGGGTGGGCCGGGCGGCCGACGCGGCGAGCAGCAGGACGGAGCGGTCCGGCTCGGGCAGCGCGCGGACCCGGTCGAGAACCAGCGCGCGCAGCTCAGGTGGCACCGGCAGGTGGCCGTCGGACACCGGGGGACCGCCCGCTCGCAGCGCGTCGCGGCCCAACGCCAATGCGTACAGCGGGTTTCCGGCGGCGGCGTGCAGCACCCCGCGCAGCGCGGACGGCGGGAGGGTCACCCCCGCGGCGAGCAGCAGCAGCGTGACGTCGTCGTCGTCCAGCGGGGGCACGGGGACCTGGGCGGCCCCGGCCGGGCAGCAGCGGGCGCGGGCCGGCGGTCCGTCCCCGGCCACCCGCTCGGTCGCGGCGATCCGCACGTCGGCGCCGTCCAGCCGCCGCGCGGCGAACGCCAGCACCTCCGTGCTCGGCGCGTCCAGCCACTGCAGGCCGTCCACCACCAGCACGACCGGTGCCCGCGCGGCGAGCAGCCGCAGCGCCTCCAGGACGGCCAGCCGCACCGCGAGCCCGCCGTACGGACCGACCGGGCCGTGGCCGCGCAGCAGGGCGGTGCGCAGCGCGGTGCGCGGCCCGGACGGCAGGGCCCGCACCACGTCCTCCGGTACCCGGGCGAAGAGGTCGATCACGCCCAGGTAGGGCAGGGCGGTGTCCGCGGGGGCGGGGGAGCAGCGCAGGACGGTGGCGCCGGCGTCGGCGGCACGCGCGGCGAGCGCGTCGAGCACCACCGACTTGCCGATCCCGGCCGGGCCGTGCAGCAGCAACCCGCCGTCCAGCCCGAGGCGTTGCCACCCCTCCTCCAGCAGCGCCTCGCGTCCGGTCGGTGCGGCGCGGGGGCGCCGCACCGGGCCGCCGCCGGTGCGGGCGGGCAGGGCCGGGCACGGGCGGTAGGCCGGCGGGGCGCCTGCGGCTTCGTGTGCCACGGTGCGAACTGACCTCCTCGTCCGGGACCGCGGACACGCCCTGGGAGCACGGTCTCGATTGGTGTCCATGACAATCACTGCGATGCCGCCTGTCAATGGCGCGAACCGCTCCGGCCTGGCTGTTTTCACGTGAACGTGACGCCGGGCAAGCGGGCGAAACGCTCCCGGCACGCCGTCGGCACGCCGCCGCCGCGCACCCCGCCGACCGCGGTGCCGCGGACGGGAGTTGCTCAAATGATCACACTCAATCTTGCAAGTAAAAGTCGAGATTCAACGAAAACAGATCTGGATATTGCGGCGATGTGTCGGAGGGGTTACGGTCCCCTGCGTCGCCACCGAACTGCGGTGGCGCGCGGGCGTCTTTCCCCCCTGCCCACCCCCTCGTCCCAGCTCGTTCACGCCCCCGGCCCCCACCCGGCAGTGCTCGCGCCGTGGTGTGCCGGTCCGGCTGCACGTGTCGAAAGGAACAAGACGTGTTCAGACGGTTGCGAAGTCTCAGACGCGTGGTCGCGGTCGGAGGCACCACCGCGGTGCTCGCCGCGGGCGGCGTGCTCGGTCTCGCCTTCCAGCCCGCGGTCGCGGCCACGGCGGCCGCCGCCACCGGCGGCAGTGGCGCGAACCTCCCCTACACCGAGGTGCAGGCGGAGAACTCCGCCACCAACGGCACCGTGATCGGCCCGAGTTACGCCGCGGGCAACCTCGCCGACGAGGCGTCGCAGCGCAAGGCGGTGACGCTCCAGGGCTCCGGGAAGTACGTCACCTTCACCACGCCGGTGGCGACGAACTCCATCGACTTCCGCTACAGCATCCCCGACACCGCGAGCGGTTCGGTGTACACCGCGCCGCTGTCGCTGTACGTCAACGGCACGAAGCAGCCGGACTTCACGCTGACGAACGCCTACTCCTGGTACTACGGCAGCTACCCGTTCACCAACTCGCCGGGCACCAACCAGCACCACTTCTACGACGAGGCGCACCGGCTGTTCGGCCAGACCTACCCGGCCGGTACGACCTTCAAGTTCCAGGTCGACGCCGGCGACACCGCCTCCTCCTACACCCTGGACTTCGCCGACTTCGAGCAGGTCGGCGCCGCGCTCCCGCAGCCGGCCGGCTCCGTCTCGGTGACCAGCACGGGCGCCGACTCCAGCGGCGCGGCCGACTCCACAGCCGCGTTCAACGCCGCGATCGCCGCGGCCGGTTCGGGCGGCACCGTGTGGATCCCGTCGGGCACGTACAAGATCCCGGGCCACATCAGCGTCAACAACGTCACCATCGCGGGCGCGGGCATGTGGTACTCCACCGTCACCGGTGCCGCCCCCGGCTTCTACGGCACCTACGGGACCGGCGGGGCGCCGAGCACGAACGTCCACCTGAAGGACTTCGCGATCTTCGGCGACGTGCAGGAGCGGGACGACAACGCGCAGGTGAACGGGATCGGCGGCGCGATGAGCAACTCGTCGGTCGCGGACGTCTGGATCGACCACATGAAGGTCGGGGCCTGGATGGACGGCCCGATGGACAAGCTGACCTTCAGCGGGATGCGCATCCGCGACACCACCGCCGACGGCATCAACTTCCACGGCGGGGTGACCAACTCGACCGTGACCGGCAGCGACATCCGCAACACCGGTGACGACGGCATCGCCACCTGGGCGGACTCCGCGCTCGGCGCCGACGCGAACGACACGATCTCGAACAACACCGTCCAGTTCCAGACGCTGGCCAACGGCATCGCGATCTACGGCGGCCACGACAACACCGTCACCGGCAACCTGGTCCAGGACACCGGACTCGCCCAGGGCGGCGGCATCCACGTCGGCCAGCGCTTCACCTCCACGCCGGTCGGCACCACCACGATCAGCAACAACACCATGATCCGCGACGGCAGCCTCGACCCGAACTGGCAGTTCGGCGTGGGCGCGCTGTGGTTCGACGGCAGCCAGGGCGCCATCACCGGCCCGATCAACGTCTCCAACGCCCTGATCGAGCAGAGCCCGTACGAGGCCGTGCAGTGGGTCGAGGGCACGGTGAGCGGGGTCAACCTCAGCAACGTGACCATCGCCGGCACCGGCACCTTCGCGCTCCAGGAGCAGACCGGCGGCGCCGCGAAGTTCACGAACGTCACCGCCACCGGCGTCGGCGCCCCCTCGCCGGTCTACAGCTGCGAGGGCGGCAACTTCGCGGTCACCGACGGCGGCGGCAACTCCGGCATCGACGGCACCCCTGTCTGCGGCCCGTGGCCGACCCCGGTCTTCCCGCCGTACCCGCCGTCCGGCGTCACCGCCAGCCCCAGCGCGCTGTCCTTCGGTTCGGTCGCCAACGGCGCCACCAGCGCCGCGCAGAGCGTGACCGTCTCCAACCCGACCGGCGCGGCCGCGGCGGTCTCCTCGATCGCCGCCTCCGGCGACTTCGCGCAGACCAACACCTGCGGCAGCTCCATCGCCGCGAACGGCTCGTGCACGGTCAGTGTCAAGTTCAGCCCGACCGCGACCGGTGCCCGCACCGGAACGCTGACCGTCGCCGCCGGCGGTGTCACCAACACCGTCACCCTGACCGGCACCGGCACCGCGCCCGGCCCGGTGCTCGGCGCCACTCCGGGCGGTCTGTCCTTCGCGGGCACGGTCGTCGGCTCCACCACCGCCGCCCAGGCCGTCACCGTCACCAACTCCGGCACCACCGCCGCGACGGTCTCGGGCGTCACGGCCACCGGCGACTTCGCGCAGACCAACAACTGCGCCACCGTCGCCGTGGGCGCGTCCTGCACCGTCAACGTCACGTTCAAGCCGACCACGGGCGGCGCCCGCACCGGCACCCTGAGCGTGGCCAGCAACGCCAACAACAGCCCGACCACCGTCGCCCTGACCGGCACCGGCATCGACTCCACCACCAACATCGCGGCCGGCCGTCCCGCCACCGCGAGCAGCAGCAACGCCCCGTACGTCGCGGGGAACGTCACCGACGCCGACGCGTCCACCTACTGGGAGTCGGTCGCCGACTCCTTCCCGCAGTGGGCCCAGGTCGACCTCGGTGCGAACTACGGCGTCAACAAGGTCGTCCTCAAGCTCCCGCCGGCCACCGCGTGGGCGGCCCGCAGCGAGACCCTGTCCGTGCAGGGCTCCACGGACGGCTCCACCTTCTCCACGCTGGCCGCCTCGGCCGCGCACACCTTCGACCCCGCCACCGGCAACACGGTGACGATCACCTTCAACTCCGCCACCGCGCGCTACGTCCGGGTCAACGTCACCGCCAACACCGGGTGGAGCGCGGCGCAGCTCTCCGACCTGGAGGTCTTCCCCAGCGGCAGCGGCGGCACCACCCCGCCCGCCTCGGCGACCCTGGCGGCCAGCCCGGTCTCGCTGAGCTTCGGCAGCGTGGCCCCGGGCATCAGCAGCAGCCCGCAGACCGTCACCCTCACCAACGGCGGCTCCGCGGCGGCGTCGGTCTCCTCGATCGCCGTCTCCGGTGACTTCGCGCAGACCAACACCTGCGGCAGCTCCATCGCCGCCGGCGCCAACTGCACCGTGAGCGTCACCTTCAAGCCGACCACGACCGGCGCCCGCACCGGCACCCTCACGGTGACCGGCAGCGCGTCCAACAGCCCGACCACGGTCCCGCTGTCCGGCACCGGGACCGGCACGGTGAGCGCCAACCTGGCGCTGCACAAGACGGCCACCGAGTCCAGCCACACCGACGTGTACCCGGCGTCCAACGTGACGGACGGCAGCCAGGACACCTACTGGGAGAGCGCCAACAACGCCTTCCCGCAGTGGGTCCAGGTGGACCTCGGTTCGGCGCAGAGCGCCAGCCGGGTGGTGCTCCAGCTCCCGGCCTCCTGGGCCGCCCGCAGCCAGACGGTCTCGCTGACCGCGAGCACCGACGGCTCCACCTTCACCACCCTGAAGGCGTCGGCGAGCTACAGCTTCACGCCGACCTCGTCCAACACCGTCACCCTCTCGTTCCCCGCGACCAGCCAGCGCTACTTCCGGCTGAACTTCACGGCGAACACCGGCTGGCCGGCCGGCCAGCTCTCGGAGTTCCAGGTCTGGAACATCTGATCCCGAACCGGGTCCGGACCACCTGACCCGGACCCCCACCGGCGGTGCCGCCGGGCGAACCCGCCCGGCGGCACCGCCGCACGCTCGTGGCCCGCCCGCCCCCCGCCCGCCCCTGGCCGTATGACCCGGGCCCCGGCCGGCCGCGGTGATCGACTTCGCCGATCCGTCGCAGACGCTTGACGCGGCCGAACCCCTGCCCGCATCTTGGAGAGCGCTCTCCGAACTCCCCCACCCGCCTCGGAACCCCCCCACTCCACGGTTGACGGGACGGCGTTCGGCGCGTCGGGCCGCCTTCCGCGCCCCCTCGCGCCGCCGCGCCCCGGCCCGCCCACCGAGCCACCCGCCAACCGGCCGAGCGGCACGGCACCGCCGAAGCGGAACAGGCAACTGAAGGGAACGCAATGAGGCTCCTCCCGCTCCCGCGGCCACCGGAACCCGATCACGGCAGGTCGAGACGGCCGCGCCGCCGGCTGCTCCCGCGCCAGCGCTCCGCCCACCGACAGCCCCTGCGCCACAGGCCGTTCCGCCGGCCGCCGCACCGCAGCCCCACCGCCCGCGCGCTGGTCGTGGTGATGGCCCTGCTCGGCCTGTCACTGGCCGGCGCCGGCGTGTTCACCTCGGCCCAGGCGGCCGGCAGCGGTGCCTTCGGCGGCACCCCGGCGGCCGTCCCCGGCACGGTCGAGGCCGCCAACTACGACACCGGCGGCGAGGGCGTCGCCTACCACGTGCTGTCCGCGAACGGCAGCGCCAACGGCTACCGCACCGACGGGGTGGACCTGGAGGCCACCCAGGACACGCAGGGCACCAGCGCGGCCGGCGGTGCCTACGACATGGGTTGGACCACGCCGGGCCAGTGGTTCCGGTACACCGTGGACGTCGCCACCGCCGGGAACTACACGATCGGGTTCCGGCTGGCCTCGCCGTACGGGATCACCGACGCGCTGCACGTCGCCGACGCCTCCGGCGCCGACCTGACCGGCAAGGTCGCCGCTCCGAACACCGGCGACTACGAGACCTGGACCACCGTCACCGCCGACGTCACCCTGCCGGCCGGCCGGCAGACGCTCACCGTCGACCAGGACACCAACGGGTGGAACTTCCACGCCATGACCTTCGCCCAGGGCGGCGACGGCGGGACCACCGGTGGGGGCACGGGTGGCACGGGTGGCACGGGTGGCTCGGGGGGGACCGGCGGCACCGGCCCCACCACCTACTGCGGCACCGACGACCTCGCCCTGGACCAGCCGACCACGGCCTCCTCGACGCAGGACGCGACGGCCTACCCGGCGACCGGCGCCACCGACGGCAACCCCGGCACCCGGTGGTCCAGCGGTGCCGCCGACCCGCAGTGGCTGGAGGTCGACCTCGGCTCCGCGCAGCAGATCTGCGGCGCGGACCTGCTCTGGGAGGCCGCGTACGCCTCCGCCTACCAGGTCCAGGTCTCCGGCAACGGCACCGACTGGACCTCGGTCTACTCCACGACGTCCGGGGACGGCGGCACCGACGCGCTGACCTTCGCCACGACCTCCCGCTACATCCGGGTCTACGCCACGGCGCGCGCCACGCAGTTCGGCGACTCGATCTTCGAGTTCGACGTCTACGGCCTGACCACCACCCCGCCGGTCACCGGCGGCAACGGCAACGGCGGCAACGGGACCTGCCCGTGGGTCGGCTCCACCGCGCCGGTCGCCGATCGGGTGCAGCAGGTGCTCACCACCATGAACCGGGCCGAGGAGGTCACGCTGCTGTCCGGCGACGGCAGTTCGTCGTACATCGGCCAGGTCGGGGGCATCCCGAACCTGTGCATCCCGGCGCTGAACCTGGAGGACGGCCCGTCCGGGGTCGGTGACGGGAACGGCGGCGTCACGGCCTTCCCCGACGGCGAGAACGCCGCCGCGACCTGGGACCCGGCGCTGATCCAGCAGGAGGGCGCGGCCAAGGGCGCCGAGTTCGCCGGCAAGGGCGCGAACGTCGCGCTCGGCCCGACGACGAACCTGGTGCGCGACCCGCGCTGGGGCCGGACCTACGAGACGTACGGCGAGGACCCGTACCTGGCGGGCCAGATCACCTCGGCGGAGGTCCGGGGCCTGCAGAGCCAGGGCGTGATGGCCGAGGTCAAGCACGCCGCCGCCTACGACCAGGAGCAGTACCCCAACGGCGGGAACAACGAGACGGTCAGCCAGAAGGCGCTCGAAGAGCTGTACCTGGCGCCCTTCCAGGCCGCCGCCGAGCAGTCCGCGCCGGGCTCGATGATGTGCTCGTACGCCGTGGTCAACGGCGCGCCCTCCTGCGCGAGCGCGCAGATGCTCCAGCGCGGGCTCGACCAGCAGGCCGACTACGGCGGCTTCATCGTCTCCGACTGGGGAGCCGCGGGCAACGCCGTCGCGGACGCCCAGGGCGGCATGGACGTGGCGATGCCGTTCTCCGACGCGAGCGACGTCTCCGCCGCCCTCGCGGCCGGGACGCTGAAGCAGGCGACCGTGAACGCCGTGGTGGCCCGCATCCTGACCCAGATGTTCGCCTTCGGCCTGTTCGACAACGCGCCGAGCGGGTCGCTCTCCGCCACCGTCACCACGCAGGCGCACCAGCAGACCGCGCTGAAGCTCGGTGAGGAGGGCACCGTGCTGCTGAAGAACAACGGCCTGCTGCCGCTCAACCCGAACATGACCGGGTCCGTCGCGGTCATCGGCACCGACGGCGGCGCCGCGGTCGAACTCGCCGGCGGCGGCAGCGGCGGGGTCACCAGCGCCAACACCGTCTGGCCGCTGACCGGCGTCCAGAACGCGGTGGGCCCGAACGTCAAGGTCACCTACACCGCCGGTGACGACAACGGGACCGCCAACATCCCGCAGGCCGTCGACGCGGCCAGGGCCGCCACCGACGCGATCGTCTACGTCAGCGCCCCGGAGGGCGAGGAGAGCGACCTGGCCACCCTCGACCTGTCCAGCGCGGACGAGACGATGATCAACGACGTGGCGGCGGTGAACCCGAACACCGTCGTGGTGATCAACAGCGGCTCGCCGGTGGTCATGCCGTGGCTGAACAAGGTCGCGGGCGTGTTCGAGAACTGGTACGGCGGAGGGGGGACCGGCGCCGCCACGGCCGCGCTGATCTTCGGTACCGCCAACCCCTCGGGCAAGCTGCCGGTCACCTTCCCGAGCAGCCTGGGACAGGTCCCGGCGCAGACCACCGCGCAGTGGCCGGGCACCCCGACCGGGCCGGTCTACAGCGAGGGCGTGGACATCGGCTACCGGTGGTACCAGTCGCAGAACATCACGCCCGCCTTCCCGTTCGGCTTCGGCCTGTCGTACACGAAGTTCTCCTTCTCCGACCTGAGCGTGGGGGGCTTCGGCGCCGACGGCACGGCCACGGCGACCGCGAAGATCACCAACACCGGGTCGGTGGCGGGCGCGGACGTGGCCCAGTTGTACGTGGGCGACCCGGCCGCGAGCCAGGACCCGCCGGAGCAACTGGCGGGCTTCCAGCGGGTCTCGCTGGACCCGGGGCAGAGCGCCACGGTCACCTTCCCGCTCACCGTCCACGACCTGGCGTCATGGTCGGCGGCGGACAACCAGTGGGAGGCGGCCGCGGGCACGTACACGATCAAGGTCGGGGACTCGTCCGCCAGCCTGCCGCTGTCCGGCTCGACCAGCCTGGCGCACACGCTGACCGGGCAGGTCGCCGCGGGCGCCTCGGCCGCCGGCGTGTCGCTGGCCAACACCGCCGTCAGTGCGAACGTCACCCCCAACTCGGGTGTGGCGGGTGCCGAGACGGTCGGCGTGGTCAACCCGCACGGCTACAGCAGCCCGAAGGGCAAGGCGGTGTCGTTCACCGTGCAGGGGGTCGACTCCGACACCTCGCAGCCGCCCACCTTCACCGCGACCGGGCTGCCGCCCGGCGTCGGCATCGCGTCGAACGGCGCCGTCTCCGGCTCCGGCACCACCGCCGGGACCTACACGGTGACCGTGACGGCCAAGGACCCGAGAGGAGCGTCCGGTTCGGCCACCTTCGTGTGGTCCGTCACCCAGTGATCCAGCGCCACCGCGCCGCCGTGCGGGCCGGGGCCTCCACCCCCGGTCCGCACGGCACCCGATCCAGTACGCCCGCACGCAACCCGGCATGCCCGCACGCCACCAGTACGCCCGCCCGCCGCTCCTCGCCGCGCCGCGGAGATCCGGACGGACAGGCCCTAATCCAGGTCGCGCGCCCGGCGGAAGCGGGCCAGCCCGTCGGCGAGCTGCACGATCGGCTCCGGGTAGTCCCCGCACGCCGCGCGCTCCCGCTCCGGCAGCTTCCACGGCTCGTGCACGGCCGCACCCGCCACCTTCGCCAGCTCCGGCACCCAGCGGCGCACGTAGTCGCCGTCCGGGTCGTAGCGCTTCGCCTGGAGCAGCGGGTTGAGCACGCGGTTGGGGCGCGAGTCGGTGCCGGTGCCCGCCACCCACTGCCAGTTCAACTGGTTGTTCGCGATGTCCCCGTCGACGAGCAGGTCGAGGAAGTGCCGCGCGCCGACCCGCCAGTCCACGTAGAGCGTCTTGGTGAGGAAGCTCGCCGTCAGCAGCCGGCCCCGGTTGTGCATCCACCCCTCGGCCCGCAACTGCCGCATCGCCGCGTCCACCACCGGGTAGCCGGTCCGGCCCTGCCGCCACGCCTCCGCGTCGGCCTCCGCTCCCGCCCCGGTGCGCCAACGGTCCTGCCGCGTACGGTAGTCGGCCGATGCCACGGCCGGGCGGACCGCCAGCAACTGGTAGTTGAAGTCGCGCCAGCACACCTGGCGGACGAACGCCTCCGCGCCGTCCCCGCCCTTCGCCAGCGCCCGCCGTACCGCCTCGACCGGGGACAGCGTGCCGAAGTGCAGGTGCGGTGACAGCCGTGACGTCGCGTCGCCGGGCATGTCGTCGTGGCGCTCGTCGTACGCCTCGACGCCGCGCCGCAGCCACGCGGACAGCAGCCGCCGGGCCTCCTCCTCACCGCCCGCGGCCAGGTCCGGCGACACCCCGCGGACCGCCGAGCGCGGCTCGATCCGGGCCGAACGCACCGCCTCCGGCACCCGCACGGTCCGCGGCGCCGGCAGCGGATCGCGCAGCCCCTCCTGCCGCCAGCGCCGGAAGTACGGGGTGAACACCGCGAAGTGCCCGGAGTTCTGCGGGGTGATCCGGCCCGGCGGGACCGCGGTGACCACCGCGTCGTGGACGTGCAGGGTCCGCCCGTCCTCGCCCAGCGCGTGCCGCAGCCGCTCCTCGCGGCGCAGCGCGAAGCCGCTGCAACCCGCCGCCACATGGACGTCGGCCGCCTCCGTCTCCCGTGCCACCGCGCGGACCTCGGCGACCGTCCCGCCCTCCCGCAGCACCAGCCGCCCGCCGCGCTCGCGCAGCCCCGCGTCCAGCGCGGCCAGGCAGTCCGCCAGGAACGCCCGCCGGTTGGGCGCGGCGAACCCGGCCGCGTCCACCGCCGGATCGCGCACGAACAGCGGCACCACCTCCTGCGCGCCCTCCAGCGCGGCCCGCAGCGGCGGGTGGTCGTGCACCCGGAGGTCCGAGGTGAACAGCACCACGGCGCGGCGCGGCGGCCGCGGACCCGACGCGGCGCCGGAGGCGGTGGACCGGCTCATACGGCGCGGCCTCCCTTCGGGGAGCGGCCGGTGCCCGCCGGTGCGGGGGAGCCGTCCCCGGCCCCTCCTCCGGACGCGTCCCCGGCCCCGTCCGCGCGGGCGGCCGCCCGCGCGATGTTGCGGGCCATCCCGCCGAAGACCACGGCGTGGAACGGCGAGACGGACCACCAGTACAGGTGCCCGAACAGGCCGTGCGGCTGGAAGACGGCGCGCTGGCGGTAGCGGGTGCGGCCCTCGGCGTCGGTGCCGGCGCACATCTCCAGCCAGGCCGGTCCGGGCAGCCGCATCTCGGCGCGCAGCCGCAGCAGCCGGCCCCGCTCGATCTCCTCGACGCGCCAGAAGTCCAGCGAGTCGCCGACCCGCAGCCGTTGCGCGTCGCGCCGGCCGCGCCGCAGCCCGACCCCGCCCACCAGCCGGTCAAGCCAGCCGCGTACCGCCCACGCCAGCGGGAAGGAGTACCAGCCGTGCTCGCCGCCGACGCCCTCGATCACCCGCCACAGGCCGGCCGGCGAGGCGTCCACCCGGGCCTCGCGCACGTCGGTGTAGAGGCTGCCGCCGGCCCAGTCGGGGTCGGTCGGCAGCGGGTCGCTCGGCGCGCCCGGCACCGAGGCCGACGACCAGCGCGTGGTCACCTCCGCGTCCCGCACCCGTTGCAGCGCCAGCCGCAGCGCGGAGTCGACGTCGAGCGGGCCGCCGGGCGGGTCGGGCACGTAGCGGGCGATGTCGTGCTCGTGGCAGACCACCTCGTGGCGCAGCGACTCCGCGAGCGGGCGCGCCACGCCGGCCGGGACCGGCGTGACCAGCCCGACCCAGTGGCTGGACAGCCGCGGTGTCAGCACCGGCACCGGCACGATCACCCGCCGCGGCAGCCCGGCCACCTCCGCGTACCGCCGCATCATGTCCCGGTACGTCACCACGCCGGTGCCGCCGATGTCGAAGGCCCGGTTCACCTCGGGCGGCATGGCGGCGCTGCCCACCAGGTAGCGCAGCACGTCCCGGATGCCGATCGGTTGCAGCCGGGTGCGCACCCAGCTCGGCGTCACCATCGCCGGCAGCCGCTCGGTGAGGTAGCGCAGCATCTCGAACGACGCGGAGCCGGAGCCGAGGATCACCGCCGCGCGCAGCACCGTGGTCGGCACCCCGGACGCCAGCAGGATCTCGCCGACCTCGGCGCGCGAGCGCAGGTGCGGTGAGAGCTCGCCGGTCGGCACACCCTGCGGGGTCAGTCCGCCCAGGTAGACGATCCGCCGCACCCCGGCGATCCGCGCCTGCTCGGCGAAGATCCGCGCCGCCCGGCGGTCGGTGTGCTCGAACCCGGAGCCGGAGCCGAGCGCGTGCACCAGGTAGTACGCCACCTCGACGTCCCGCAGCGCCGCGCCCACCGCCTCGCGGTCCAGCACGTCGCCGGCGGCGATCTCGACCCGGTCCGCCCACGGGTGGTCGCGCAGCTTGACCGGGGTGCGGGCCAGGCACCGCACCGCGTACCCGGCGTCGAGGAGTTGGGGGACGAGCCGGCCGCCGATGTAGCCGGTCGCCCCGGTCACCAGGCACCGGGGTCCGGCGTGAGCTGTCACGCACCTCACCGTAGCGGACGGTGGGCGCCGGATCGGTCACCGAGCGTGCCCGGGGGCGGCCGTGGCGCGCCGGCGGAAGGGCGGCCGGGGCCGGGCGCGGCGCGGGCGCCTTGCGGCATTCGGCCCGCACCCGCCGCCCCGCCGGGTGACCCCGCCGGTGTCGGCGGCCGGGCGGCTCGGTCTGCCCTGGTTGGCTCGGCGGGTCGGAGCAGGTGGGCGCGGCGGGGGCGAGGAGGCGGGCCATGGCGTCCGGGGCGGAAGGAGCGGCGGGCACGCCGGGCCCGGGCCCGGCCCGGGGAACAGGCGGCGCGGCCGGCGACGGCCCGGCCGCGGACCCGGACGCGCTGCTGCGCAGCCGGGGCTACCTCGGCCTGCTGGTGTGCGCGGTCCTGCTCGGCGTGCCGGTGTCGGCCGCCGCGTTCGGATACCTGGCGCTCACCGCGAAGCTCGAACCGCTGCTCTACCACGACCTGCCCCGCTCGCTCGGCTTCGGCGCCACCCCGTCCTGGTGGCCGCTGCCGCTGCTCGCGGTCGGCGGGCTGCTGACCGCGCTGTTCGTGCGCCACCTGCCCGGCCACGGCGGCCACGAGCCGACCGACGGGTTCTCCGCCCGCGGCACGCCCGGGCTGGCCGCGCTGCCGGGCGTCCTGCTCGCCGCACTCGCCACGCTCGCCTTCGGCGCGGTGCTCGGCCCCGAGGCGCCGCTGATCGCGCTGGGCGGCGGGCTGGCCGCCGGGTCGGTCCGGCTGCTGCGCCCCGGCCTGCCCGAGCGGACCTACGCGGTGCTCGGCGCCACCGGCAGCTTCGCCGCGGTCAGTTCGCTGCTGGGCTCGCCGCTGCTGGGCGCGTTCCTGCTGATGGAGGCGGCCGGGCTGGGCGGCCCGATGCTCGGCCCGGTGCTGGTGCCGGGCCTGCTCGCGTCCGGGGTCGGTGCGCTGATCTTCGTCGGCATGGGGTCCTGGACGGGCCTGGGCACGTACTCCCTCAAGCTGCCGCACGTGCCGAGGGCGGACGACCCGACCGCCGCCGAGTTCGGCTGGGCGCTGCTGATCGGGCTGGCCGCGGCCCTGCTCGCGGCGGGGATCATGTGGCTCGCCCGCCGCCTGCGCCACCGCGTCGAGGGCCGCCGGCTGCCGCTGACCGTGCTGCTCGGACTGGTCGTCGCGGGTCTGGCCGTCGCCTACGCGCAGGGCTCGGACAAGTCCGCCACCGAGGTGCTGTACTCCGGGCAGGACTCCATGGGCCCGCTGCTGGCCGACGCGGCGACCTACTCGACCGGCACCCTCTTGCTGCTCCTTGCGTGCAAGGCACTGGCGTACGCGGCCTCGCTGAGCGCCTTCCGGGGCGGTCCGATCTTCCCGTCGCTGTTCGTCGGCGCGGCCGGCGGGGTGCTGATGTCGCATCTGCCCGGCCTGCCGCTGGTCGCCGGGTTCGCGACCGGCATGGGGGCGATGGCCGTCGCGGTGCTGCGGTTGCCGCTCACCTCCGTCCTGCTGGCCACCCTCCTGCTCGGCAGGGAGGGCCTGACGGTGATGCCGCTGGTGATCGTGGCGGTCGTGGCCTCCTACGTGGCCACCGCGGTGCTCGCCCGACCGCCGCGCCCGCCGCACGGCCATTTGCCTTGAAGTGCACTCCAACTCCTAGCCTCGGTCGCATGACCACACCACAGCAGCCCATCGCATCCGGATTCGGCGCCGAGAGCACCGCGGCCGAGGTCCTGCGCGGGATCGACCTGACGGGGAAGCTCGCGGTCGTCACCGGCGGCTACTCCGGGCTCGGCCTGGAGACCACCCGCGCGCTCGCCGCGGCCGGCGCCCACGTCGTCGTGCCGGCCCGCCGCCCCGCGGCCGCGCAGGAGGCGCTGGCCGGGATCGACGGCGTCGAGCTGGAGGAACTGGACCTGGCCGACCTCGGCAGCGTCGAGAAGTTCGCCGAGCGCTTCCTCGCCACCGGCCGCGACATCCACCTCACCATCAACAGCGCCGCCGTCATGGCCTGCCCCGAGACCCGGGTGGGGCCGGGCTGGGAGGCGCAGTTCGCCACCAACCACCTCGGCCACTTCGCTCTCGTCAACCGGCTCTGGCCGGCGATCGAGCGGGGCCGCGGCCGGGTCGTGGCGGTCTCCTCGACCGGCCACCACATGTCCGCGATCCGCTGGGACGACCTCCAGTTCGACCAGGGGCACTACGACAAGTGGGAGGCGTACGGCCAGGCCAAGACCGCCAACGTGCTCTTCGCCCGCCACCTCGACACCCTCGCCCGCGACCGGGGCGTACGCGCCTTCGCGCTGCACCCCGGCGGCATCCTCACCCCGCTCCAGCGCCACCTGCCGCAGCAGGAGATGATCGACCGCGGCTGGATCGACGAGGACGGCAACCCGCTGAACCCGGCCGGCTTCAAGACGCCCGAACAGGGCGCCGCCACCCAGGTGTTCGCCGCCACCTCGCCCCGACTCGACGGCATGGGCGGGGTCTACCTGGAGGACTGCGACATCGCCTCCCCGGCGGTGCCCGGCGGCCCCCGCACCGGCGTCAAGGACTACGCGGTCGACCCGGAGCAGGCGGCCCGCCTGTGGACGGTGTCGGCCGAGTTGACCGGAGTCGACGCCTTCGCCTGACGCCACATCAAATACACTCTGGTGTAGGTTGCTTGGGCCGCCGGGCCACCCCGCAGCGACTCCGGGGCGGTCCGGCGCCCGTGCGCGGAGGTGCGCCCCCGGGCCGGCCTGCCCGGACCCGTCCGCCGGCGTCCGCCGACGCCGCCGACCGCCGCGGGGCACGGGCTGGTTGAATGCTCCCGTGCCGACCCTCCGTACCCGCGTCGACGTGCTCAGCGTCCTGTGCGGTCCCGACCGCCGCCACGGCAGCGAGGTCGCGGTCGTGCGCGACGGCCGGCCGTACCCCGACCCCCGCGCGCGCCAGGAACTGGCCGGCCGGCTCGGCTGCCCGCACACCGTGTTCGTGGACGACCCGGAGCGCGGCGCCGTCGAGGTGCACCGGCCCGGGCGGGGTGTCGAGCCGGACCCGCACGCGCTGATCGGCGCGGCCTGGCTGCTGGACCTGGAGATCCTGGAGGTCCCGGCGCTCGGCGACGTGTTCGCCCGCCACGACGGGGAGTTCGGCTGGGTCACCGTGCTCGCCGGCTGGGCGCCGCCGCGCGTGCTGCGGCGGTACCCCGATCCGGAGCAGGTCCGGGCGCTGCCGGCCGCGGACGCGGGGGAGCGCTCCTACGCCTGGGCGTGGTCCGACGAGGCGGCCGGGCGGGTCGTCGGCGCCGAACGCGGCAGCGGGGCCGGGCCCTGCGGCGGGCCGACCGGGGCGGGCGCGCTCCTGCTCGCCCACCACCTGCAACGGGCCCTGAACGTCACCGAGGCGCCGGGCGCGCAGATCCTCTGCGCGCCCGGCGCCGACGGCACCATCGAGATCGGCGGCCGGGTGTTCCTCGACCCCGTCCGGCAGTTGCTCCTCGACCGGCCCTGAGGGCGCGGGGGAGCGGTCAGCCGTTGGGGAGGATGACCGCGCGGCCGTTGACGGTGCCGGCGTGCAGCCGCTCGTACGCCCGCGGTGCCTCGTCGAGGGAGAAGGTCTCGGTGTGGACGGAGACCGCACCGGCCCGGGCCAGCGCCAGCACCTCCTGGAGCTCGCCGCGGCTGCCCCAGTACGGGGCGTAGGCCGCGGCCTCGAACGGCAGCGTGCCGAACCCGACCGGGAGCGTGCCGCCGCCGATCCCGACCACGGCCACCTCGGACTCGACCCCGGCCACGGCCGCCGCGGTGCGGACGGTCGGCGCCGCGCCGACGAAGTCGAAGACCGCCTGCGCGCCCAGCCCGCCGGTCAGTTCGCGGACGGCGGCGGGCGCGGCGTCGTCGGAGAGCACCGTCTCGTGGGCGCCCACCTCGCGCGCCAGCCGCAGCTTGTCCTCGCTGACGTCGAGCGCCACGACCCGGGCCGGGCTCAGCGCCCGCAGCAACTGGATCGCGGTGTGCCCGAGGCCGCCGGTGCCGATGACGACGGCGGTGGAGCCCGGAACCAGCTTGGGCAGCGCCCGCTTGACGGCGTGGTACGGCGTCAGGCCGGCGTCGGTCAGCGGCACCGCCGCCACCGGGTCGAGTCCGTCCAGCGGCAGGAGGTGGCGCGGGTCGTCCACGAGCAGGTACTCGGCGATGGCGCCGGGCGCGCCGAGTCCGGGCGGGCGGATGCCCAACTCGTCGGCGCGCAGGCAGTAGTTCTCCTTGCCCTCGGCGCACTTGGCGCACTGGCCGCAGCCCCAGGGGCCGTAGACCGCGACGGCGTCGCCCTCGCGCACGCCGTTGGCGCCCGCGCCGAGCGCGACGACGGTGCCGACGCCTTCGTGGCCGAGGGTGAGCGGCAGCGGGTACGGGAAGCCGTCGGCCGGCCAGCTCATCACGGCGATGTCGCTGTGGCACACGCCGGCGGCTGTGACCTTCAGGAGCACCTGCCCGGGACCGGGCTCGGGGTCGGGAACGGTCACCACCTCGGGGGCGGCGCCGATGGTGCGGTATTGCAGGGCCTTCATGGTGGTCTCCTCTCCTGCGGTTCAGACGGCGGTGTACGCGCCGTCGACCAGGTGGTAGCTGCCGGTGACGAACGAGGCCCGGTCCGAGAGCAGGAACGCGATCAGCTCGGCGACCTCCTCGGGGCGGCCCAGCCGGCCGGCCGGGTGCAGCCCGATCAGCGCGGCCCGCGCCTGCTCGTCCATCTGCCGCAGCAGCGGCGTCTCGATGAAGCCGGGGCCGACGGAGTTGATCCGGACGCCGCGGGCCGCGTACTCGGCCGCCGCGGCCTTGGTCAGACCCACGACGCCGTGCTTGGCGGCCACGTAGGCGGGCGAGCCGGCGAAGCCGACGGACCCGAGGATGGAGGCGACGTTCACGACGGCGCCGCCGCCGGCCGCCTCGATGGCGGGCAGTTCGTGGCGCAGGCAGTAGAAGACGCCGTCGAGGTCGGTGCGGATGACCCGGTCGTACGCGGCGATGTCGTACGCGCCGGTGGGCGCGCTCGGGCCGCCGATGCCGGCGTTGTTCACGGCGAGGTCGAGGCCGCCGAAGGTCTCGGTGGCGAAGCGGACGGCCGCCTCGGCCGACTCCGGCACGGTGACGTCCAGGGTGGTGGCCGCGGCCGACCGCCCCTCGGCGGTCAGTTCGGCGGCGGCCCGCTCGGCGCCGGCGGTGTCGTGGTCCGCGATGACGACGCGGGCGCCGCCGGCGGCCAGCAGCCGGGCGGTGGCCAGGCCGATACCGGACGCCGCACCCGTGACCAGGGCGGTGCGCCCGGCGAACTCGGCGGTCTCGGCGAACTCGGCGGAGGAGGGGGTGGTGCTGGGGGTGGTGCTGGGGGTGGTGCTCATGGTGGTCTCACTCATCGGTAGTGCGTGGTTCTTCGGTGGTGCGGTGTTCCCGGGTGGTGCGTTGTTCCTCGGTGGTGCGGTGGGCGGCCGCCGCGGCGGCCTGGTCGGAGAGGACGTCGTAGGCGCGTTCCACCAGGTCGGCCAGGTCGGCGGCCGGACCGTCCGGGCCGACCTGGTCGTCAGGGGTGTGGGCCCAGGTGCGCAGCGCGGCGGTCAGCACGCCCGCCGCGGCCTCCACGACCACGGCCGGGCGCAGGTCGCGCGGGTCGCCGGCGCCCAGCCGGTCGGCCACGATCCGGACCGACTCGTCCTGGGCGTCCACGCGGATGCGCTCGTACGCCGCGAACAGGGTGGGTTCGGAGTCCAGGAGGGCGATGATCCGGCGCATCCGCGGGCGGACGTGCCGGGCCGGGGTGTGCGGGTCGGTCAGCCAGGCACGGACGGCCCGGCGGTAGGCCAGCAGCGGAGGCTCGCCGGCGGGCCGGGCGCGCAGCAGCGCGTTGATCCGTTCGCCGTCGTCCCGGACGAAGCCGAGGGCGGCGTCCTCCTTGCCGGTGAAGTACCGGCTGAAGGTGCGGCGGGTGACGTCCGCGCGTTCGGCGACGGCCTCCACCGTGGTCGCGGCCAGACCCCGTTCCAGGATCAGTTCGACGGCGGCGGTGGCCAGTGCCTCGCGGGTGCGGCGGGCCCGCAGCAGCCGCCGGTCCTCCACGGCGGAACCGCGCTGTCCTGGTACGACGGTGTCCATGCCCTCGACCGTACGCCCGGATGTCCCCTCGGGACATGTTTCCCGGTGAGACATATGTCCCATCGGGACACGAGGGTCGGCCGCCGCGTGCCGAGGGCCCGCCGGTCGCCGCGGACGCGGCGGCGGGCGGGCCCCGGGGGTGGAAGGTGACGGCCGGCGTCCCGGCAGGCGTCAGCCGGTCGTGGGCCGGTAGGCGTAGATCGTCGTGGCGACCTCGCACACGCTCGGCGGCACGATCTCCACGCGCAGCAGCTTGGCGGCCGTGTCGTAGTCGATGCCCTCGGACTCGAAGGTGCCCGAGCAGATGCTGCTCTGCGGGAGCTGGAAGAGGGTGGTGACGTGCCCGGTGACCGCGCTGCCGTCCAGCGCGTGCGGCAGGTCCACCTGCACGACGTCCTTGGCGGCGTCGTCGGAGTCGCACACCAGGCGGGTGGCGGAGACGAAGTCGCAGCCCTGGATGTCGTCCACACTGCGGTCGAGGGTGATCTGCCCCGCCTGCGGAAGGGTCCCGCCGGTGCTCGGCGTGGACGGGTTGGTCAGCGGCGCGGGGAAGACCTGGAGGCGGCTCTCGGTGTTCCACTCGCCCTCCACCAGCCACTGGGCGTCGGGGGAGACGGTGGCGAAGGAGTTGTTCAGCAGCTCGCCGGAGTCCAGCGGGTGGGTGTAGTCGTAGGACTTCCCGCTCGGCGTGGTGACCTCGAAGAGTTTCGAGGTGGCGTCGTCGCCGCCCTGGTAGGCGTCGTAGACGTAGCCGTTCAGGATGTCCGGGTCGCCGACGTGGTTCCAGCCCTGGATCCGCAGCCGCAGCGGCACCGAGCCCAGGCCCCGGGTGAGCAGGGAGCCGTCGGCCTTGGTGGCGATGCCCTCGCCGCCGGTCACCGAGTTCACCGTCGAACTGCCCGCCGCCACCCATCCTCCGGGCGAGTCGTCGGCACGCGCCGTGGCGGAGCCGAGCGCGGTGGCCGCGGCGGTGGCGATGATCAGCGCGGTCGCGCGACGGCGCAGTGCGGTTGCGTCCACGGGAACCCCCAGGGTGGTCGGTCGGAGCGCTCGGCGTACCGACCCCGGCCACGTGCGCAGTCCGGTGGCGGGCTCGGGCAGCATGACCTTAGCCCCACCGGTATCAGGCGCACCACCATGCCTCGGCCAACGGGTCCTGAACGCCTGGGTTTTGGGCGATGTGCCCGCCAGCCGTGGGCTTGGCCGCGCCCGGCCGCCCCCGCACCACCCGGGCCTCCCCGCTGCCGTGGCCGCTCGCGGACCGAAGTTGACCGCATCGACTCCTAGAGTCGGAAACGTCGAGACGGACGGAACCGGAAACGGGCCGAGGAAAGTGGGACACCATGCCGATACTGGTGAACGCGGAGAACAACGAGCGGGACGCACTGCTGGCTTTCCTGGACGCGCAGCGGGGCGCCTTGCGCCGGGCGGCGCGGGGCCTCACGGACGAGCAGGCCGCCGCGCATCCCAGCCCCAGCACGATGGCCCTCGGCGGTCTGGTCAAGCACGCCGCGCGGTGCGAGCACCACTGGGTGCAGGTCATTCTGCTCGGCGGCCCGCAGCCCGAGTGGGCCGGGAGCGAGGGGGACCGCAACGACGAATTCCAACTGCTGCCCGGCGAACGGCTGTCCGACCTCCTCGCCGAACTCGAGGCGGAGGGACAGGCCACCCGCGCGGCAGTGACCGCCCTCCCCTCCCTCGACGTCGCGGTCCCCCTCCCCGAGGCGCCGTGGTTCCCCAAGGACGCGAAGCGCAGCGCGCGGTGGATCCTGCTGAACCTGATCGGCGAGCAGGCCCGGCACGCCGGGCATGCCGACATCATCCGCGAATCACTGGACGGCGCGGTCGCGTTCGACCTCCTCGCCCAGGAGCAGCAGGACCAGCAGGGTTAAGGCCGGCAGGAGCAGGAGCAGGAGCAGGAGCAGGAGCAGGAGTAGGAACGGGGGCAGCAGGAGTAGCGGCGGGCGGAACAGGACCGGCGACGGGCGGAGGAGGAGCCGCCACCCGGCGGGAGCCGGTCAGTGGCCGCCGCGGCCCAGCCCCGGCACGCCCAGCGCGGACAGCCCGTCGAGCACCACATCGACGCCGACCGCGGCGAGCAGCAGCCCCAGCAGGCGGCTGAGCAGTTCGATGACGGTGTGGTGCGTCCTGCGCAGGAGGGGCGCGAGCAGGAGCACGCAGGCGAGGTCGACCGCGATCACCGTGTCGTACGCGCCGACGACGGTGCCCCGCCAGGTCCACGAGTCCCGCTCGGACGCCTCGATGAGGATCGCGGTCAGCGCGAGCGGGCTGACCACGTAGGGCATCAGCAGCGCCCTGATCCCGCTCACCAGGTCGGGCCGGTCGTCGTCCGGGCCGTCCGGGCCCAGTCGCACCCCGAGCACCAGGCTGATCGCGTAGAGGAAGAAGATGATGCCGCCCGCCACCTGGAGCGCGGGCGCCGAGATGTGGAACAGCTCCAGCAGCCAGGGCGCGGTGAACCCGGCGAGCGCGCCCACCGCCAGCGCCACGACCGACGACAGCAGCGCGATCAGCCGCAGTTGCCGCCGGTCGTGCGCCCGCGCGAGGTGGGCGAAGGCCAGCAGCACCTTCGGCGGCCCGACGACGGAGAAGAAGGTGATGAACGCCGCGGCGAAGCTCTTGGTGACCATGGGGCGCATCCTCGTTGCGCCGCCCGCTCCGCCGGCGGAACGACCCGCCCGTGACGGAGGGGCGGGCGGGAAGCGCCGGAGGCGGGCATCCGCCCCGGGCCCGGGGCGGGGCCGGACGTGAACTAGCCTTGCGGCCCATGGGAAACGGGAGCCCGGAGGGAGGAGCGGGGCCAGTGAGCACACCGTCGACCGGCCCGGGAGGCGCGACCGACTCGGACATCCCGCGGATGGACTACTGCTCGACCTGCCGCCGTGTCCTCAACGGTGCGTTCATGTGCCCGGGTTGCGGTGCCTACGCGCCCGACATCGACCCGCGCGGCCCGGCCGGACGGTCACCGGTCGACCTGCCGCCCCTGGACGGTCCCGGCGTGGGCGGCCCGGATGCGGATGGCCCTGGCGTGGGCGGCCCCGACGAGGACGACACGCGCCGCCTCCCCGCCGCCGTACCGCTGCCGCCGCCCGCCGACGGGTCCGCCGCCGCGCACCCCCTGGCCGGGCCGTACGTCGCGAAGGCGGAGCTTCCCCCCGAGCGGGCGGCCGTGGCGGCCCCGGCCGGGGGCCCGCGGACCGCCGCCGGGCAGGAACCGGCCGACGAGCCGCGCCGCAGGACGCGCCGCACGGTCGCCGCGGTCGTCGCCGCGCTGGCGGTCGTCGGGGGTGGCACCGTCGCGGCGGTGATATCCGCCGGCTCCTCCTCGGCCCCGCCCGCCACCTCCGTCCCCGACAGCCCCTCGTCCCACGGCGGTCCGGCACCCGGCGCCACCACCCCCGCCTCCAGTCCGCCGGCCGACGCCCCCACCGCGGCAAGCCCCCGCACCTCCGCCGCCGTCCCGCCCGCCACCGGCCCCGGCGCCTCCGCCTCCGGCGCCCCCGCCACGCCCAGTACCCCGGGCACCACGGCGTCCGGCAGCGTCACCACCCCCAGCTCCGGTCCGTCCGGCCCGCGCAGCGCCTCACCCACCGGCGGCACGCCCTCCGCCCCCACAGCGACCCCCAGCAGCAGCCCGACCTGCGTGCTCGGCTTCTGCCTGCCCTGACGGGCCGCCGAGCCCGGCCCCGCCGCCCGCGGAAACCGGTCGCCGCTCGCCTCGCAGAACTGGCTGCCGGCCTTCGACAGGTCGACCGCGCGGTCGAAACCGGTCCTGCTGCGCGGCACGACCGTGCCCGACACCGGGTCGCGGACCTTCTGCCGGTTCTGCGCCCGGGGCATGAGCGCCTTCTCGCCGGCCGTGCCACCGAGGCGGGCGGCCAGTTGCGCGATGCCGAAGTCGTCGATCGCGTACTCCGGCGTGGTGGAGGTCGGCCACTGCGCGGGACTGCTCTCCGGCAGGAAGCCGAGCGCCGCGTGCTGCGGGAAGCCCGCCCGGTGGTTCCCGGCGGGCACGCCGTCCACGGAGGCGCCCGCGGTGCCGTTCGGCAGCAGCTTCCTGGCGTCGGCCAGGCTCTTCGGCGCGCCGGCCCGGTCGTCGTCGGTCGCGCCGAACGCGTCCGTGCGCGACAGCACCGATGCCGGCGAGCCGCCCGGCATCTTGTTCTGCCCGGCGCTGCGCATCGGCCAGTGGTACCGGCCGACCTGGCTGGGGCCGGCCGAACGGGCGC
This sequence comes from Streptomyces sp. SN-593, assembly GCF_016756395.1. Taxonomy (NCBI): domain Bacteria; kingdom Bacillati; phylum Actinomycetota; class Actinomycetes; order Kitasatosporales; family Streptomycetaceae; genus Actinacidiphila; species Actinacidiphila reveromycinica. Next base: position 7,580,803 of record NZ_AP018365.1, read on the forward strand.
CCGGACCGCGAACACGACTTCTGTGGAGGCAAGGTGAGTGTCCGTCACCTGCTTCCGTCCGCGTTCGCGGTCGGGTTCCGTCAGGACCCGCCGGCCGTCAGGGTCGCGGCGAGGCCGGACGCGAAGAGGCTGGTGCCGGCCCCGCCGCGCGGGTGGACGTGGTCGATCCACAGCAGGTCCAGGTGGGAGGCCACGGTGGTGTACCAGTCGTCGAGGAGCACCTCGGGATGGCGGGCGTGGTAGGCGCGCACCGTGCTGTTCACGCCGTCCTGCCACGGGAACGGGCCGCGCACGGTGGTCAGGACGAGCCGGCGGTCGCCGACCACCGCGCGCACCCGGTCCACGTCGTCCGGGCCGAACGTCGCGTTGGTGCCGAGCGCGAGCACCACGGTCCCGCGCAGCCGGTGTTGGGCCAGGAGTTGCGCGCAGATGTCGGGCGCCTCCTCCATCATCCGCCCCACCTGGGCGTAGAGCCGGATGCCGGGCAGGACGCGGTGCAGGTCCTCGGCGGAGCCCAGGGTGATCGAGTCGCCGATCATCGTGATGTCGCCCCCGTCGACGCTGCCGGGGGCGAGGGAGGGAGCCTCCGACGGTGCCTGCGCGGACGGTTCGGAGGGCGTGGACGGGGCGGACGGGGTCGACGGTGCGGAGGTCTGCGGCGCCGGGCCGGCGTCCGCGGGCGGCGCGGGGACCGGGGCCGGGGGAGCGGCCGGGTCGGCGGCGGTGCCGTACGAGCCGTCCGGCACGCCGGCGCCGGCGTCGCCGCCCTTCCCGGCGAGCGTCGCCTCGTACTTCGCCCCGGCGCGCAACTGGGTCTCCAGCGCGCTGGGCGCCCACGCCGGGCTGGCCAGCACCGCGGCGGCCGCGAGCGCGACCGCCCCGGCCAGCACCGGCAGCGCGGGGTGGCGCAGGGACGTCCGGCCGTGCGGCGCTCCGTCCCGCCGGACGCCGCCCCGAGGTCGGGTACGGTCCGGCCGCTGCCGCAGGAGCGCGGTCGGGCGCCGTACCAGCCGCCGCCCGGCGACGGCCAGCGGCAGCGGCGCGAGGAGTTCGACCGCGCGCACCGTCGCGGAGGTCTCCGGCCACAGGGCGTTCGCGGTCACCACGACCGGCCAGTGCCACAGGTACAGCCCGTACGAGTGGCGGCCGACCAGCCGCAGTGGCGCGGTGTCCAGCAGCCGCGGCCGGACCCCGAGCGCGCACCCCGCGCACACCACGGCGGTCGCCGCCGCGACCGCAGCGAAGCCCCACCCGTACATCACGCCGTTGCCGGGGCCGAGCACGGCGAAGCCGGCCAGTACGGCGAACGCGGCGAGCACGGCGGCGCAGCCGCGGTGCGGCAGCCGGTCGGCGCCCCGGGCCAGCGCGGGCAGCACCAGGGCGGCGGCGCAGCCCGCGAGCAGGGCGCCGCAGTGCGAGTCGGTGCCGAAGTACGCCCGGGAGCCGCCGGTGATGCCCGGCCCGAGCGTGTGCATCCGCCCCAGCGACACGGCCGCGCCGCCCGCGGCGAGCAGCGCGGCCGCCGCGGTCGCCACCGGTCGGCGGCGACCCCGGGCCAGCCGCAGGAACGCGGCCAGCAGCAGCGGCCAGACCAGGTAGAACTGCTCCTCCACGCTCAGCGACCACAGGTGCTGGAGGAGTGGCGGGCTGCCGAAGTGGTGGAAGTAGTCGGCGCCCTGGTGGATCTGCCACCAGTTGTCGACGAAGGCCAGCGAGGCGAGGGTGTCGCCGCGCAGCCCGTCGCCGATGCCGGTGCCGCGTCCGGCGGTCAGCCGTGCGGTCGCCGCGCACGCGGCCAGCACCAGCAGCAGTTCGGGCAGCAGGCGCAGCGCGCGGCGGCGCCAGAACCCGCCGAGGGCGATCCTGCCCTCCGTCCGGTGCTCGGCGACCAGCAGATGGGTGATCAGGAAGCCGCTGATGCCGAAGAAGACGTCCACCCCGAGGTAGCCGCCGGGCAGCCGGCCCGGGTCCACGTGGTAGGCCACGACGGCGGTGACGGCGAGCGCGCGCAGCCCGTCCAGGCCGGCCAGCCGGGGCGTGCGGGCGGACGATCCGGATCCGCCGTCCGGTTCCCCGCGGTCGGGGCGGGCGGGTTGCGCCTGCTCGGGGCCCTGCTGCTCAGGGCATGCATGTGCGGGGCCCGGCTGCTCGGAGCCCGGTCGCCCTGATCCTGGTCGCTTGTGGTCCGGGCGCCTGCGGGCGGCGTGTTTGAGGAGGATGCCCGGCCGGGCCTTCTCCCCGCCGGCCTCCCGACCGCCGGGGAGGACGGGCCCCGGGCCGGGGTCCTTGCGGGCGGCGGGCCGGTCCGCGGGGTGCGGCACGGAGGAGGCGGCGGAGGGACGGGGCTCGGGCTGCGGGGCAGACGAAGGCACGTGTCACCGTAGGAACGGCTCCGTCCGCCCTGCTCGCCCTGATCGTCCATCAGAACTAACAGCTCATCAGATCATCACCCGAACGTGCGACGCGTTGATACGGCCCGGCCCTGCGGGGTAGGGCGCGACCCGGCGCGACCCCGGCCGGACGCGGACGGCCTGCTCGGCACGGCCCGCCCGGCACGGTCCGGTCCGGTCCGGTCCGGCCCGGACCGCCCGCCCGGGTCCGCCGGGGTGGGCGGTGCGCCGGGCCGGCGCCCCGCGAGCGGCGGCGCGCCCGCCCGGTGGCGGCGCGTCAGTAGAAGATCGGGCCGGGCACCCCGCCGCCTGCCAGCACCGGGTCGCCGTTGAGCGCGACGCTCCTCGGGCTCGCCAGGAACGCGATGACGTCGGCGACCTCCTCCGCGGTCACGATCCTGCCGATCGAGACGCCGGCCGCGGCCGCACGCTCCACCTCCTCGACGCTCACGCCGCGGTGGGCCGCCATGGCCGCCAGGGTCTGCGGGGTCTTCTCGGTGCGGGTCAGTCCCGGGTGCACCACGACCACGTTCACGCCCTGCGGGCCGAGCTCGTCGGCGAGGTTCTTGCTCAGCGCGGCCACCGCCACGTTGCGCACCGAACCGACCACGGAGCCGGTCTGACGTGCCGCCAGCCCGCTGACGTTGATGATCCGGCCCCAGCCGCGCTCGGCCATCGCGGGGGCGAACGCCCGCGCGGTGCGCAGGTAGCCGCGCACCTTCACGTTGAACTCCGCCTCCAACGCCTCCTCGGGGAAGCTCCCCGGGTTGGGCGTGGCGGCGGAGTTGACGAGGATGTCCACCCCGCCGAGCGCGCGGACCGCCTCCTCGGCGAGGGACGCCACCGACGCGTCGTCACCGGTGTCGGCGCGCAGCCCGACCACGGTGCGGCCCGGCCGCGCGTGCGCGGTGACCGACTCCACCGCGGCGGCGAGGGCGTCCGCGCCGCGTGCGACCAGCGCCACGTCGGCGCCCTCCGCGGCGAGTGCCTTCGCGGCGGCCAGCCCGATGCCCTGGCTCCCACCGGTGACGACGGCCCGCCGGCCGCCGAGTTCGAGATCCACGGATGCGTCCCCTTCGGTGTTCTTCAGTGCTCGCGGCTTCCCCGCCCCACCGTCAAGTCCGGCCGCCCGCCGCTTGTTCCCCGGCCCGCCCCTTGGTTCCGTGCCGCCGGTCCGGCCGCCCGCCGTTCCCGCGCCCGACCCGGGCGGGTACTCCGGCCCGTGGCGGGCGTGGCAGTCTTGGCGGGCGCAGCGGGCGGAGCAGCCGCGTCAGTCCGTCGCGGGCGCGGTCTCCGCCGTGGGGATGTGGGGGAGGACGTCCGCGAGGTAGCTGGCCACGGTGGCGTCGAGGCCGACGTCGCCCTCGGCCCGTTCGGAGAGGTACCAGCGGTGTTCGAGGAGTTCGTGGTAGATCTGCGCGGGGTCCATGCTGCCGCGCCGGTCGGGCGGGACCAGGCGGACGGTGGGGCGGAAGACCTCGCGGACCCAGCGGTGGGCGAGCACCTCGGGGCGGGCGCCGGGGATCCCGCCGCCGAGGGCGGAGGAAGCGTCGCCCGGGGCGTAGTCGTCCTGCGTGGTCATCCACTGTTCGAGGTCGTTGAGCAGGCTGCGGGCCTGGTTCTCCTCGGTGTCGAGCCCGGTCAGCCGCAGCAACTGGCGCTGGTGGTGGCCGGCGTCCACCACCTTGGGCAGGAAGGTGACGGTGTCGCCTCCCGGCGACCGCTGGATCTGCATCTCGGCCACGTCGAAGCCGAGGTCGTTGAGCCGGCGGATGCGGCGGTCGATGTAGTGCCGCTTGCCCGCCGGGTAGACCGACTCGCGGGTCAGTTCGTGCCACAGGTCGCCGTAGCGCGAGCAGATCGCCTCGGCGAAGGTGACGGGATCGACGGACGGGTGCAGCGAGCCGCCCGCCTCCAGGTCCATCAGCTCGCCGGCGATGTTCACCCGGGCCAGCTCGATGTCGTAGTCGCGCTGGCCTGCGCTGAGCTGCGGCTGGAGCTGGCCGGTCTCGGCGTCGACCAGGTACGCGGCGTACGCCCCGGCGTCGCGCCGGAAGAGGGTGTTGGACAGCGAGCAGTCGCCCCACGCGAAGCCGATCAGGTGCAGCCGTACCAGCAGCACCGCCAGCGCGTCGAGCAGACGGCTGACGGTTCCGGGGCGCATCGTGGTCTCGAACATCGACCGGTACGGCAGCGAGCCGCCTAGGTGCCGGGTGATCAGGGCGGGTTCCAGCGCGCTGCCGTCGGCCGCCGCCCGGCCGGTGACCACCGCGATCGGGTCGACCGCGGGGACCGCCAACCGGTCCAGGTCCCGCAGGAGTTCGTACTCGCGGGCGGCCGCCCACTCGCTGACCTCCTTGATCGCGACGACCTCGTCGCCGGCGCGGGCGAACCGCACCACGTGCCGCGAGATGCCGCGCGGCAGCGCGACCAGTGTCTCGTCGGGCCACTGCTCCAGCGGCAGGCCCCACGGCAGGTCGAGCAGGTCGGCGGGGTGCCCGGCGTCGGTGGCCCTGATCTGCAACGGCATGGTGCGTACGGTCCTCTCGTCGGGTCGCAGGCTACAGGCCGTGCCGCGCGGCCCACGAGGTGACCGCGGCGGCGATCGCGTCCGGCTGGTCCTCGGGGGCGAGGTGGGCGGCGGGTCCGCAGTGCTCGGTCTCCAGCGCGGAGACGTGGGCGGCGCACCACGCGGCCGTCGCCGCGTCGATGATCAGGGTGGGCGAGGAGTCGAAGGTCAGCAGCAGCTTCGGGGTACCGGGACTGTCCGCGAGCCAGGAACCGTAGGCGGTGACGCGGGCGACCACGTCGGCGGGCTCGCCGTCCAGCGGCATCGAGCGGGCCCAGCGCAGCAGCGGACGGCGCGAGGCGCGGGTGGGGTACGGCGCCCGGTACACGTCGTGGTCGGCGGCGGGCAGGTCCCCGAGCACCGTCTGCCCGAAGCTGTCCTCGATGAAGACGTTGCGGTCCAGGACCAGGTCCTCGCCGGTGCCGGGGCTGCGGAACGCCTCGAACCGGGCGCGGGCGGCGGCCGGGTACTGCGCCCAAGTCATCGGCCGCACGATCGTCTCCATGAAGGCCACTCCGGCGGCGGAGCCGGGCAGTCGCGCGGCGCGGTCGAAGGCGAGTGCGCCACCCCAGTCCTGCCCGACCAGGACCGCCCGCTCCAGCCCGAGCGCGTCGAACCAGGCGTCCAGGTAGCGGGCGTGGTCGTCGAAGGAGTAGCCGATGTCGGGCTTCCCGGAGCGGCCCATGCCGATCAGGTCGGGGGCGAGGCAACGCCGTCCGGCCGCGGCGGCCTTCGGCAGGACGTGCCGCCACAGGTGGGAGGAGGTGGGGTTGCCGTGCAGGAAGACCAGCGGCGCGCCGACGGCCTCCGTCCGGTCGGGTCCGGCCTCTTCGTGGTGCAGGAAGGAGTCGAGTACGGGGTGGGTGGGCATGCCCCGGCCTTTCGTTGACGCGACGAACGTTCATGACGCTAACGAACATACATCGTTAGTCTGACAAACACAACGGGGTACGATGCGGCCATGGACACCGCGCACGACATGCCGCTCCCGGACGACCGGACCGCCACCCCGCGGCGGCTCGCGGCCCTGCCCAGCCGCCTGCTGAACCTCACCGCGGCGCAGGGCGAGCGCATGATCAGCGGCAGGCTGGCCGAGGCCGACGCCCGCAAGTGGCACTACGCCGTCCTCGCCGCGCTGGAGGAGTACGGCCCGGCCAGCCAGGCCACCTTGAGCCGGCGCACCGGCATCTACCGCAGCGACCTGGTCGCCGTCATCAACGAGTTGGAGGCCCGCGGCACCGTCCGGCGCGCGCCCGACCCCGACGACCGGCGGCGGAACGTGGTCACGCTCACCCCGGCCGGCCGCACCCAGCTCGACCGCCTCGACGCCGTCCTCGGCGCGGTCCAGGACGACCTGCTCGCCCCGCTCAGCGGCCCGGAGCGCGCCGAGCTGACCTCGCTGCTCGCCCGGCTGGTCGCCCACCACGCCGCGCTCCGCGAGGGCGAGGGCGCCGGGACCGGTCGCTGAACCGTCGCGGCCGCCGGCTCCAGGTGTCCGGTCCCCGGTGTCCGGGCCCGTCCGGTGTCGCCGGCGGACCCGGCGCGCGGCCTGCCGCGCGCCCGCGCGCGCCGCACGGAAGGGAGCGGTCCGCGGACGAGGCGCCCCCGCCGCGCAGGGTGCGTTCCGGCCGAACGCGACGCGATACGCTCGGCCGGAACGGAGGGCGGAGTCGATGGGGACGCACGAGCGCTGGACGCGGCTGCTGGAGGTCCTGGGCGACCGGGGCCGGATCAGCGTGGCCGAGGCGGCCGACCTGCTGGACGTCTCCGCCGCCACGGTGCGCCGGGACATGGAGGAGCTGGGCCGCCAGCAACTGCTGACCCGGACCAGGGGCGGCGCGGTGCTCAGCGGCGTGGCCTACGACCTGCCGCTGCGCTACAAGGCCGGGCGCCAGGCCGACGAGAAGCAGCGCATCGCCAGGGCGGCGGCCGCGCTCATCCCGCCGGGCGCGGTGGTCGGCGTCAACGGCGGCACCACCACCTCCGACGTGGCCAGGGAACTGGCGATGCGCGCCGACCTCGCCGAGCGTGGCAGCGCCACCGCGCTGACCATCGTGACGAACGCCATCAACATCGCCAACGAGCTGGCGGTGCGCCCCTACGTCAAGACCGTCGTCACCGGCGGGGTGGCGCGGCCCAGTTCGTACGAACTGACCGGGCCGCTGGCCACGATGGTGCTCCAGGCGATCTCGCTGGACTACGCGATCCTCGGGGTGAACACGGTCGACCCGCGGTTCGGCGCCGCCACCCACGACGAGGGCGAGGCCAGCGCGAACCGCGCGATGGCCGAGCGGGCGCAGCACGTGGTCGTGGTCGCCGACTCCACCAAGCTCGGCAAGCGGGCGTTCGCGCAGGTCTGCGAGGTGTCGGCGATCTCCGTGCTGATCACGGACAAGGGCGCCCCGGAGGAACTCGTGGAGGAGTTCGTCGCCCAGGGCGTCGAGGTGTCCTGCGTCTGACGCAGCCCACTGACGCCGCCCACGGCCCGCCGGCCCGGCGTGTCCCCGGCGGGGGCGGACCCGCCCGTCACGGCGCGGGCCGGTAGCGGAGCCCGTCGATGAGCAGGGTGACCATCCGCTCGTCGCCGGTGCGGTCCGCACCGCCGGTGCACAGGCGGGAGACCGCGTACAGCAGCTCCAGTGGTTCGACGTCGTCGCGGATCTCGCCGGCCGCGGTGGCCGCTTCGAGCAGGTCCCGCAGGGCGGGCGTGAAGCGCAGCCGGAAGTAGGCGGGCAGCGGCTCGAAGGCGGGGTTGCCGGAGTGCAGGGCGGCGGACAGCCCGTGCTTGGTCCCGACGAAGCCGGTGAACCGCCGCAGCCACCGGACGAGCGCCTCGAACGGTGCGTACCGGGCCGCCAGCACGGCCGCTTCGTCGGCGCAGGCGTCCACCTCGTGCCGGAAGACGGCCGACACGAGGTCGGAGCGCTCGGGGAAGTGCCGGTAGAAGGTGGCCAATCCGACCCCGGCCCGCCCGGCGATCTCCCGGACGGGGGCGTCCACGCCGGACGCGAGGAAGATCTCGCGGGCCGCTTCCACCAGCGCGTCCCTGCTGCGCTGCGCGTCCGCGCGGACCCGGCGCGGCTGGGACGGGGGCGCGCTCATGGTCTCTCCGTCCGCTCACCGGGACTGCTCGCTGAGCAAGCGTTCCGTACCGTGTAAGTGATAACGCGTTCCGCTTTGCCGATGGTAGCGCAGCACGGCACGGAGGACGGCGCGGGGAGCCCGAGGAGATCGTCGCCAAGGCCCTCAGGGGCCACCTTGTCGACGACCACCCCGCCTCCTGAAGCGTCGGGGCGCCGCACGCGGGAGCACCCCGCGACGGGCGTCAGCTCCAAGGGAGCCCGGCCCGGTGGCGCCAGTAGGCGGCCGGGGGTTCGGCCAGCTCGGCCAGGGCGCCGAGCTGGTCGGCGGTCAACACCACCTCGCGGGCGCGGAGGTTGGAGGCGAGCTGCGCCGCGGTCGCCGCGCCGGACAGGACCACGTCCGCCCACGGCTGGTGGAGGGCGGCGGCGAGCGCGACCGCGTCGGGCGTCGTGCCGAGCGACGCGGCGAGCGGGCCGAGCACCGGCTCGACCCGCGCGTCGGGCGCCGCGAGCCGGCCGTTGGCCATGCCCTCCTTCACCATCACCCGGCAGCCGGCGGCGTGCGCCTCGGCGAGCGCGGGCCCCGCGGAGGGTTCGAGCGGGTTCCAGGTGGACTGGACGCTGCGGAACAGGGGCCGGCCGTCGACGGTGACCGCGAGCGCCGCGCGGATCGCGTCGGCCTGGGCCGGCCCACTGGTGCTCAGGCCCACCACCACGCCCCGCGCGGCCAGTCCGGCCAGCGCGCGGTGCAGCTCCGGGTCGGTGAGCGCGGGGCTGTCCGGGGTGATCGAGTGCACCTGGTACACGTCGAGCCGGTCGCCGAGCAGCGCATGGGTCTCGGCGACCTGCCGCTCGTAGGTGGCCAGTCCGTGGTCCTTGACCTCGTGTGCCTCGGCGTCCACCCGCCAGTCCGCGGTGTAGGTGTAGCCCCACTTGCTGGAGACCACCACCCCGGGCGGCTCGCGCGAGTCCAGCCACTGCGCCAGGAACTCCTCGGAGCGGCCGTAGGAACGGGCCGCGTCGAAGTCGCGCACCCCGCCGGCGTAGGCGAGGTCGAGCAGGTCCAGGGTGCGCCGGCGCATCGCGTCCACGGTGCGCCCGGGCGGCAGGTCCCGGTCCCGGCCGAGGTTGATGTAGCCGGGGCGGCCGACCGCGGCCAACCCGAACCCGATCCGGGCGACGGGCACGGGAGGGGGCGCGGGCGGGCCGGCGGGGGAGAGGGGCGGTGTGGCCACGGGGGCGGCTCCTGCGGTGGTGCGGGGGCGTTCGGTCGGCGGGCGCGTCGGCCGCGGAGCCCCCCACCGCGGCCGACGCACGCCTACGTCGCCGCCGCCAGGACCTCCGCGAGCGCGGCGGCCGCCTCCTGCGCGTCCGGCCCCTGCGCCCGTACCGTCACCGTACGCCCGCGGGTGGCGCCCAGTCCCATCACGGCGAGCACGCTGGCCGCGTTGGCGGCGCGTTCGCCGTACTGGAGCAGCGCGGTGGCGGTGAACCGCGCCGCGGTCTGCGCGATCCGCCCGGCCGGGCGGGCGTGCAGGTCGGCGGGGAGCAGGACGGGGATCTCGACGGACGGACCGCCGGCGGGTGCCGGCGCGGATGACGGCAGGGGCTGCGGGGCGGTGGGTGCGGTGGGTGCCGAGGGGTCAGAGCTTGGTGACATGGCGGGCCTCCGTGGCGGCGGTGAGTACGGCGGCGAGGTCCGCGCCGGCCGCGGCGGTGACCGCGGCGGCCACGGCGCCCTCGACGAAGGGGGCGTCGGCGATGAGCACGCCGTCGCGCGGCAGGTCCTCCAGGACGGCCCGCGCGGTGAGCACCGAACTGCCCAGGTCCGGCAGGATGAGGACGCCGGCTCCGCGGTCGGCCTCCATGACCGCGGCGGTGATCCGCGCGTAGCTGGTGCCGATCCGGCCGTCGTCGGTGCCGCCGGCGGCGGCCACCGGGACGGCGTCGGAGCCGATCTGGCCGAGCAGCCGGCGCAGCCCTGCCGCCATTTCGGGACTGTGGGACACGAGTACGATGCCGACAAGTTCCGTCATGAACAGCGATGCTAGATGTCGGAACGGCATTCAGCAATACCGAACGAAGAGGTTTCCCATGGTGCAAGCGGTGCAGCGTGCCGTCCAGATCCTCCGGGAGCTGGCCGTCACCGGCCCCCGGCTGGGGGTCACCGAGCTGGCCGAACGGCTCGGAGTGGCCAAGCCGACGGTGCACGCGCTGCTGCGCACCCTGGAGGCCGAGGGCATGGTGGTCCAGGACCGGGACAGCTCGAAGTACCAGCTCGGGCCCTACCTGGTGCACCTGGGCAACTCCTACCTCGACACACAGGAGTTGAGGTCTCGCGCGCTCACCTGGGCGGACCTGCTGGCGCGCCGGGCCGGCGAGGCGGTGTGGGTCGCGGTGCCCACCGGCGACCACATGCTGGTGGTGCACCACGCCTTCCGTCCCGAGGGCACCGTGCAGATCCTGGAGGTCGGCGCGTCCATCCCGTGGAACACCTGCGCGCTCGGCAAGGCGGTCGCGGCGTTCGCGCCCGACGAGGAGCGCGAGCGGCTGCTGTCGGGCGAGCTGACCGTGCTCACCGGGGCGAGCATCACCGGACGCGAGCCGCTGGCCGCGCAGTTGGCGCAGGTCCGGGCGCAGGGCTACGCGCTGGAGGACCAGGAGTCGGCGATCGGGGACGCCGGGGTCGCCGCCCCCGTCTTCGACCGCTCCGGCGCCGTGGTGGGCGCGATCGGCGTGGTCGGGCCGGTGGAGCGGCTGCTCGCCGAGCCGGCCCGGCAGGAACTCGCCGTCGCGGTGCGCGAGACCGCCCGCAACCTCTCCCGCGACCTCGGAGCGCCGCGCGGCGCGGCGCGGGGCACGGCCGGCTGAGTCCTCGCACCGCCCGGGCGGGCCCGGTCCGCGCCGACCGCGCGCCGGGGCGTGCCCCCACCCGCCCGTGTGCGCCCGGCGGTGCTCCCGTCCGCCCCACGGGCTCCGCCACCGCACGCTGGGCCGACGGATGTCGGACCCGAGCGTGCCGCCGGGACCCTTGACACCGCGGAAACGCCCCCTTAACTTCCGACTACGTTCATCATTAATGAACGTCATTCGGTAATAGGGGGATCTGATCCGATGGTAGACAACCCACCCCCGGGACAGCCGCAGAAACTGCTCGCCGAGACGCTGGGCACCGCCATGCTGGTGTTCGTCGGCGTCGGCTCGGTGCCCGCCACCACCCTCCTCGGCGGCGACGCACCCTTCACGATGGCCCAACTCGGAGTCATAGCCTTCGCGTTCGCCATGGTCGTGGTCGCGATGGTGTACGCCATAGGCCACATATCCGGCTGCCACATCAACCCCGCCGTCACCCTCGTGCTGGCCGCCACCCGCCGGACGCCCTGGCGCGAGGTCCCCGGCTACCTCGCCGCCCAGGCGGCGGGCGCGATACTCGGCGCGCTCGCCATCGTCGCCGTGCTCGGCCGCAGAGCCGTCGGCGTCGGCCTCGGCGTCGCCTCCTACACCCCGGTCACCGGCGCCGGGCACGCCTTCGCCGCCGAGGCGATCGGCACGTTCATCCTGGCCTTCGTGGTCCTCGGCGCGATCGACCGGCGCGCCCCGGCCGGTTTCGCCGGACTGGCCGTGGGGCTGGCGGTGTTCGCCGTGATCATCCCGATCGGACCGGCCACGGGCGCGGCCGTCAACCCCGCCCGCGCATTCGGCCCGATGGCCGTCGCCGCGCTCTTCGGCGGCAGCGTGCCCTGGGGCCAACTGCCCCTCTACGCAGGGGCCGAGGTGGCCGGGGCGCTGCTCGCCGGCCTCGTGCACGCCGCCTTCGCCACCCGCCGAACTCCCGCCGCCCGCACCGCGGACACCGCCGGCAGGCAGGCACCGGCCACCGCCACGGCCACCGCGACCGAAGGAGCCCTGTCGTGAAGAAGCTGATCAACGAGCCCGGCACGGTCCTCGACGACGCCCTCGCCGGTATCGCGGCCGCCCACCCCGACCTGCTCGCCGTGGACACCGTCCACCGCGTCATCACCCGCGCCGCGGCGCCCGGACCCGGGAAGGTCACGCTGGTCTCGGGCGGCGGGTCCGGCCACGAGCCGCTGCACGGCGGGTTCGTGGGCACCGGGATGCTCGACGCGGCCTGCCCCGGCGAGGTGTTCACCTCCCCGGTGCCCGGCCAGATGCTCGCCGCCGCGAAGGCCGTCGACACCGGGGCGGGCACGCTGTTCGTGGTCAAGAACTACACCGGCGACGTGCTGAACTTCGAGATGGCGGCGGAACTCGCCGCGGAGGACGGCCTGCTGGTCGCGTCGGTCCTGGTGGACGACGACGTCGCGGTGCGGGACTCCACCTGGACCGCGGGCCGCCGCGGCACCGGCGGCACCGTCTTCGTGGAGAAGATCGCCGGCGCGCTCGCCGAGCGCGGCGCCCCGCTCGCCGAGGTCGCCGACGTCGCGGGCCGGGTCAACGCGGCGACCCGCTCCTTCGCCGTCGCCCTCACCGCCTGCACCGCCCCGGCCGCCGGCAAGCCGGGGTTCGCCCTGCCCGAGGACGAGATCGAGGTCGGCGTCGGCATCCACGGCGAGCCGGGGCGCCGCCGCGAGAAACTGCGCCCGGCACGGGAGATCGTCGCCGACATGATGGCCGCCGTCCTCGCCGACCGGCCGCTCACCGCCGGCGACGACGTGCTCGTGATGGTGAACGGTCTCGGCGGCACACCGCTGTTGGAGCTGTACGTCGTCTACCGCGAGGTCGCCGCGCTGCTCGCGGGGCGCGGGGTGCGGATCGCCGGGAACCTGGTCGGCAACTACGTCACCAGCCTCGACATGGCCGGCGCGTCGATCAGCGTCTGCAAGGTCACGGACGACCTGCTCGCCCTGTGGCGTGCTCCGGTGCACACCGCCGCGCTGCGCTGGGGCGTCTGAGTCCCACATCCGGGTGCGGGGCCGTCGCCGTCCCCGGGTGCGGGGCCGTCGCCGGCCGGCCGGCGCCGCGCCCGGAGCGTGGCCCCACTACCCGAAAGCGCGGCGGCCCGTGGCCGTACCGCGCGCGTCGCCGTCCGTCCGGCCGGCCGGTGACCGTACCGCGCGGCGCGCCGCGGCGCCCGCGCCTCCGCACGCACCACCCCGTACCTCCGCACCTCGCACCCCCCCACCACCACCCGGTATCCCACCGCACCGACGAACGGAGAACCCGTGGACACCGCCCTCGCCCGCGCCTGGGTGCAGGCCATCGCCGCGGCCATGGACACCCACCAGGACCGTCTCACCCAACTGGATTCCGCCATCGGCGACGCCGACCACGGCGCCAACATGCACCGCGGGTTCGCGGCGGTGGCCGCCGCGCTGCCCCAGGACGACGCGGCGACACCGGGAGCGGTGCTCGCCAGGACCGGATCGCTGCTGATCTCCGTGGTCGGCGGCGCGTCCGGGCCGCTGTACGGCAGCGCCTTCCGCTCCCTCGGCACCGCGCTCGACGCCGCCGAGGTGCCCGGCGCCGCCGGTCCGACCGGCGGGACCGCCGCCGGCCCCGAGCAGGTGGCCGGCGCCCTGGCGGCGGGCCTCGCCGGAGTGCGGCGGCTCGGCGCCGCCGCCGAGGGCGACAAGACGATGATCGACGCCTTCGCACCCGCCCTCATGGCCTTCCGCACGTCCGCCGAGGCCGGCGCGGACCTCGCCCAGGCGGCCGCCGCCGCGGCCGACGCGGCCGAGCAGGGCATGCGCGCGACCACGCCCATGCAGGCCAGGAAGGGCCGGGCGTCCTACCTGGGGGCCCGCAGCGTCGGCCACCAGGACCCCGGGGCGACCTCCACCGCGCTCATCTTCCGCGCCCTCGCCGACACCGCCGCCGCGGCCAAGGAGGCACCGTGAGTGCCCGTCACCGCTACCCGGGCCGCCCCGCGTCCCCCGGTACCGCCCTGGGCCACCTCCACCGCACCGACCGCCCCTTCCCGGTCGGCGCCCCCGACGACCCGGCCGGCGACGGGCGTACGGACGCCGCGCCCAGACCGCCGGGGCCGTGCCTCGCCGCGGCCTTCGACCAGGTCGCCGACCGGATGGACGCCGTGGCGGGCGGCCTGCGGACGCGGGGGGAGAACGAGCAGGCGGACATCATCGAGGTCGGGGCGCTCATCGCGCGCGACCCCGAACTGCGGCAGCACGCGGTGCGGTTGGCCGCCGCGGGATCGGACGCGGCGGCCGCGGTCCGCGACGCGGTCGACACGCAGGCGCGGGCCATCGCCGCGCTCGGCGACCCGGTGCTCGCCGAACGGGCCGCGGACGTACGGCAGGTGGGCCGCCGCGTGCTGGCGGTGCTGCACGGCGTCCACGAACCGCCCCCCGAGCGCCCGTTGGTGCTGGCCGCCCGCGAGATCGGCGCCGCCGACCTGCTGGAACCGGGCCGCATGGTGACGGCCGCGCTGTCGGTGACCGGCGGCCCCAACTCGCACGCCGCCATCGTGGCCCGCTCCTCGGGCATCCCGCTGCTGCTGGGGGTGGACCCGGGCGTGCTCGACCTGCCCGACGGCGTACAGGTCCTGGTCGACGCGGACAGCGCCGTCGTCCACCCGGTCGCCGAGGAACGCGCGACCGCGCTCGCCGCGATCGCGGCCCTGCGGGAGCGGCGGGCCCGGCTCGCGGCCGCGCGCCACCTGCCGGCGCGGACCGTGGACGGCCACCCGGTCACCCTGCGGGTCAACGCGGCCACGCCCGCGGACGTGCGGGCCGGGCTGGAGGCGGGCGCCGACGGCGTCGGGCTGCTGCGGACCGAACTGCCCTTCCTCGACGCGGCGCGCTGGCCCTCCCGCGCCCGCCACACGATCGCGCTCGGCCCGGTCCTCGCCCCGCTCGCCGGCCGGACCGCGACCGTCAGGACACTGGACTTCGCCGACGACAAGCTCCCGCCGTTCCTGGCGGAGGACCGCGGCGCCGACCGGAGGGGGGCCGGCGCCGCGGGCGGGACCGGGGGCCCGGGCCGGGCCGCGGACGGGGGCGCGGGCGCGGGCCTGGCCGGGGGCGCGGGCGCGGGCCTGGCCGGGGCGGACGGCGGTGCGGGCGGGTCCGTCGAACCGCTCGTGGGCCGTCGGGCGCCCGGCGGCGCCGTCCGCCGGATCGGCCGCGGACTGCCGCTGATGCTGGCCCGGCCGGACGCCTTCGGCGAGCAGTTCACCGCGCTGCTCGGGGCCGCCGCCGGCGCGCGCGTCGAACTGCGGGTGATGATCCCGATGGTGGCTGACGTCGGTGAACTGCGGGCCTGCCGCGCGCTGCTGGACCGGGCGGCCGCGGAACTCGACCTGCCCGCACCCCCGTTGGGGATCATGGTGGAGCTGCCGGAGGCCGTCCGGCGGATCGGGGAACTGGCCGCGGAGGCCGCGTTCCTGTCCCTGGGCACCAACGACCTGACCTGCCAACTGCTCGGCCTGGACCGCCGGGACCCGGCGGCGGGACCGGCGTCCACGGCCCATCCCGCGGTGCTGCGCGCGATCGCCGCGGTGGTGGCCGCCGCCCGCGCCCACCGGCGTCCGGTGTCGGTCTGCGGTGACGCCGCCGCCCACCCGCTGGTGCTGCCGCTGCTGGTCGGGCTCGGCTGCGACACCCTGTCGGTGGCCCCGGCCGCGCTCGACGAGGTGCGGGCCGCCGTCCGCGGGCTCGATCACGGCGCCTGCCGGAAGGTCGCCACCGAGGCGCTGGCGCTGCGCACCGCCGAGGAGGTCCGCCACCTCGTGCACGGCCGCCTCCCCGTGCCGCCCGGCTGAACGGGAGCCGGGGACGAAACGGGGGCGGGCCCACCTGAAGCGCCGGTGGGCCCGCCCCTCTTCGGGAACCCGGCGGTGTCAGGCGGCCGGGGAGGTCGTGATCTGGCCCTCGCCGCTGTCCTTGAGCCAGGTCGACCAGTCCAGGTTGAAGTCCGCGTAGCCGTTGTCACCGGCGGCCTTGCCGCGCGGCGAGCCGGTGATGGTGATCGGGTCGCCCTGCTTGATGAAGTTGTAGAACCACTTCGCGTTCGCGAGCGACAGGTGCACGCAGCCGTGCGAGCCGTAGCTGTGACCCGGGTACGGGTCGCCGGTGGAGTAGTGCACGTACGTGCCCGAGGTGGTCAGGTGCACGTCCCACGGCAGGGTCAGGTCGTAGTAGTCGGGGCTGGACTTGTCACAGCTGATGCCGACGCTGCAGGAGGTCATCCGGACCTCCTTCGCCTTGTCGATGACGGCCATCGTGCCGTCCCACGACGGGAACGACGGGCTGCCGGCGTCGATCGGCATGGTCTTCACCACGGTGCCGTTGTGCGTCACCTTCATGCTGTGGCCCGTGACCGAGACGCTGGCCTCGTCGTCGTCGCCGATGGTGAAGTTGTGCACGTAGGAGTGCGTGCCGTAACGCCCGTTGCCGTTCGGCACGTTCGTCATGTCCGCGTCTATGGTGACCTTGGTGCCCGGCTTCCAGTACGACTCCGGGCGGAAGTCGACCCGGGTGCTGCTGAACCAGTGCCAGGCGCCGGTGGTCGGCACCGACGTGGATATCTTCATCGCCTTCTCGATGCCGGCGCGCGCCGAGGTCGCCACCGGGTTGGAGAAGACCACGGAGATCGGCATCGCCACACCGACCGTGGTGTTCGTCTCGGGCGTTATGGTGTCCAGCAGCATCGGCGGACCGAGCGGCTTCGGTGTGGTCGGCTTCGGGCTGGCGGTCGCCGCCGGCGCCGAGGAGGCCGCTTTCGCGTCGTCCTTCGTGGGCGTCGAAGCGGACGAATTCCCACCGCACGCGCTCGTGCCGGCGAGCACCGCGCCTGCCACGAGGGCGATCCCCATACTGGTCCTGACCCGACCCATGTACCTGTACTCCGCTCATATCACTGCATCGGCTGCGACTACAACGGTAAGACTCCCCGGCGATCAGTGCGGTTCCGGTCCCCGGTAAAGCCGGTGCCAAGCTTTCGAACCGACCCCGGAACGTGACGAGATGGCGGCCGTCCTCACGGACGGTGCCGCCCGCGGCGGGGGTGAGGCGGCCACGGGCATGCCGGCCTCCCCCCTCCACGAGGTGACAGTGGGGAGGTCAGGGGCCCGCGGACGGCACGGTCCTCAGGGGCGGCCGCACAACGAGGCCCCGCCCCCGGGAGCGCGGGGAGGGGAGTCCGGATCATGACGGATGTCACACGACGAGCGAGCCGCGGGGGCCGTGCCGGCGGCCGGGGGCGCCGCGCGGCTGGGGACACCGGGAACGGCGCCGCGCCCCCGGGGAACGGGGACGCGGCGCCCGCAACCACGGGTCGCAGGAACCGGGACCGCGGTTCAGCGGAACCGGGAACCCGGAACACCGGTCGCAGGAACCCGGAAGGCGGGTCACAGGAACCGGGACCGCGGTTCACAGGAACTTGAGGATGTCCTCCACCCGGTCCTTCGCGTCGCCGAAGAGCATCTGGCTGTTCTCCCGGAAGAACAGCGGGTTCTGCACGCCGGCGTACCCGGTGTTCATGGAGCGCTTGAAGACGACCACGTTCTCCGCCTCCCACACGCGCAGCACCGGCATGCCGGCGATGGGGCTGGTCGGGTCCTCGGCCGCGGCCGGGTTGACCGTGTCGTTGGCGCCGATCACCAGGACCACCGTGGTCGCCGCGAGGTCGTCGTTGATCTCGTCCATCTCCAGGACGATGTCGTAGGGCACCTTCGCCTCGGCGAGCAGCACGTTCATGTGGCCGGGCAGCCGTCCCGCGACCGGGTGGATGCCGAAGCGCACCTCCACCCCGCGCTCGCGCAGCCGCCGGGTGAGGTCGGCGACCGGGTACTGCGCCTGGGCGACCGCCATGCCGTAGCCGGGGGTGATCACCACCGAGGAGGCGGAGCGCAGCAGGTCGGCGGTCTCCTCGGCGCTGATCTCGCGGTGCTCGCCGTACTCCCGGTCGTCCGTGGCCGCCGCCTCCATGCCGAAGCCGCCGGCGATCACCGACAGGAAGGAGCGGTTCATCGCGGCGCACATGATGTAGGAGAGGTAGGCACCGGAGGAGCCGACCAGCGCGCCCGTGACGATCAGCAGGTTGTTGTCGAGCAGGAACCCGGACGCGGCCGCGGCCCAGCCCGAGTAGCTGTTGAGCATCGAGACCACGACCGGCATGTCGCCGCCGCCGATCGACGCGACCAGGTGCAGCCCGAGGGCGAGGGCGACCGCGGTGACCGCGATCAGCAGCCCGATGTCCGGCGACGCCACGAAGGCGGCGGTCAGCCCGACGAAGGCCACCAGGGCGCCGATGTTGAGGTAGTTGCGTCCGGGCAGCATCAGCGGACTGGACTTGATCCGCGCGGACAGCTTGAGGAAGGCGATGATCGAGCCGGTGAAGGTGACCGCGCCGATGAAGATGCCGATGAAGACCTCGGCGTGGTGGATGCCGAGCAGGTCGTGCGCGATCTCGGTCTGCCGGCTGCCCCTGGCCTCCACGTCGAGGTAGCCGTTCCAGCCGACCAGGACGGCGGCCAGGCCGACGAAGCTGTGCAGTATCGCGATGAGTTCCGGCATGCCGGTCATCTCGACCCGGCGGGCCCGCCACAGGCCGATGCCCGCGCCGATCACCATGGCGGCGACCAGCAGGCCGATCCCGGTGGCCGCGATGCTTCGGGAGGCCAGTCCGATGGTCGCCGCGAGCGCGATCGCCATCCCGGAGATGCCGAACACCACCCCGGAGCGGGACGTCTCGTGCCTGGACAGGCCGGCCAGGCTGAGGATGAAGAGCAGCGCGGCGACGATGTAGGCCGCCTGCGCGGCGGTCGATGCGGTCATCTCGGCATCAGTCCTTGGAGAACATGCCGAGCATGCGGCGGGTCACGGCGAAACCGCCGAAGATGTTGATGGACGCCAGCAGGATCGCCACGAACGACAGCACGGTGACCGCCGTGTGGGCGTGGCCGATCTGGAGGAGCGCGCCGACCACGATGATCCCGGAGATCGCGTTGGTCACGGACATCAGCGGGGTGTGCAGCGCGTGGTGCACATGCCCGATCACGTAGTAGCCGATCACGATGGCCAGCACGAACACCGTGAGATTGCCGATGAGTTGGGCCGGTGCGAAGCCGGCGAGCAGGAAGAGCGCGGCCGCGACCGCACCGACCGCGGTGTAGCGGCGGCCTGCGGTGAGCGGCTGTTTCTGCTTGGCCGCCGTCGGGGTCGGTGGTGGCGCGGCACCGGCCGCCGGCGCCGCCGAGACCTGTACCGGTGGCGGCGGCCAGGTCTTCTCGCCGTCGCGCACCACCGTCACCGAGCGCTGCACCACGTCGTCGAAGTCCAGCACGAGGTGGCCGTCCTTGCCCGGGGTGAGGAGCTTGAGCAGGTTCACCAGGTTGGTGCCGTAGAGCTGCGACGCCTGGGTCGGCAGCCGTCCGGCCAGGTCGGTGTAGCCGACGATCGAGACCTGGTTGGGCGTGACGACGACCTCCCCCGCGACCGTGCCCGCGACGTTGCCGCCCTGCGCGGCCGCCATGTCGATCACCACGCTGCCCGGCCGCATGCTCGCCACCATCTCCTCGGTGACCAGCAGCGGCGCCGGGCGGCCGGGGATGAGCGCGGTGGTGATGATGATGTCGACGTCCGCGGCCTGCTGGGCGTAGAGCGCGGCCGCCCGGGTGTTGTAGTCGTCCGACATCTCCTTCGCGTAGCCGGTCGCGCTCACCTCGGCCTCCGCCGACTCGACCGACAGGTACTCGCCGCCCAGCGACTTGACCTGGTCGGCGACCTCCGGCCGCGGGTCGGTGGCGCGCACCACCGCGCCGAGACTGCCCGCGGCGCCGATCGCCGCGAGGCCGGCCACGCCCGCGCCGGCGACGAGCACCTTCGCCGGCGGCACCTTGCCGGCCGCGGTGACCTGACCGGTGAAGAAACGCCCGAAAAGGTGAGCCGCCTCGACCACGGCCCGGTAACCCGCGATGTTCGCCATCGAGCTGAGCACGTCCAGCGACTGGGCCCGGGAGATGCGCGGCACCGCGTCCATGGACAGCGCGGTGACGCCCTGCTCGGCGAGCGCGTCGACCAGTTCGGGACGCGTGGCCGGGGCGAGCAGCGCCACCAGCACCGCGCCGTCGCGCAGCAGCCCGATCTCCTCGGTGGAGGGCGCGTTGACGGCCAGCACCACGTCGGCGCCCCACGCCCGGGCCCGGTCGCCGACGGTCGCGCCCGCCTCCTCGTACGCCTCGTCGGAAAGGCTCGCGGCGGCACCCGCACCGGCCTGGACGACCACCTCGTAGCCGAGCCCGAGGAGTTGCCTGACCGTCGCGGGGGTGGCCGCCACCCGCGTCTCCCCGGGTTGCGACTCCGACACGACCCCCACGACACCCACAGGTTGCGCAGACTGACTCATCTTGGTCCCTTCTGGCCCGGACGGGTTGGTTACGCAGCCTGCCATGCATTACCAGGTCCGCCCTGTTCATTCGCCTCCGGGAACCACGACTTGGTCACACCTCGCGGTGCCGCGCGGCGCCGCCGGTGGCGCGTTCCCGGTGGTGGGGCGCGGGCCGCGTCAGACTCGGGTCCGGGGCGTCAGCCGTGTCAGGCACCGGCCGCGCGGCTCGGGGCGGCGGCTCGGGCGGCGGAACCGGTACACGCCGGGGAAGGCCCTGTACCCCTTTCCGGTGCCCGGGCGCTAGGATTCCTCCCAGGTCATTCGGGCAAGGGGCCCGGGAGTGGTTGCTGGGGGTTTTGGCATGGTTGCCGGTCGGGTTGTTCGGTTCGACGGTGCGCGCGGTTACGGGTTCATTGCGCCGGAATCCGGTGGTGAGGACGTGTTCCTGCACGTCAACGATCTGTTGATCCCGGAGTCCTTCGTGCGCTCCGGTGTCGCGGTCGAGTTCGAGGTCGAGGACGGCGACCGCGGGCTCAAGGCGTCCTCCGTCCGCCTCGCGCACAACGCGGACGGCGTGCCGGGCGGTGTCACCAGCTCGCGCGGCTCCTCCGCGCCCTCGGTGTCCCGCTCGTCGGGCAGCGTCGATCTCGACGACCCGATGTGCGACGTGCTGAGCGAGTACGAGTACACCCGCGAGTGCACCGAGCTCCTGCTCAAGACGGCTCCGTGGATGACCGGTGAGCAGATCATCCTGGTCCGGCAGCAGTTGGCGCGCTTCGGCAAGAGCCACGGCTGGATCGAGGACTGAGCCCCCGGGCGGGCCCCGCCGGAGGACCACACCCCCGGCGGGCCCCGCCCCCACCGTTTCCCCCGGGCCCACCCAGAGCCGTCAGCCGCCCCCACCCGGCGGCCCGGAACCGCTACGGCCGATGTCGACCGCGCAGCGGTTCCCCTCGGCTGCCAGCACGCGAGCGTCCACCTCGAACACGTCGGTGCCCGACGGTGGCGCCGCATCCCCGCCCGGTCCTGACGCCGACGGCCGCCGCTCCGGCCCGGTGCGCACCGTGAACCCGCCCGCCGGCAGCGCTCCACCGCTCTCCTCGAGCAGACCGAGCAGCGCGGACGCGTAGAGCGCGGGGTCCGGTCCACCGGCTCCTTCTCCCGCTGGGGCCACGCCCTCCCGCTCGGGCCGCGAGAGGGTGCCGAGGGCGGCGAGCAGGCCGTTGCGATGGCGTACGACGCAGGTACGCCGACCGATGACGTACGCGGCCATCGTGCAGGACGGGTGCCGGGCCAGCACCTCCGCGGTCCACTCCCGTGGGGTGCCGAACCGTGGGTCGTCCAGGGCGCCGTGCCGGTAGATCAGGTCCGCCAGGTCGAGCGCGCCGGGATCGAGGGTGTCCTCGTGGACGGCCAGGTGGCCTTCGCCGGGGCCGTCCGGTTCGCGCGGTGGGGCGGCGTAGCGGTGCACCGCGAGAGCCCCGCCGGCGTCGCGGTGCACCACCACCCGGAGCGGCGCGGTGGTTCGTTGCGCCTCGAACGGTGGCAGCGGCAACGGGTCGAGCAGCGCGGGGGAAGGGGGCTCGGGGATGCCGATCAGGCGGTAGAAGAGGCCGCGCAGCAATCGGGCCGACCTGCCGGGCACCGAGGTCGTCAGCGTGGCCGGACCGTGCATCGGCCGGTGCCCGTCGAGCAGACGCTCCAGTTGGGGCAGGAGGGGCGCGTGCGGGTCGAGGCGGGGTGCGGCACGGACGAAGTCGGCGACCGGCGTGCCGTGGCCCAGCGCGGCGAGGGACGCGGAGCCGAGCAGCACCGGCGTGCCGCGCGCGGCCGCGTAGTAGCTCACCGAGCCGAAGTCGCCGATCACCAGGTCCGCGGCGATCAGCGCCTGCCGCCACGCTGTCAGCGGGTCGACCAGCGTCAGCCCCGCCCGCCGCGCCCGGTCGAGCCACAAGCGGACCTGCCCGGCGCCGTGCGCGGCCCAGATGTTCGGGTGCAGGACGGCGGCGACGCGGTACTCGTCCACCGGCAGTTCCGATGCCAACCGGGGCAGCAGCAGGGGCAGTACGTCCTCGGTCCCGGCGTCACCGAAGAGCGCTGTCGGGTTCCAGGTGGAGTTCAGAAGCACCAGCCGCTGGCCGGGCCGCACACCCAGCGCCCGCCGGTAGCGGGGCCGGTGGCTCTCGGCGGCCAGGATGCGGTCGTAGCAGGGATCGCCGCCCAGCACCGCGGTCGGCAGGGCCTCGGGGCAGGCGTCGGCGAGACGGTCCAACTGCTCGGGATGGGAGAGCACCATCGCGTCGGCGACCGGCGCCCCACCGGCCAGCAGCCACTCCCGCGACAGCCCGAACACCGCGTTCCCGGTCCGCAGCGTCTTGTTGTATCCGACGCCGTGCGACAGTATCGCCAACTTGCCCCGCAAAAGGTCCAGTTGACCTCCGAAGCTGGCGGAGACGGCGAGGTCGACCGGGGTGGCGAGCGCCTGGTCCCAGGGCAGTACCGGAACACCCACCGCGTCGAGGAGTTCGCCGATCCCCGCGCGGAAGGGCGAGGAACCCGTGCACGTGGCCAGCAGTTGCACCCGCAGATCGTCCCGGAAGAGCGGCAGTACGTCGAGCAGCCGGGTCGCGGAGGTCACGTTGTGCACCACGAGCAGGACCCGTCGGCAGCGGCTGCGGGCCGCCCAGCGCGCAGCCTCCGCTCCGACGGGTACGCGTAACCACGCGTCGGCCGGTTCCGCCCCCTCCGACACCTGCGCACCCCCTCCGGTCGACCGTGCAGGTCGGCGGTCCCCAACCTACTCGGGCGGGTCCGGATACCGGGGGGCGGGCCCCGGCCGCGCGCGTAGCCGGAACGGGGCCTCGGCGGAGGCCGTGGGTCGCGGGTGGGGTGGTCAGGGGAGGCGGAAGCGGGTCTGCGCGTAGGTGCCGCCCTTGCGGAAGGCGAAGACCGCGGTCGGGGCCACCTCGAAGACCAGCACGGGGCCGTGCGCCGCGCCGTCGGGGCCGGGGTGCCGGAAGCCGTCCTCCAGTGCCTCGAAGCGCCACTCCTCCCCGTACTTCTCCCGCCACGCCGCCGCTAGTTCGGCGACCCGCGGCCGGCCGGTGACGCGCACCGCGGTGCCCTCCACCGCCACGTCGAGCCCGTCGTCGAGGGAGCTGCCGCCGGTGGCGAGGACGACCTGCGCGTGCGCCGCGAGGTTGCGCGCCTTCTGCTCGCCCTCACCGGTGCAGAAGTACAGCGCCTCCCGGTGCCAGACCGCGATCAGCGGCGTGAGGTGCGGACGGCCGTCGGCGCGTACGGTCGTCAGCCAGTACGTGCCCGCGCCGGCCAGCACCTCCCGCACCTGAGCCCAGGTGCTCGGCTCCGCCGTCGGTTCGCTGAACCTCCGGTCCAGCACCCCGGTCACCGTGCCGTCCCGCCGTCCGGTCCCCATACCGCCACCTCCGACACCGCGTCCGCTCCGACCGGTCACCGCCAGCATGGCGCATCCCGCGCGCGCCGCCGCGGAAGGCGCGCGCCGCGGACCGGGGAACCACCGCGACCGCCTACGCGCTCACTCCGCGATGCCCCGGGTGAGCAGCACCACCGTCACGAAGGTCCGGTACAGCCGCACCGGGTCGTGGTCGGTGAGGGTGACCACCAGCGGGTCGGCCGGGTCCGGCTCGACCCCGGTGATCCAGGTGGCCATCTCCGCGAGGTCGGGGTTGCGCATCCGCAACCAGAGCGTCGCGGGCAGCTCGATCGCCGGCGGCGACGCGGAGGGGAGCGTGCGCACCGCCCGCCGGGCGGCCGCCCGGATCACCTCGCGCGCCTCCTGAGGGTGCAGGCTGTCGGCCGCGAACCGGGACACCGAGGACTTGACCACCGCGCCCACCGCGTCCGGGCAGAAGGGGCGCAGCTCGGCCGCGGTGGTGTCGTCACCGGTGATCAGGACCACCGGGACGCCGTGGCCGAGCGCGACCAGCGCGTTGATGCCGCTCTCGCCCGCCACCACGCCGTTGAGCCGGACCTCCGCGATCGCGGCCGGGTTGTAGGTGTGCGACAAGGTGGCCGGCGACCCGGACATCGAGCCGTGGTAGGAGACGAAGAAGACCGCGTCGAACGTGTCGTCCAGCCCCTGCATCATGTACAGCGGCTTGTGCCGCCCCGACAGGTAGCGGGCCCGGCCGGCCAGCGCGTCGGGGCGCAGGTTGGACATGGTGGAGTGCGAGTCGTTGACGAGGAAGGCGGTCGCGCCGCCCTCGGCCGCGCCCTCGATGGCCGCGTTCACCTCGTCCTGGAGCAGGGTGCGGTAGTACGCGTACTCGGGCTGGCCGTGCCGGCACTGCGACCAGTCGACGACTCCGGCGGTGCCCTCCATGTCGGAGGACAGGAAGATCTTCACGGCAGGCTCCTCACAGCACGGTCCGCGGGTGCCAGAGCACGAACCACGGGTGTCACAGCACGGTCCGCGGGCGGCACAGCACGATCCGCGGGTCTCACCACACGACCCGCGGGTGTCACAGCACGATCCGCGGGCGGAACTCCGGCTCGGTGGACGCGTCGGTCATCAGGCCGTACACACTGCCCTGCTGGCCGGCCGCGCCGCCGTGCCGCCCGTCCGGGGTCATGGCCAGGGCGCGCAGCTCCGCGCGGAAGTCGTCCGGCAGGGTCGCCGCGTCGGCGAGCGCCGCCCGGCACGCGTCGGCCGGCTCCTGCCCGGCGGAAAGCAGCTCCACGATGGTGCGGGCGGTGCCGCCGCGCATGCTCAGCTCGCCGCGCCCGGTGCAGGCCGCGCCGCCGGCCCGCAGGTCGCACCAGTTGCCGGCACCGGGCAGCGCCGAGTCGCCGACCCGGCCGGGGTACTTGTACGGGTAGCCGGAGGTGGACACGCCCACGCACATCTCGCCGGTGGCGTCCAGGGCGATGATGTTGATGGTGCCCCAGGGGCCGTCGTGCGGGGCGAGCCGGCGGATCAGCGCGAGGGCGCTCTCCCGGTAGCGGGCGTCGCCGTCGGTGGCGGCGGTGTTCTCGCCCTCGACCGACTCGCGGGAGTCGGCGACCTGCTTGCGCCACAGTTCGCGGGACTCGTCGGTGATCAGGTCCGCGGTGGTGAAGCCGCACTCCTCGGCGAAGAGCGCGGCGCCCTCGCCGACCAGCAGGCTGTGCTGGGGCAGCTTCTCCAGGACCGCGCGGGCCACCGAGATCGGGTTCGGGTAGCCCTTCAGCGCGCCCACGGCGCCGAACCGCCGGCCGGAGCCGATCATCAGCGAGGCGTCCAACTCGACCTCGCCGCGCGCGTTGGGCAGCCCCGCGGTGCCGACGTAGTGGTCCGCCGGGTTGTCCTCGCAGCGCCGCATCGCTGCCTCCACGGCATCCAGCGCCGAGCCGCCGCGGCGCAGCACCTCCATGCCGGTCGCGAGCCCCGCCTCGCTGCGTTCGCTGCCGATGATCGTCGCTTCCGCCACGTGTCCTCCCGATCCGTGTTCGCGGGCGCAGTCTCGCACCTGCTGACCTGGGACGGACCACCGGGGGCCGGGGTTCCGCCGGGACCGTACCCGTACGGTCGAGGGGCCCACCGCACGGGCCCGGGACCTGCGCACATGACGCCGATGCGCTTCTTGCGTGCTTCTCGCCGAATATTTCGGCCGACGCGCGATCCATTGCGGTCGCGTGTCCGCGTCGTTACGATCCCCGCACCAGCCGCCGGCCGCATCCGGTTCGTGCAACACGGCTCGCGGCTGCCGGAGTTGACGACCGATCGGAGGAGTCCAGATGGGTGTCACACGCAGGGTCTTCCTGCAGTCCGCGGTGGCCGCCACCGCGACGGGAACGGCCGTCCTCGCCGGGGCCCGGACCGCCGGGGCGGCGGCGCCGGCGGCGAGCGGCCCCGGCGACGTGGTCGGGAAGGTCACCGTCGGCTACCAGGGCTGGTTCGCCTGCATCGGCGACGGCGCGCCGATCGACGCCTGGTGGCACTGGAGCGCGAACGGTTCGGCGGCGCCCTCGCCGTCGAACACCGGGATCGTGGCGTGGCCGGACGTGCGCGACTACGCGCACACCTACCCGACCGGCTACGCGGCGCTCGGCAACGGGCAGCCGGCCGCGCTGTTCTCGTCGTACGACCAGCAGACGGTGGACACGCACTTCCAGTGGCTCCAGGCGAACGGGATCGACGTCGCCGCCCTCCAGCGCTTCAACCCGAACGGCAGCGAGGGCCCGACCCGCGACGCCATGGCGGTGAAGGTGCGCGCCTCCGCCGAGACGTACGGGCGGAAGTTCTACGTCATGTACGACGTCTCGGACTGGACGAACATGCAGTCGGAGATCAAGGCCGACTGGACCGGCAAGATGCGGGCGCACACCGCCAGTCCGGCCTACGCGGTGCAGAACGGCAAGCCGGTGGTGTGCGTGTGGGGCTTCGGGTTCGCCGACAACCAGCGGCCGTTCACCGCCGACGCCTGCCTGGACGTCGTCAACTGGTTCAAGGGCCAGGGGTGTTACGTGATCGGCGGCGTGCCGACCTGGTGGCGCACCGGGGACCGCGACTCGCGGCCGGGCTTCTCGGACGTCTACCACGCGTTCGACATGCTCTCGCCGTGGATGGTCGGCCGCATCGGCAACGTCGCGGACGCCGACAACTTCTTCAACGTGGCCACGGTGCCCGACCTGGCGGAGTGCGCGGCCCACGGCATCGACTACCAGCCCTGCGTGCTGCCCGGCGCGGTCACCCTGCGCCAGCGCGCCCACGGCGACTTCATGTGGAGGCAGTTCTACAACATGGTCCGGGCGGGGGTCGGCAGCGTCTACATCTCCATGTTCGACGAGTTCAACGAGGGCAACCAGATCGCCAAGACCGCCGAGAGCCAGGCGTGGGTGCCGGCGAACTCCGGGTTCCTCGCACTCGACGAGGACGGCACGGCCTGCTCCTCGGACTACTACCTGCGGCTGACCGGCGACGGGGGCCGCATGCTCAAGGGCCAACTCGCGCTCACCGCCACCCGTCCCACCCCGCCGGTGGTCGGCGGCGGGACCACGCCCCCGCCGACCGGCGACCTCGCCCTGCACCGCGCCACCTCGGAGAGCAGCCACACCCAGTCCTACGGTTCGGCCAACGCCACCGACGGCGACCCCTCCTCCTACTGGGAGTCGGCGAACAACGCCTTCCCGCAGTGGATCCAGGTCGACCTCGGCGCGGCGAGCACGGTGCGGCGGCTCGTGCTCACCCTGCCGCCGTCCGCCGCGTGGACCGCCCGTACCCAGACGCTCTCGGTGCGGGGGAGCACCGACGGCGCCACCTTCACCGCGCTCGCCGGCTCCGCGGGCCACACGTTCGACCCCGCCACCGGGAACACCGCCACCGTCACCCTGCCCGCCGCGGCCACCACCCGCTACCTGCGGCTGGACTTCACGGCCAACACCGGCTGGCCGGCGGCGCAGCTCTCGGGGCTCCAGGTCTTCGCGGGCTGAGGTTCAGCTCTTGCCGATCACCGCGAACATCAGCCACAGGAAGAAGGCCATGAAGTGCGCCACCGCGACGTAGACGAGGACGCGCAGGATGACCGCGCGCTCCTTGTGCTTCTCGGTGCTGCTGGGTTCGGGGGTCACGACCAGGACGGGCACCGGCTCGGGTACCCGGGGGGAGCCGGGCGCCGGCGCCGGCTGCGAGACGGTGTCGGACGCGGAGGCGGAGGCGTCAGCGGAGGCGTCGGCGGGTGCGGACACGGCCGCAGGGTCGGGCGCGTGCACGGTCGCCGGGCCGGGCTCGGACGGTTCCGCGGCGGGGTGGGCGCGCGGCTCGGCGGGGTTCGTCGTCATGAACGGCCTCCTCGGGTGTCGGCGGGCTCGCGCGGCACGACGCACAGTGCCGACGTCTCGCTCTGCATGAGGGTGTGGACGAAGAGCAGGTCGACCCCGTCCGGGCCGCCGGCCGCCAGCCGGTGCGGTACGAGCGAGTCGAAGTGCGCGGAGTCCCCGGCGGCCAGCGTGTGGGTGCGGTCGCCGAGGGAGAGTTCGAGCACCCCGGCGGTGACGTAGAGCCACTCCTCGCCGGGGTGGACGCGGACCAGGCCGCCCTGGGCCCGCGAGGGCACGTGCACACGCAGCGCCTGCATCGCCCGCCCGGTGCCGCCGGCCCGCCGGTAGGTCCAGCCCCCGGCGGGCACCGCGGCCATCGAGGCACCGCGTACGATGGGATCGGGTTCGGCCGCGGTCTCGCCGAGCAGGTCCGCGACAGTGGTGCTGTACAGGCGGGCGAGCCCCAGGAGCACCGGCAGCGACGGCTGTCGCAGGCCGGACTCCAGCCGGGACAGGTGCGCTGCCGACAGGTCGGCGCGGTGGGCCGCGGCCTCCAGGGTGAGGCCGCTCGCGCGCCGGCGGTCACGCAGCCGCGGGGCCAGGGCCGGGGCGTCAGGTCCGGCCGCGGCGGCGGCGTCCGGGGTGGCGGTCGCGTCGTCCATGCCCTCATGGAACACCAGGCTGTGCCTCAGAGGCAAAAAGCTTGCCTCTGAGGCAAAAGCACCGGGGGAGGGACCGCGTGACCAGGTCTCTCAGGAGGCGCGGCCGTCTCCCGCCACCGCGCCGACCGGCCGGGCGCCGTCCTCCGCGCCGCCGGTCCCCTCCACCCACTCCGGCTCGTTCGCCGCTCCGCCGTCCCGCCGGTCCCACAGCCGCAGCAGCGGGGTGGCCATCACCGTGGTGACCACCGCGACCACCACCAGCACGGTGAACATCGACGGCGACACGATGCCCTCGGACAGGCCGACGTTGATCGCGATGAGCTGCATCAGGCCGCGCGCGTTCATCAGGGTCCCGATCCGGATCGCGACCGCCGGCGGCTGCCCGCCCAGCCGCGCCGCCGCCCAGCAGGCCCCGAACTTGCCGATCACCGCCGCGGCGGTGCACCCCACCGCGAACAGCAGCAGCTTGGGGTCGCTGAGCAGCCCGGTGTCGGTGTTGAGCCCGGAGTAGGTGAAGAACAGCGGCAGCAGCAGGACCCGGCTGAGCGGGGCGGTCGCCTCGACCGTCCGCTCGATGCGCGGCGACCGCGGGAACGCGGCGCCCAGGCTGAACGCGCCGAACACCGCGTACAGGCCGATCCGGTCGGTGTACCAGGCCGCCAGGCACAGCAGCAGCACGGTGGCGAGCAGCAGTTGCTCGTCGCCGAGCCGTTCGGAGGCGTTCACCAGCGGGGTGCGCAGCCGGATCAGCGCGGCCAGCACGACGACCAGCCCGGCCGCGCCCGCGGCGGCGAGCACCACCGTGTGGGCGCTGCCGCGCGCGAGGCTGACCACGCCGGCGAGCATGATCCACGCGGCCACGTCGTCCATCGCGCCGGCCGCCAGCGAGATGGTGCCGAACGACGTGCCCGACAGCCCGTTCTCGGTGATGATCCGGGCCAGCATCGGGAACGCGGTGATCGCCAGGGTGACGCCGACGAACAGCACGGTCACGTGCAGCGGCACCCCGGGCGGCGAGGTGTCGACCGAGCCGTGCACCGCCCAGGTCAGTGCGCCGCCCAGCAGCAGCGGCGCCGCGCTGCCCGCCGTCGAGATCAGCGCCGCCGACCTGGCCACCGGCCTGATCCGCTCCAGGCGGAACTCGTAGCCGGACTGGAACATGAAGAGCACCAGGCCGAGTTGGCCGGTGACGTAGAGCATCGGGCGCAGGTCGCTCGGGAAGAGGTGGTGCTCCACGGACGGCAGCACCAGCCCGAGCACCGACGGGCCGAGCAGGACGCCCGCGATCATCTCGGCGACAACCGGCGGCTGGCCGAGCGGCCGCAGCAGCAGCGCGACCAGCCGGCACAGCACCAGGATGACGACGACGGCCAGCAGGAACGCGGTACCCAGTTCTGTGGTGGACACGGGGTATGCCCTTCGGCGGGAGCGGAGTGGGGGAGCGGGGCGAGTCGGCGTGGCAGCGGGGCGGGCGGCCGGGGGTGCGGGTTCAGCCGCCGTGGTGGTACGGACAGGCCGGCGGCGGTCCCGCCGGCGGGGGACCGGCGGGCGGGGGTGCGGTGGGGACCGGCGGCGTCTGCGCGGTGCGGGGCGGGGGAGCAGCCGGCGACGGCGCGTCCGGCAGCGGGCGGCCCTGCGTGTCGTGGCCGGCGAACCAGGCCCGCGTCAGCCGCTGCCGCCGGGCGTCGACCACCATCCACGTGCCGAGCACGAACTGCAGCGTGCTGCGCCCCACGTCCTCCCAGCGGTCGCGCACCCGCAGCGCCGCCAGCGCGGCGCTCCTGCGCGGGCGGGACAGCGGACGGTCGCGGGGCACCAGCAGGCAGGGCGCCCGGTGCGGGATCGAGCGGGTGTGGGAGACCGAGGAGTGCAGGGTGTAGCGGCCGAGCACCTCACGGGTGACGGCGCGCATCACCAGCGGCGACAGACGCCAGGCCGGGCACGGCCGGTTCGCCGCGATCCCGAACGGGATGTGGTGCGCGTCCTTGGCCGACAGCCGGTCCCAGCGGCCCGGGTCGAAGACCTCGGGGTCGGTGTAGCCGGTGGCGTGGTAGGCGGGGTAGTCGAAGCACAGGACGGTGCCGGCCGGGTAGCCGACGCCGTCGCCGAGGTCGATGTCGGCGTCGGTGATCCGGTGCGCGATGCCGAACAGCGGGAACAGGCGCAGCGTCTCGTTCATGACGTTGCCCAGGTCGCGGTCGTCACCGGGGTGGTCGGCGAGCCGCTGCTGCACGTCCTGGTGCTGGGCGAGCACCAGCAGCAGGTGTGCCATCGCCTCCGACATCTGCACGACGGCGGTGTTGAAGAAGGTGCCCTGGAGGTAGTGCGCCCGGTCGCGCGGCGTGGCCAGTTCGGCCGGCAGGTCGTGCGGGACCTCGCCCGCCGCCAGCCGGCGCAGCAGGTAGCGGGTCAGCCGCGCGCGGCGGCGCATGTGTCGGAGCCGGGTGTTCTTCAGGGAGTTGACCACGTCCTCGGCGTTGTCCACGATCAGCCGGCGCGCGTCGGGCGGGCACGGCTCGTGGAAGACCATCTCGTGGAAGAACTCGGCCCACACCGGCATCATCAGGTCGCGCAGCCGTACCAGCGCGGCGCGGCGCCCGGGCCCTCCCGGGACCTTCTCCTCCAGCACGCGCGCCGCGCACCGGGCCGCCGCGGCGGACAGCTCGGCGCTGGTCCCGGCGAGGATGGTGCTGGTGGTCCGCGCCACCGCGTCGTAGCGCGGCCCGGGTTCCAGGTGTTCCTGGTGCACCTCGGGCCCGGGGGACAGCCAGTACCAGAACAGGTCGGACAGCCCGGCGCCCTTGCTGCGCCCGCTCGCGGCGGGGTGGGCGTACAGCTCGGCGAACCGCTCCGGCCCGACCTGGTCGTTCGGGACGACGACGCCCTCGGGTCCGTTGACCTTCTCGAACACCTTCACGCGCAGGCCGACCAGGGACTTCGGCAGCCAGTACGGGCTGGACAGGACGGCCGCGCCCGCCGCGGCGAGCGCGTACCACCGCCGTACGCCGCTCGGCCTCATCGGTCCGCCACCCCCCATCGGCCGCGGACGACGACCTGCCCGCGGTCGAGGTCGGCGCAGTCGCGCGCCCCGCACAGGGTCAGCACGTGGGCGGTCTGCTCGGCCAGTTCGGCCAGCACCCGGGCCACGCCCGCCTCGCCCTCGGCGGCCAGGCCCCACAGCACCGGGCGCCCGACGCCGACCGCGGTGGCGCCGAGGGCCAGCGCGGCCACCACGTCGGCCCCGGACCGTACGCCGCCGTCGAGCAGCACCGGGACGCGGCCCGCGACGGCCTCGGCGATCCGCGGCAGCGCCTCGACGGTGGCGGGCGCGGCGTCGAGCTGCCGCCCGCCGTGGTTGGAGACGATCAGCCCCGCCACGCCCTCGCCGATCGCGATGCGGGCGTCGTCGGGGTGCAGGACTCCCTTGACCAGCACCGGCAGTGCGGTGCGTTCGCGCAGGCGGCGCAGGTCGTCCCAGGACAGCGCGGGGCTCATCGCGATGTCGAGCGTGGTGCCCGGCGCCGCCCCGGGCAGGTCGCGCATGTTCTCCGCGGCGTAGCCCGGCGGCAGGTCGTGGAAGCCGTTGCGGTCGTCGCGGGCGCGGCGGCCGAAGACGGGGGAGTCGGCGGTGACCACCAGCGCGGTGCAGCCGGCCTCCTCGGCCCGCCGCACCAGCGCGTCGGTGACGTCCGCCCGCGGTTGCAGGTAGAGCTGGAACCACACGGACGCGTCCGCCCGCACCTCCCGGGCGGCCGCCACCACGTCGCGGACCGCGGTGGTCGCGGCCATCGCGGTGATCAGTACGGTGCCGGCCGCCGCCGCGGCCCGCGCGGTGGCCCGCTCCCCGTCGGGGTGGGCGAGGCGGTGGAAGGCGGTCGGCGCGACCAGCACCGGCGTGGCCGCGCGGGCGCCGGGCAGTTCCACCGTGGTGTCGGGCGGTCCGGCGCCGCGCAGCACCCGGGGCAGCAGGGCGAGGCGGCCGAAGGCGCGGACGTTCTCGGCCAGCGCGGTCTCCCGCCCGGCCCCGCCCTCGAAGAAGTCCCGGTGTGCGGGGTCGAGTTGGGCCAGCGCCTTCTCGTGCAGCCCGCCGATGGCGTCCGGCGGCAGGCCGGCGGTCACGACGTCTTCGGGGCCGTGGGCGTCGAGGCGCTGCCCGCCGCCTGCTCCCCCGCGGGGAAGAGGTCCGTGGCCAGGTAGCGGACGAGCGGGGCGCGGTGGACGTCCTCGCTGTCCCACTCGTTCTCCAGGTTCTCGGTGAGGTGGTGCTCGGAGACCACCTTCCCGTCCTGCCACAGCCGGACCACCGGATGCAGGTAGCGGCTGTCGAGGCCGCCGGTGTCCTGCTGCGAGAGCCGGTTCACGGTGATGTCGAAGGGGTTCACCTTGTCGTGGTCGGCCCCGTACTCCAGCGTGATCGTCAGGTAGCGGTCGACCGGGCCGAACTCGCCCTCGCCCAGGGCGCTGTGCAGGTACTCGACGGGCAACTCCTCGTAGTAGCCGACGGAGTCGGGGCCGACGAGGACCGCGTCGCCGAGAAAGCCGAACAACTGCCAGAGCGCCGAGGTACGGTTGATCCTGGTCAGCAGCGTGTCCGCGACGGCCTCGGCGGTGGCGGGCAGTTCGGTGTGCGGCCACTGCTCGTCGTGGTACCGCGTGCTCAGCACCCGGCTGAGCGCCCGCACGCCGTAGCGGAAGCCGTGGATGAAGCCGCTGGTGGACTTCTTGAAGTCGCGGACCTGGGTGATCGTGCCGGCGAAGTACACGTCGGGCACATTGGTGGACTCCCACGCCTCCGTCTGCGCCGGGAACCGGTCTTTGATGGTCAGCTCGGGACGGCATTCCTCGTCGAAGATCGACGCGTCGAACCTGAATCCGGTGGCCATGATCACCCGGTCGTAGGATATCTCCTTCACCACTTCGTTGACCCGGACGAACTTCACCGCCACCAGATATTTACCGTCCTCCTCCGACCGTTTGATGGAGACGATCTCACCGTCCAGCAGTGCATTCTGCGACTTCAACTGGTAGGTGTCGAGGAAGTTGTTGTTCACGGCCCTGAGGTGGCCCACGAAATGCGTCTGCCAGGCCAGCCGGAGCGAACCGGGGCCGAGGACGTGAATGACCGCCGCGCGCTCGATGAGATTGTCCGCGGTCTCGAACGCGGAGTTCCCGCGGCCGACGATCAGCACGCGTTTGCCGGTGAAATCATCGGGGTCGACGGAAACGTCGCTGTACTGCTCGGCCAGTTCGACACCGGGGATCGGCGGAACGTACGGGCGGGTCACTCCGGTGGCCATGATCAGGCGCTTCGCCCGCAGGACGGTGCCGTCCCCGGTCCGGGCGAGGAAGTCCCCGCGGGGGGAGCCGCCGTCCGTGGAGCCCTCGGTGCCTTCGGCGGCGGCCCGGCTGATGTGCGTGATACGGGTGTGGTGGCGGATGCGCAACCGGTGGGTCGCGGCGAAGTCCGCGAGGTAGCCGACCATGTCGTCGGCGGCCGGGAAGTAACGCGAGGTCACCTCGGTGAAGAGCGGACCGCCCTCCTCCGACAGCAGAGAGTTCCAGTCCACGCGCAGCCGGAGTTCCGGATCGTCCCAGCCGGTGTGCACCTTGTTGCTTGATATCAGCGTGCGGTGCCGCGGGAATCTCGTGAAGAAGGTGCCCGGCGCGGCTCCCTCCTCCACCACCAGATAGTCGCGTCCGGCGCGTTCGAGGAAATAGCCGGCCTGGATTCCGGCCGGTCCCGCGCCCGCGACCAAATAGTCGATCCGCTCTTCTCCGGACATAAGCCCTCCCGGTTGATCCCGACGGGTTCAACACCCTAGTTGATGTTTCAAGGAGCCCTCCAGGGTGCATGGTGTGATCCATGTCACACGGATTTCGAGTGGGTTATCGCCGCCGATCGGATAACTTCGCCAACGACCCGGAGTGCCTGCCGAGCGGCACCTCCGCAATGCCCGTGCGCCGCCGGTGGCGGTTTACCCGCGGCCGAAATGCCCCCTGCGGCCGGCCGCGCGGATCGGAGGGGACGATGAACAATCCGGCCGAATCGCCGTTTCCGCAGCCCCTGATCGACGCGTTTGCCCACGACCCGGACAACCCGGCCTTCGAGTTCCGGACACGTCCGGTCGCCCGCGGCCTGGTCCTCGCGCTGGTCCGCGACTGCGCCGCGCGCCTGGAGGCGGCCGGGCTCGGCCCGGGCCGCGGCGTGGCCCTCACCACCGCCGTCACCCCCGCCGGGTTCGCCGCCCAGATCGCGGCCCACCTGCTCGGCTGCCGGGTCACCGGCCTGCGGCCGGGACTGACGCCCGCTCAGCTCCGGCACGTGCTGGGTCAGGAGGTCGACGTCGTCCTGGTGGACGGGACCACCCGTACCGAGGCGCTCGCGGACGCGGCCAAGGCGGCGGGTGCCGCCGTGCTGGACGTCGAGGTGGACCTGCTCGGCGGACGCCCCGGCGACGGCGGCATCCCCGAGGAGGCCGCGGACGGCGGCGCGCACCGAGCGGCGGACGGGCCGCCCGGGGCCGCAAGCGGGCCGCACGAAGGGGCGGGCGGGCCGCACGCTGGTGGGGACGGGCCGCCCGGAGTCGCAAGCGGGCCCTACGAGCCCGCGGGCGCCGGAGCCTCGGTCGCCGCCGGACTCCTCGCCCGCGGCCGCCCGGACGACGTCGCCCTGATCACGCTCACCAGCGGCAGCACCGGCCACCCCAAGGGCTGCGCGCAGACCTACCGCGCCCTGGGCGCCCACTGGTCCTGGCAGCCGGCCGACCGCTGGAACGACGCGACCCGTGAACTCGCCGCCGGATACGGCCGTTTCCTCGTCTTCGGCACCCTCACCAGCGCGGTGATGCTCGAACACCTCGCCCTGTGCCTGCTCGGCGGCGGCACCGCGGTCATCCCCGAACCCCCGGTCTCCTTCCCGCACACCTGGCAGCGCCACCAGGTCACCGCCTGCCTGTGCACCGTCCCGCGCCTCTACCAGGTGCTGGACACGCTGCGCACCGAGGACGTCGACACCAGCAGCATGCGCGCCCTGCTGGTGGCCGGCTCCCCCCTGCCCCCGCACCGTCTCGCCGAGGCGACCGAACGCCTCGGCCCGGTCGTCTACCAGGGATACGGCCAGACCGAGACCGGCATGCTCGCGCTGCTCACCCCGCAGGCCCAGGCCCGGTACGGGGAGCGGGTGCGCGACGCGGTCGGCCGCCCGATGCCCGACGTCGGGATCTCCGTCCGCGACCCGGAGGGGCGGCCGGTGCCCACGGGGACCGCCGGAGAGGTCTGGGTCCGCGCCGCCGGCGCCATGTCCGGGTACTGGAAGGACGAGGAGCAGACCCGCGAGGTCGTCCGCGACGGCTGGATCAGGACCCGGGACCTCGGCATCCTCGGCGAGGACGGCTTCCTGCGGCTGCTCGGCCGGGCCCGCGAGGTCGTCTTCGTCAACGCGATCCTCTACTACACCGCCGCCATCGAGGCCGCGCTCGCCGGCCACCCGGACGTCGACCAGGCGTACGTCGTGGCGGCTCCCGACGAGACCACCGGCGAGGCGGCCCACGCCTTCGTCGTCCCGCTCTCCCGCGACCGCCCGCCCGCGCCCGGTGAACTGCGCGCCGCCGTACGCGCCGAACTCGGCGGCGACGCCGTCCCGGCCACCATCACGGTGCTCGACTCGGTCCCGGTGGCGCCCAGCGGCAAGCCCGACAAGAAGGAACTCCTGGCCCGCGTACAGGCCACCCGCACCCCCGCCCCCGACCCCGGCGCCCCTACGGTGCCGTGACGGCCGGTCGGTTCCGCGGCGGCGCGGCCCGCCGGGTGAGGGCGGGCCGCGGCGGGTCAGGTCTCGTCGACCTCGATGGCCCACGACGGGCAGCCGGCGGCAGCCTCGCGGATGTCGGGCCACAGCGTCTGCGGGGGCTTGGCGTCGAGCAGTTCGACGATGCCGTCCTCCTCAC
Organism: Streptomyces sp. SN-593; assembly: GCF_016756395.1. NCBI lineage: Bacteria > Bacillati > Actinomycetota > Actinomycetes > Kitasatosporales > Streptomycetaceae > Actinacidiphila > Actinacidiphila reveromycinica. Next base: position 7,617,541 of record NZ_AP018365.1, read on the forward strand.
GCTGGTCGAAGACGTCGGGCGCGGCGAGCACGCACATGCCGGAACCGCAGCACTTGTCCTGGTCGACCTGGATACGCATGGGCGGGGTCCTTCCGGTGACAGGAGGCGGTGACAGGGTAGCCGGGGGCGGGGTCACCACGCCACGGGGAGGCTGTGCACCCCGTAGATGAGCATGTCGGTGCGGAAGCGCACGTCCTCGAAGGGGATCGCCAACCGCAGGTCGGGCAGCCGGCGCAGCACCGTGGTCAGCGCCACCTGGAGTTCCAGACGGGCCAGCGGCTGGCCGAGGCACTGGTGCACGCCGAACCCGAAGGCCAGGTGGCGGCGGCTGCCGGGCCGGGCGAGGTCGAGCCGGTCGGCGTCCGGGAAGACGTCCTCGTCGCGGTTGGCGGCGTTGATCATGCACAGCACGCCCTCGCCCTTGCGGATCACCGTGTCCCCGACGGCGACGTCCTCGGTGGCGACCCGGGACACCCCGCTCTGGATGATCGTCAGGTAGCGCAGCAACTCCTCGACGGCCGCCTTCGCCTCCTCGGGTCCGGCCGCGCGCATCCGCTCCAGCTCGCGCGGGTTGCGCAGCAGGGCGAGCGTGGACAGCGCGGTCATGTTGGCGGTCGTCTCGTGGCCGGCGACCAGCAGCAGCCGCCCCATCCGGGAGATGTCGTCGTCGGACAGCTCGTCCCGCTCGGCGAGCCGACTGAGGATGCCGTCGTCCGGGTTCCGCCGCTTGGTACGCGTCAACTCGGCCATGTAGGCGTGCAGTTCGTCCTGCGCCGCGGTCACCTGGGCCGGGGTGGACTCGGTGCGGAGCATGATGCTGCTGCACCGCTGGAAGAAGTCGTGCTCGGAGTACGGCACACCGAGCAGCAGGCATATCACCACCGACGGCAGCGGCAGCGCGAAGTCCGCGACGAAGTCCGCCTCCTGACGCCCCTTCACCATCGCGTCCAGCAGGTCGTCGGCGAGTTCCTGGACCTGCGGCCGCATCGACTCGACCTTGCGGATCATGAAGTCCGCGGTGAGCATCCGGCGCAGCCGCGCGTGCTCGGGGTCGTCCATCCTGATGAAGGTCGGGTTGTCGGTGGTGAGCGCCTTGCGGCCGGCGGTCAGGAACGGGAAGCCGGGCCGGTTGGAGTCGGAGCTGAAGCGGTCGTCGCGCAGCGTGCGGCGGATGTCGTCGTGGCGGGTGACCATCCAGCAGGACGAGCCGTCCCAGAGCTTGGTGCGGATGACCGGCTGCTCGCGCCGCGCCTGCTGGTAGACGGGCGGCGGGTCGAACGGGCAGGCCCCGCGGGGGGCGGCGTTGGGGAGCGTCTCGGGGAGCGGTGCGGCGGACGTCTCGGCGTGCGCCGAGTACGGGCAGGCGCCGCCGGAGGTGCCCGGGTCGGAGGACGGTTCGGGGTGCGCGGTCGTGGGCGTGCCGGCGGGGGACGCGGGGCTGGGTCCTGCTGCGGTCATGGCGGGCTCTCTCCTCCGGGGGGTGAGGGTGAGATGTCTGATCCGTGCTGCGACTGCTGTGGTGTGCGGGGTAAGTGCCGATAGCACTAGATGCTTGAGGCAACTAACCCAAACGTCACGCTAGTTCACGCTCCGTACGGGCGGAAGGGTGCCTCCGGCGCTGGGCGGAATCTGTCCCGAAGCCGACGGTGCGGAGGGCGCGCGGAACCGGACGGAGGCCGGGAGGGGGCGGCCCGCGGCCGGAGGGGGGCTCGGCGAAGACCGGACGAGGGTCGGGCGGGCGTCGGACGAGGGCCGGGGCGGGGGACGGTGGCCCGGCGGAGAGTGGGCCCCCGAGCGGGGCGACCCGGTGCGGACGCGGGGCGTCGGGGTGCGGAAGGGACGGGGGGAGAGAACCGGCCACATCCAGGCCCCACCGCACCCGGAACCGGAAGCGGCGGCGGGTTCCGTGTCCCCGCGGACCCGGGCCCGCCCCCCTGCGGGCGGGGTGCGGGCGGGTAGATTCGGCGCCATGGGAGACGTGCTGGGTGACGTGGCGGACGGCAGTGCGGGCGACGCGGACTACGGGGTGATCGGCGGCGGCTACAGCGCCTACCGGCAGCCCGACCCGCGGATCGCGCGCGTGGTGGCGGACGCGCTGGGCGGCGCGCGCACCGTGGTGAACGTCGGCGCCGGGGCGGGGTCGTACGAGCCGGAGGACGCGGAGGTGGTCGCGGTCGAGCCGTCGGCCACGATGCGCGCCCAGCGGCCCGCGCACCTGGCGCCCGCGATCGCCGGCACCGCCGAGCAACTGCCCTTCCCGGACGGCCGGTTCGACGCGGCGATGACCACGTTCAGCGTCCACCAGTGGAGCGACGCCGCCGCCGGGCTGCGCGAGATGCGCCGGGTGACCCGCGGCCCGGTCGTCGTGATGACCTGCGACCCCGCGCTCGTACGGGACTTCTGGCTGCACGAGTACGCGCCCCTGGTGCTGGACACCGAAGCACGCCGTTACCCGTCGGTCGAGGCCATCACGGCGGCACTGGGCGGGAGTTGCACGGTGACCCCGGTGCCGATCCCGGCCGACTGCACCGACGGCTTCAACGAGGCGTACTACGCGCGCCCGGAGCGGCTGCTCGACCCCGGCGCCCGGCAGGCGTGCTCGGCCTGGAGCTTCGTGCCGCCGGAGCTGGCCGAGCGCTACACCGCCGACCTGCGCGAGGCGATCGGGTCGGGCGCCTGGGACGCGAAGCACGGCGAGCTGCGCCGCCGCCCCTACCTGGACGGGTCGCTGGTGCTGATCCGCTCCGTGCCGGAGCACGGAGCGCCCTGACCCGGGCGGCGCTCACCCGGGCCGCATCGACCCGGCCCGCCTCGACCCGGTCCGCCTTGACGCGGGACACCCCGACCCGACCGCCCCGGGCCTCTCACGGCCGGTCGATATGGACGTTTGTCGACTTCACCCGGGCCACCGCCTCGGCGCCGACCTCCAGCCCCAGTTCCTCCACCGCCTCGCGCGTGACCAGGGAGACCAGCCGGTGCGGGCCCGCCTGGATCTCCACCTGCGCGGCCACGTCGCCGAGCTTGACCGCCGTCACGATGCCCGGGAACGCGTTGCGGACCGACGTGTGCGACGTCTCCGACTCCGCGTCGGGGTTCTGGGCCAGCTCGACGGAGAACGCGGCCAGGTCGCGGCCGTCGATGAGACGGCGGCCGGCGTCGTCGCGGTGCGTGGTGACCCGGCCCGCGTCGGCCCAGCGCCGCGCGGTGTCCGGGCTGACGCCCAGCAGCCGTGCCGCCTGGCCGATCGTGTAGGACTGCATACCGCCAGCGTACGGCGGCCCGCCCGGTGCGGCGCGACGCCCGCGCCCGCGCCGCGCCGGGGCGGCCCGCACGGCGCGCCCCCGGCCCCACCTGCGGGCCGGCCCCGCGCCCGCCCGCGGTTCTCCCTCGCGCGCCCGCCCGGCGGTGCCACTACGCTGAACGGCATGGACTGCCGAACACATGGACGACAGCAGGGGACGGGATGCGCATGACCGAGCCGGACGCCGGCACGCGCCGCGCCGCGCTCCTCACCGTTGACGACGACCCCGGGGTCTCCCGGGCGGTCGCCCGCGACCTGCGCCGCCGCTACGGCGAGCGCTACCGGGTGGTGCGGGCGGAATCCGGGCAAGACGGGTTGGACGCGCTGCGGCAGATGAAGCTGCGCGGCGACCTGGTCGCGGTGATCCTCGCCGACTACCGGATGCCGAACATGACCGGTATCGAGTTCCTCGAACAGGCGATGGACGTCTACCCCGGCGCGCGCCGGGTGCTGCTCACCGCCTACGCGGACACCGGCGCCGCCATCGACGCGATCAACGTGGTCGACCTCGACCACTACCTGCTCAAGCCGTGGGACCCGCCGGAGGAGAAGCTCTACCCGGTGGTCGACGACCTGCTGGAGAGCTGGCTGTGCTCCGACCACCGCCCGGTGCCGGAGACGAAGGTGGTCGGGCACCGCTGGTCGGCGCGCTCCTCCGGAGTGCGGGAGTTCCTGGCCCGCAACCAGGTGCCCTACCGCTGGTACCAGTCCGACCAGGCCGAGGGCCGCCGGCTGCTGGAGGCCGCCGGCCACGACGGGATACGGCTGCCGCTGGTGATCGCGCCGGGCGGCGAGGTGCTGCTGGAGCCGACCGACCAGGACCTGGCCGCGCGGGTCGGCCTGTCCACCTCGCCGGCCGAGGAGTTCTACGACCTGGTGGTGATCGGGGGCGGCCCGGCCGGGCTCGGCGCCGCGGTCTACGGCGCCTCCGAGGGGCTGCGCACCGTCCTGGTGGAGCGGACCGCGACCGGCGGCCAGGCCGGGCAGAGCGCGCGCATCGAGAACTACCTCGGGTTCCCCGACGGCGTGTCCGGCGCCCAGCTCACCGACCGGGCCCGCCGCCAGGCCACCCGGTTCGGCGCGGAACTGCTGACCGCCTGCGAGGTCACGTCGCTGGAGGTCAGCGGTCCGGCCCGCACGGTGCGGTTCGCGGACGGCTCGGCGGTCTCCGCGCAGAGCGTGCTGCTCGCCACCGGCGTCGCCTACCGGCAGTTGGACGTGCCGGGCCTGGCCGAACTGACCGGCCGCGGCGTGTACTACGGCTCGGCGCTGACCGAGGCGGCCGGCTGCGAGGGCCAGGACGTGTACATCGTCGGCGGCGCCAACTCCGCCGGCCAGGCGGCCGTCTACCTGTCCCGGCACGCCAAGTCGGTGACGCTGCTGGTACGCGGGGCGCTGCTGGAGGCGTCCATGTCGCACTACCTGATCGAGCAGATCGCCGCCGTCCCCACCATCCGGGTGCGGACCCGCACGTCGGTCACCGCCGTGCACGGCGAGGACCACCTGGAGGGCCTGGCGCTCCACGACGCCGCGACCGGAAGCACCGAACTCGTGGATGCGCAGCGGATGTTCGTCTTCATCGGCGCCGCACCGCGCACCGACTGGCTGGACGGCACGGTGCGCCGCGACGCCGGCGGCTTCGTGCTGACCGGCCCCGACCTGCTCGCCGGGGACGGCCGACGCCCCGCCGGATGGGAGCCGGACCGGCTGCCGTACCACCTGGAGACCAGCGTGCCGGGGGTCTTCGCGGCCGGAGACGTGCGGGCCGAGTCCGCGAAGCGGGTGGCGTCCGCGGTCGGCGAGGGCGCGATGGCCGTGATGCTCGTCCACCGCTACCTGGAGGGGCTGTGACCGAGAACCCGCAAGCTGGCCCGCAGAACCCGCAGGGCGCGCAGAGCACCGCGGGAGCGCTGGACCCCTGCGACCCGGACGAGCTGCGCACCCTCTTCCTGTTCGAGAAGCTGACCGCGGAGCAACTCGCCAAGCTGTGCCGGATCGGCCGGGTGGAGAGCATCGAGCCCGGCCCGGTCTTCGCCGAGGGCGACCCCGCCACCTGCCTCTACGTCCTGCTGGACGGTGCGCTGGTGACCTCCCGGCGGGTCGGCGACGACGACGTGGAGGTGACCCGGACCTCCCAGCGAGGCGTGTACTCCGGCGCCTTCCAGGCGTACCTGGGCGACCGGGTGCCGCAGCGCTACACCAACTCGATGCGGGTGACGGCTCCTTCGCGCTTCTTCGTGCTGGCCGCCGACGACTTCGCCCACATCGTCACCGAGTGGTTCCCGATGGCGGTGCACCTGCTGGAGGGCCTGTTCTTCGGCAACAAGTCCTTCCAGCAGGTGGTCGGCCAGCGTGAGCGGCTGCTGGCGCTGGGCTCCCTGTCGGCCGGGCTGACCCACGAGCTGAACAACCCGGCTGCCGCCGCGCTGCGGGCCACCTCCGCGCTGCGCGAACGGGTGGCCGGGATGCGGCACAAGCTGAAGATCCTGGCCGGCGGCCCCTACCGGCAGGCCGACCTGGACACCCTCGTCAGCGTCCAGGAGCGGGCCGCCGAGCGGGTGGCCAAGGCCGAGCAGCTCAGCCCGATGGACGCCTCCGACCGCGAGGACGCGATCGCGGACTGGATGGACGCGCACGGCATCGCCGGCGGCTGGGACCTGGCACCGGCCTTCGTGCAGGCCGGGCTCGACGAGGAGTGGCTGGACCAGGTGGCCGCGGCCGTCGACGGCAAGGTGCTGGAGAGCGCGGTGCGGTGGCTGAACTACACCGTCGAGACCGAGCTGCTGATGAACGAGATCGAGGACTCCACCACCCGCATCTCCGGCCTGGTGGGCGCCGCCCGGCAGTACTCCCAGCTCGACCGCGCCCCCTACCAGGTGGTCGACGTCCACGAGCTGCTCGACAGCACCCTCCAGATGCTCGCCGGCAAGATCGGCGCCGGTGTGCGCGTGGTCAGGGAGTTCGACCACACCCTGCCGCGCATCCCCGCCTACCCGGGCGAGCTGAACCAGGTGTGGACGAACCTCGTCGACAACGCCGTCGCCGCCATGGACGGCGAGGGCACGCTCACCGTGCGGACCTCGGCGGAGCACGGCAGGCTGGTGGTGGAGTTCCGCGACACCGGTCCCGGTGTGCCGGCGGAGATCCGGCAGCGGATCTTCGAGCCGTTCTTCACCACCAAACCGGTCGGTCAGGGCACCGGCCTCGGACTCGACATCTCCTGGCGGATCGTGGTCAACAAGCACCACGGCGACCTGACGGTCGAGTCCGAGCCGGGCGACACCCGTTTCCGGGTCTGCCTGCCCCTGACCGCGCCGGAGACCGGCCAGGACAGCGAGGAGGAGACCGTATGACCCCGTCGGAGAACCAGGGCACACCCGCGGCCGCCGCGATCGACCCCGCCGTGCCGCCCAGCGGCACCGGCTGCGCCGCGTGCGACGCGAACGGCGGGTGGTGGTTCCACCTGCGCCGCTGCGCCGCCTGCGGCCGGATCGGCTGCTGCGACTCCTCTCCGGGCCAGCACGCCAGCGCCCACGCGGCCGCGGCCGGCCACGACGTGGTGCGCAGCTTCGAGCCGGGAGAGGAGTGGTTCTGGGACTACGCCAAGGAGCAGTACGTGGAGGACGGTCCCCAACTGGCGGCGCCGCAGAGCCATCCGGCCGACCAGAGCGTGCCGGGACCGGCCGAGCGCGTGCCGTCGGACTGGCGCGACCGCCTCAACCGGTAGGCCGCGGCCCGAGCCGCCCGCCCCCGGAGGGCCCGCGCCGTGACGGCCGGGCGGTTCCGGGGGCGGTGGTGTGCCGGGGGCGCCGCTCAGTCGCCGAGGACCGGCAGCAGCTCCGGCAGGTGCCCGTCCGAGGCGAGCGCCGCGTCGACCCGCTCCTGCGGCACCTCCCCGTACAGCGTGGTGCGCGGGCGCGAGGGGCGGCCGGCCGCGTCCGCGATCGCGACCAGGTCGCGCACCGAGCGGTACGACCCGTAACGCGAGCCCGCCATCCGGGAGATGGTCTCCTCCATCAGGGTGCCGCCGAGGTCGTTGGCCCCCGAACGCAGCATCTCCGCGGCGCCCTCCGCGCCCAGCTTCACCCAGCTCGTCTGGATGTTGGGGATGTACGGGTGCAGCAGCAGCCGCGCCATCGCGGTGACCGCCCGGTTGTCCCGCATCGTCGGTCCGGGCCGGGAGATCCCGGCGAGGTAGACCGGCGCGTTGGTGTGGATGAAGGGCAGCGTCACGAACTCGGTGAACCCGCCGGTGCGTTGCTGGATCTCGGCGAGCAACCGCAGGTGCCCGAGCCAGTGGTGGGGCTGGTCCACGTGGCCGTACATCATCGTGGACGACGAACGGATGCCCAACTCGTGGGCGGTGCTCACCACCTCGACCCAGGTGGAGGCGGGCAGTTTGCCCTTGGTCAGCACCCAGCGGACCTCGTCGTCCAGGATCTCGGCCGCCGTGCCCGGAATGGTGTCCAGGCCCGCCTCCTTCGCGGCGGACAGCCAGTCGCGGATCGACATCCCGGTGCGGGTCGCGCCGTTGACCACCTCCATCGGCGAGAAGGCGTGGACGTGCATACCGGGCACCCGGGCCTTGACCGCGCGGGCGATGTCGAAGTACGCCGAACCGGGCAGGTCCGGGTGGATGCCGCCCTGCATGCACACCTCCACCGCGCCCACCTGCCACGCCTGTTCGGCCCGGTCGGCGACCTGGTCCAGCGAGAGCGTGTACGCGTCGGCGTCGGTGCGGCGCTGGGCGAACGCGCAGAAACGGCAGCCGGTGTAGCAGACGTTGGTGAAGTTGATGTTCCGCGTGACGATGTACGTCACGTCGTCGCCGACGGTGTCGCGCCGGACGTCGTCGGCGATCCGGCACAGTGCGTCGAGGGCGGGTCCGTCGGCGTGCAGCAGGGCCAGCGCCTGTGCGTCGGTCAGCCGGGTCGGGTCGTCGGCGGCCACCGACAGCGCCTGCCGGACGTCGGCGTCCACCCGGTCGGGCACCAGCCCGGGCGCGGCCTGCTCGCGCAGTTCCGCCCAGTCGCCGTACACGTCGTCGAAGTCGTCGCGCCGGTCCGCGGTACGGCCCCGGGTGTCGATGGTCCGGTGCAGGTCGGTGCGCCCGCCCGCCGACGGGAAGGCGTCCTCCGGTTCCTGCCACGGCAGCCCGCGCGGCCGTACGCCCTCGCGGGCCAGACCGGTGTCGGGGTCGGCGAGCGCGCTGACATGGGGGAGCAGCCGTGGATCGAGCCAGGGCTCGCCGCGCCGCACGTACTCCGGGTAGATCGTCAGCCGTTCCTTGAGGGTGAAGCCCGCCTCGGCGGTGCGCGCGGCCAGTTCCTCGATCTGCGGCCAGGGGCGCTCGGGGTTGACGTGGTCCGGGGTCAGCGGCGACACCCCGCCCCAGTCGTCGATGCCGGCGGCGACGAAGCTCGCGTACTCGCCGTCGACCAGGTTCGGCGGCGCCTGGATGCGGGCCGCCGGGCCGAGCACGATCCGGGCCACGGCGATGGCGGCGGCCAGCTCGCCGAGTTCCGCGTCGGGCATGCCGCGCATCGCGGTGTCCGGCTTGGCCCGGAAGTTCTGCACGATGACTTCCTGGATGCCGTGGTACTGCCGCGAGGTGCGGCGGATCGCGAAGAGCGACTCGGCCCGCTCGGTGTAGGTCTCCCCGATGCCGATCAGGACGCCCGTGGTGAACGGCACGTTGGAGCGGCCCGCGTCCTCCAGCACTCTCAGCCGGACCGCGGGTTCCTTGTCCGGCGAACCGTGGTGCGGGCCGCCGGGCTCCGACCACAGCCGGGTCGCGGTGGTCTCCAGCATCATGCCCATCGAGGGGGCGACCGGCTTCAGCCGCTGCAGGTCGGTCCAGCCGAGCACTCCCGGGTTGAGGTGCGGCAGCAGCCCGGTCTCCTCCAGCACCCGGACCGCCATCGCGCGCACGTACGCGAGCGTGTCGTCGTAGCCGTGCGCGTCCAGCCACTCCCGGGCCTCCGGCCAGCGGTCCTCCGGGCGGTCGCCGAGCGTGAACAGCGCCTCCTTGCAGCCCGCTTCGGCGCCGCGCCGGGCGATGTCCAGCACCTCGTCCGGCGACAGGAACATCCCCTCGCCGGCCCGCCGCAGCTTGCCGGGCACCGTGACGAAGGTGCAGTAGTGGCACTTGTCCCGGCACAGCCGGGTCAGCGGGATGAAGACCTTCCGCGAGTACGTGATCACGCCCGGCCGGCCCGCCGCCGCCAGTCCGGCGTCCCGCACCCGGCCCGCGACCGCCGACAGCCGTTCCAGGTCGGCGCCGCGGGCCTGGAGCAGCACGGCCGCCTCGGCGGCGTCCAGGGCGACCCCCTCCTCCGCGCGGTGCAGCGCGCGGCGCATCGCGTTCGCGGTCGGCCGGCTGTCCGTCCCCGCGGCCGCGGGATCTTGAGGTTCACGCGTCGTCATTGTTCGAGCATAAGCACACCCGGGCGCGTGGTCCGATGCCCCCGGTACCCGGCCGCGCGTTCCCGTCCACCCTGCGGACGTGCGGTTTCCCTCCCGGCGCCCCGGCTCCGCCGCCCGAGCGCGGTGCCCCGGAGGCCCGCTCAGCCCTGCGCCGCGGGGCCCGCGAGGTCGTGCAGGAGCGCGTAGCAGGCACCGATCAGGGCGCAGGTGCGGTCGTGGCGGGTGGCGGTGCCGACCACGGCGGTGGCGGTGGCCGGGTGCAGTCCCAGGAAGGACTGGTGGCCGAAGGTGGCGCCGGCGTGGAAGAGGACCGGGCCGCCGGGGCCGGGGTGGAGGTACCAGGTGAGGGTGTGGGTGTGGCGGCGGCCCAGGCCCCGCCGGAGTTGGGGGACCTGGACGTCGCGCAGGGCGGCGCGCAGAAGGACCGGCGCGCCGCCGTCCGCGGCGGCGTCGGGGGAGAGCAGGGCCTCGGCGTAGTCCAGCAGGTCGGCGGGGGTGGCGCGGACCGCGCCGGCCGGCGTGAACGCCGCCATGTCGGTGGGCGGCAACGGGGTGCGGCCGTCGGGGCGGTGGCCGACCGCGGCGGCGACGGCGGCCGCACTCCCGTCCGGGGCGGGACCGACGGTGGTGCCGGACAGGCCGAGCGGGCGCAGCACGCGTCCGGCCAGGAGCGTGGCGTAGTCGGCGCCGGCGGCGCTCTCCATCGCCGGGCCCAGCAGCGCGATCCCGAGGTTGGAGTAGTGCCAGTGGCTGCCGGGGGCGTGTGCCGTCCGGGTGCGGGCGAAGGTGCTCAGCAGCCGCTCGCGGTCGTAGCCGGCGTAGCCGTTGGTGTACGGCCGCAGCAGCGCTCCCGGGATCAGGTCGCGCGGTACCCGGGGCAGCCCCGAGGTGTGGGTGGCCAGGTGCCGCAGCGTGATCGCGCGGGAGTGCCGGTGCGGCAGCGGCAGCCCCGGCAGGTGCGCGGCCAGCGGGTCGTCCAGGCCGAGCGCGCCCTCGCGGGCCAGCGCGGCCAGCAGCAGGACGGTGAACGTCTTGGACAGGGAGCCCAGTTCGTACCGCAGGTCCGTGCGCGGCAGCCGGGGGAGTGCGGTGCCGCCGGTGACCACGGTCCGGCGGCCGGCGCGGGAGACGGCCAGCACCACGTCGGGGGCGCGGACCCGCGCGAGCGCCCGCTCCACCGCCGTCGCGGTGGCGGCGTGGCCCTCGGGCTCCGCGGCCGCGCGCTCGGCGTCCGTCCGCGTGGCGGACCCGGCGGCGGGGGCGGCGGTGGGTCCCGCTGCCGCCGGGGGCCGTCCCGCCGCGGGGCCGGTCACGCGGCGACGTCCGACGACAGCGCCCGGGACGTCGCCATGGCGGAGGCGAACGCCGCGACGAGCGTGGGGTGGTGGACGAGGTCGAAGACCGTCGCCGGTCCTCCCTCGGGCATCGCGTGCTGGACGGGCATCGCACCGTCGGGGGCCTGCGCGGCGGCGTAGCGCTCCCACAGCCCCGCGTCGAGCGCCGGGCGGGGCAGGCACGCGTCGACCACGAGCAACTCGCCCAGCAGGTCCCAGTGTTCCAGCTCCGCCCAGTCCGCCGCCCACGCCGGCAGGTACAGCGCGAGGTAGTCGGCGATCCGCGGCGGCAACCGGTCCGGCGCCGCGCCCCAGTCGGTGAGGTGGAAGACGGTGTGCGTGACGTCGTAGGCGATGTGCAGTTGCACCGTCCACGGCTCGGGGGTACGGCCCAACCAGGTCGCGTCCAGGGCTTGTTCAGCGTCCCCGCTGGGCACCAGGCCCAGCTTGCGTTCGGAGTTGAGCAGGCCCAGCCGCCGGTTGGGGAGCATCTCGACGGCCTGCCAGCTCGCGGTGGTGCGGGCGAGGTCGATCGCCGCCTCCAACCCCGGGTGCCGGTGGCCGAGTTCGTGCAGGCTGCCGTAGATCTCCAGGGGCACCGGGGAGAGCGGCTCCTGCGCCTGGAGGTCGGCCAGGACGTTGCCGCCGTCCAGCAGGTCCCGCCAGGCGAAGTCCAGCAGCCGCACCGACAGGTCGTGCTGCCGCGATCCCGCGACGCCCTCGCGTGCCAGCACGCGCATGTTGATCGCCAACTCGCCGATCGGCTTGAGGCGTTCGACCAGTCCGCGGCCGGTCTCGCGGTCGTCGTCGGTGAGCCGGAAGTACTCGCGGTTGGTGTGCAGCCAGGCCAGCGCCTGGTCGCCGACACGGTGCAGGAGCGCGGGGGGCGCGGCGGTCACGGCAGGACCTCGCTCTCGGCGGGTGCGGGTGGGGGCGCGTCCGCGGAAGGACTCGGACACGGGTACGGGTACGGGCCGGCGGTCGTGGCGGCGCCGCGGGCGTCGGGTGCCCGAGGTCCGGCGCAGGCGGCCGGGGCGGTGCGGGCCAGCGTCGCGGCGAACGCCGCCACCAGCGTGGAGTGGTAGCAGCCGGTGAACCACGCCTCGGGCGCGGCGCCCTCGGGCGGACCGTCGCCGGTCTCCGGTACAGCGCCGTCCGGGTGCTGAGCCGCCGCCAGTACCCGCCAGGCGAACGGGTCGTACGGCACGCCCGGCGTGCACGCGGCCACCGCGAGCAGTTCGCCGGTCAGGTCCCACTGCCGCTCCTCGGACCAGCTCGTGGTCCACGCCGGCAGCCACAGCCGCAGGTAGCCGGCCAGGGCGGCGGGCATCCGCCACGGGGTGCGGCCCCAGTCGGTGACGTGGAAGACGTCGTGGGTGACGCCGTACGCGGTGCGCAGGTCCAGCGCCCACGGCTCGGGGCGCGCGCCCAGCCCGGTGCGGGCCAGGACGGCGGCGAAGTCGGCGTGCTGGGGCAGGCCGACGCGCCGCTCGGCGTTGAGCACGTTGAGCGTGCGGGTGTGGTCCTCGCGGGCGAGCCGCCACAGCCGCAGCCGAGTGGTGGCCGCGAGCAGTTCCTCGGCGCCCGGGTGGCGCAGGCCGGCGCGCGCGAAGACGCCGTACAGCTCGACGGGGTACGTGGCCTGCGGCTCGCCGCGCACCAGCTCCGCGAAGAGCGCGCCGTCGCGGGTCTCCCGCCAGGCGAAGGCGAACAGGTCGTCCGCCAGGGCCCGTACCGCGGGCAGCGGGTGGCAGGCGCGCACCACGTCGGTCAACTCGGCCAGCTCGCCGAGCGGTTTGAGGGTGAGGTTCGGATCGGCGTCGGTGGCCACGTCGGCCGGCAGCCGGAAGGACGGCCGCATCGCGTCGATCCGGGTGAGCGCGCCCGCGACGATCCGGTCCAGCAACTCGGCGTCCGGATGCGGTGGGCCGTCCTCCGCGCCCGGCCGCGCGGGGAACGCGTCCCGGTCCGGGGCGCCGGGCGTACCCGGCGTACCCGGCCCGACCGTCCTGCTCGGCGCGACCGTCCTGCCCGGCCCTTCCGGCCCTGCCGGTTCGCGCGGCTCGTTCGGCCCTTCCGGCCCGTCCCGCTCGCGCGGGTCCACGCTCGTACGCCGGTGCGGCCGGTGCGGCCGGTCCGCCCCTGCGCCGGTGCGTGTGTTCGCCCGCTCGCCCCCGGGAGGCACGGCGCCGTCCGGGTGGGCGGGTCCGCCCGGCCCGCGCGCGTCCGCGGCCGCACGCCGCCCGCCGGCGCGCGGGTCCGCGCCCGGCCGCTCGGCTCCGCCCGGGGCGGCGTTCACCGCACCCCGCGTCCGTGGAAGCGCCGGGCGACCGCGGTGTGCAGGGCAACGCGGGGATCGCCCGCGCTCATCCGCAGCACGTAGGCCAGTCCGGTGTCCAGCCCGAGGGTGTCGGGGACGTCCGGCACCCGGGCCAGCCAGCGGCCGATCCCCGCCGCCTGGAGCCAGTCGCGGCGGCGGACCGCGCGGACGAAGCCGCGCGCCAGGTCCTCGGTGCGCGCGGCCAGGCCCTCGGCGAGCGCGGGCGCCAGGCCCGGCAGCGAGAGCGCGCCGAGCTGGGAGGCGCGGTGCGCGAGCTTCGGCCACGGGTCGGTGCGCAACCAGTCGGTGCCCGCGCGCGGTTCGGCCGGCCGGCCGTCCTGGCCGCCGGGGGAGCCGGCGGACGCGGAACCCCCGGGCAGGAAGGCCCGGGACGCCTCCACCAGCCCGCGGTAGCTCCACACGGACACGTCGGAGGCGTCGGCGCCCGGGGGATAGGCGGCGAGCGCCTTGCGGACGATCGCCTCGTCCGCGAGCCGGTCGGCATGCGGGCCCGCGGTCCCGGCGGTGCCCGCCGTGGACGTCGGGGACGTCGGAGGAGTCGGGGCGCCCCGGCCCGCGGCACCGCCCGCCGTCGTGTCGGCGTACGGCGCGTACGGCGCCAGCACGTCCGCCCCCAGGACCCTGATCGCCGCGAGTGCGACCGGGTCGTCCTGCGCGAGGACACCGGACAGCGCGTAGGAGTCGCGCCCGCCGTCGAGGGCGAGCGCGACTCCCGTGGCGATGTCGGCGACCACAGCGCTCAGCGAGGTGTCCTGCTGCGGCTGCTCGGCCAACGTGTCGCCTTCCGCGTCAGCGGGCGTCCGTCTTCGGACGCGGGGTCGGCGGTGAGATCAGAAGCAGTCCTGCGAGCAGGAGGCCTGCACCGCATTCGCGGGTGTCACGGTAGATGCCTTCAGGTTCCGCGGAATCCAGCAGTCCTTCGACCTCAGCGGCAAGCGCTGCCGTCTCGACCGGGGCTGTCAGCTCCGAAGCCATGGGATCATCTCCTCTTGGTCGGCTTGGAACTCCACCATCGCATTCGGGGCAATACGCTGCAAACGGGACATTCTTCCCCGGGCGTGTCGTGCCCGGACCGGTGGCCCGGGCATCCGGGACCCCGGCGGCTCAGAACTCCTCGTGCTGGTTCGGGTCGCCGCCCAGCCGCCGCCGCTCGCCGGCCGTGACCGCCGCCAACTCCGCCTCCGACAGCTCGAATCCGAAGATGTCGAGGTTGTCGCGCTGTCGCTGCGGGTCGCCCGACTTCGGGATCGGCACCACCCCGAGCTGGGTGTGCCAGCGCAGCACCACCTGGCCGGGGGTGCGGTCGTGCGCCTGGGCGGCCGCCCGCACGGCGGGGTCGGCGAGCAGGTCGGACCCCCGGCCGAGCGGGCTCCAGCTCTCCACCACGACGCCCCTGCCGGCGAGCTGGCGCCGCAACTCCTCCTGCGGGAACAGCGGGTGCATCTCGATCTGGTCCACCGACGGCAGCACGCCGGTCTCGCGCTCCAGCCGGTCGATGTGCGCGGCGGTGAAGTTCGACACCCCGATCGAGCGCACCACGCCCTCCTCGCGCAGCTTGACCATCGCCCGCCAGGTGTCCACGTACCGGTCCACCCGCGGCAGCGGCCAGTGGACGAGGTACAGGTCCACGTAGTCCAGGCCGAGCCGCTTGCGGGACTCCTCGAACGACGCGAGCGTCTCCTCGTAGCCGTGGTCGCGCCCGGGCACCTTCGTGGTGACCACGATCTGCTCGCGCGGCACCCCGCCGTGCCGTACACCGCGGCCGGTGCCGGCCTCGTTGCCGTAGTTCACCGCGGTGTCGACCAGCCGGTAGCCGAGCCGGATCGCCTCGGCGACCGCCCGCTCCGCCTCCGCGTCGTCCATCGGGTACGTGCCCAGGCCGAGCCCCGGCAACTGCGTGCCGTCGGAGAGGGTGCGCACGGGCGCCGTGGCGGCCGGTGAGAGAGGGGACATGGGAGGACCACTCCGTTCCGTGGGTTGTCGTACCTTCCGGCTATTGTCTCGCTTCTGCCCCCTCGACCTGGGAGGACGCCGATCCGCACCCCGCGTCGGGGGTACCGGGGGCCGTGGCCGCCGGTCGCGGGGCGGGCGCCGGACCCGCCGGACCTACCTGGCCGGACCGGGAGGGGCCGGTGGAGCAGGCGGGACCGGTCGGGACGGCGCCGGTCGGGACCAGGACCGCGCGGGGCGGTGCTGCGGAGCGGACGGAGACACGATGAGCACGACGGACGGCACGACGGGCGCGGCGGCGAGTGCGGCGACGGACGCGGGGGCCGGAGCGCGGCCCGCCGACGCCCACGACCTGATCCGGGTGCACGGCGCCCGGGTGAACAACCTCAGGGACGTCAGCGTCGAGATCCCGAAGCGGCGGCTGACGGTGTTCACCGGCGTGTCCGGCTCGGGCAAGAGCAGCCTGGTGTTCGGGACGATCGCCGCGGAGTCGCAGCGCCTGGTCAACGAGACGTACAGCGCCTTCGTGCAGGGCTTCATGCCCGCGCTCGCGCGGCCCGAGGTCGACGTCCTGGAGGGCCTGACCACCGCGATCGTCGTGGACCAGCAGCGGATGGGCACCGACCCCCGCTCCACGGTCGGCACCGCCACCGACGCCCACGCGATGCTGAGGGTGCTCTTCAGCCGCCTGGGTGAGCCGCACGTCGGCCCGCCGAGCGCGTACGCCTTCAACGTCCCCTCGATCCGGGCCAGCGGCGCGATGACCGTCGAGCGCGGCGGCCGGAAGGCGCAGCAGGTGACGTACCAGCGCACCGGCGGTATGTGCCCGCGCTGCGAGGGCAGCGGCAGCGTCTCCGACATCGACCTCACCCAGCTCTACGACGACACGAAGTCGATCGCCGGCGGCGCGTTCACCATCCCCGGCTGGAAGCCCGACAGCTTCTGGACCGTCCGGGTCTACGCCG
This sequence comes from Streptomyces sp. SN-593, assembly GCF_016756395.1. Taxonomy (NCBI): domain Bacteria; kingdom Bacillati; phylum Actinomycetota; class Actinomycetes; order Kitasatosporales; family Streptomycetaceae; genus Actinacidiphila; species Actinacidiphila reveromycinica. The sequence continues at coordinate 7,633,858 of NZ_AP018365.1, forward strand.
AGTCCGGCGTCCTCGACCCGGACAAGCCGATCCGCGACTTCGGCGAGAAGGAGATGCACGACTTCCTGTACGGCGAGCCGGTGAAGGTGAAGGTCGAGGGCGTCAACCTCACGTACGAGGGGCTGATCCCCAAGATCCGCAAGTCGATGCTCTCCAAGGACCGGGAGTCGCTCCAGCCCCACATCCGGGCGTTCGTGGACCGCGCGGTCACCTTCACCGCCTGCCCCGAGTGCGGGGGCACCCGGCTGAGCGAGGCGGCGCGCTCCTCGCGCGTGGCCGGGCTGAGCATCGCCGACGCCTGCGCCCTTCAGATCAGCGACCTGGCCGCCTGGGTCCGGGGCCTGAGCGAGCCGTCGGTCGCGCCGCTGCTCGCCGCGCTCGGGGACACGCTCGACGCCTTCGCCGAGATCGGCCTGGGCTACCTCTCGCTCGACCGGCCGTCGGGCACCCTGTCGGGCGGCGAGGCACAGCGGGTGAAGATGATCCGCCAGTTGGGTTCCTCGCTCACCGACGTGACGTACGTCTTCGACGAGCCGACCGTGGGCCTGCACCCGCACGACGTCCGGCGGATGAACGACCTGCTGCTGCGGCTGCGCGACAAGGGCAACACCCTGCTGGTGGTCGAGCACAAGCCGGAGACGATCGGGATCGCCGACCACGTCGTCGACCTCGGGCCCGGCGCCGGCACGGCGGGCGGGAGCGTCTGCTTCGAGGGCACCGTCGAGGGGCTGCGGGCGTCCGGCACCGTCACCGGGCGGCACTTCGACGACCGGGCGGCGATCAAGCCGACGGTGCGCGCACCGTCCGGGGTGCTGCCGATCCGCGGCGCGGCGACGCACAACCTCCGCGACGTGGACGTGGACATCCCCCTGGGGGTGCTGGTCGTGGTCACCGGCGTCGCCGGGTCCGGCAAGAGCTCGCTGGTGCACGGGTCGCTCGCGAACGGCCCGGCCGGCGCGGCGGCGGGCGTGGTGTCGGTCGACCAGAGCCCGATCCGCGGGTCGCGGCGGAGCAACCCCGCGACGTACTCCGGGCTGCTCGACCCGATCCGGAAGGCGTTCGCGAAGGCGAACGGCGTGAAGCCGGCGCTGTTCAGCCCCAACTCCGCGGGCGCGTGCCCCGCCTGCCAGGGCACCGGCGTCGTCTACACCGACCTGGCGATGATGGCCGGGGTCGCGGCGGTCTGCGAGGTGTGCGAGGGCAAGCGGTTCGAGGCGTCGGTGCTCGACCACCGGCTCGGCGGCCGCGACATCAGCGAGGTGCTGGCGATGTCGGTGGACCAGGCCGCGGAGTTCTTCGGCGACGGCGACGCGCGCACTCCGGCCGCGCACGCCGTCCTCACCCGGCTCGCCGACGTCGGGCTCGGCTACCTCGGCATCGGCCAGCCGCTCACCACCCTGTCCGGCGGCGAGCGGCAGCGGCTCAAGCTCGCCACGCACATGGCCGCCAAGGGCGGGGTCCTCGTCCTCGACGAGCCGACCAGCGGCCTCCACCTCGCCGACGTCGAGCAACTGCTCGGCCTGCTCGACCGCCTGGTGGACGCCGGCAGGTCGGTGGTCGTGGTCGAGCACCACCAGGCGGTCATGGCGCACGCCGACTGGATCGTGGACCTCGGCCCCGGCGCGGGCCACGAGGGCGGCCGGGTCGTCTTCGAGGGCACCCCCGCCGACCTCGTCGCCGCCCGCTCCACCCTCACCGGCGAGCACCTGGCGGCCTACGTGCACCCTTGACCCCCGCACCCCCTGACCCCGTCCACCCGCCCGGGGCGCCGCAATGCCGCCGGGGTCCCGCCCTGTTCCTCCCCCCACACGTCAGCCGGGCGGGGCGAGCAGCGGGGCCACGGCCCGGGCCCACGCCAGCAACCACTCGTCGGCGCCCGGGCGCGCCACCCACTGGGAGCCGATCGGAAGCCCGTCGGCGGTCCGGTCGGCGGGCAGGCAGAGCGACGGCCAGCCGGCGTAGCTCCACGGCAGGCACAGGGCCGGATCGCCCGTGCCGGACAACCCGCGCGGCGCGGGACCGGTGGCGGCCGGGCAGATCCACAGGTCCACGCCGGCCCGGTCGGTCGCCGCCAGCAGCTCCCGGCGGAAGGCGTCGCGCGCCCGCAGCGCCTCCTCGTACCGGGCGCGGGAGACCGCCAGGCCCTCGCGGACGGTGGCCGCGGAGCGCTCCCGGTAGAGGGCGCCGTGGCGCGGGAACCACACGGCGTGGCTGCGCGCGGCCTCGTGGCGGTTCACGGCGAACAGGTCGCCGGCGACGGCCGCGAGGCCGGCGAACGACGGCACCCGCCGCACGTCGAGCCCGGCGCGCGTGAGTGCCGCCACCTGGCGTTCGAGCGCGGTGCGGGCCTGCTCCCCGGCCTGGTCCAGGTACGGCCCGTCGGGCACGCCGAAGACCGGCGGTCGGGACGGGACCCGCGGCAGCGGCCGCCAGCCGTCGCACAGCACGGCGGCGGCGGTCGCGGCCGCCCCCGGAGTGGCGGCGAAGATCCCGAGGGTGTCGAGGGTGGGCGCGTTGGGGATCACCCCGCCGGTCGGGATGCGGCCCGCGGTCGGCTTGAAGCCCACGACGCCGCAGTACGACGCCGGGCGGATCACCGAGCCGACGGTCTGCGTGCCGATCGCCAGGGGCACCATGCCGGCCGCGACCGCCGCGGCCGAGCCGCTGCTGGAGCCGCCGGGGGTGTGGCCGAGCGCGTGCGGGTTGCGGGTGGGGCCCGGCGCGCTCATCGCGAACTCGGCGGTCACCGTCTTCCCGGCGACCACCGCGCCGGCCGCGCGCAGCCGGTCCACGACGACGGCCTGTCCGCCCGCGAACACCTCCGGGGGAAGCCGCGACCCGGCGCGGGTCGGCAGCCCGTCCACACGCACGATGTCCTTGACCGCGACCGGAACGCCGAACAGCGGCGGTCGTCCCCCTGCCACGGGCCACCGGGCGTGCGCTTGCGCCAGGGCGCCCCGCACGCGGGTCCGGCGAGCGGCGCTCGACTCCGCGTCGGCCACGAAGGCCGCGACGCGGCGGTCCAGCAGGTCGATCCGGTCGCACAGTTCGTCGGCCGTCACGGACGGCGAGCCGTCCACGGCGTACGTTCTCGGGTCCACGCGGGACAGGGTGCCAGGGTGCGGGCGGACGACGCGGGCCGGGCAGGGGCGGAGCGGGTGCGCCCTGCTCAGGGGTGGGGGCCGACCTCGGCCCATACGCGCTTGCCGCGGCGCAGGGGGACGGCACCCCATGCCGCGGCGAGGGCGGTGACCAGGACGAGGCCGCGGCCGCGCTCGTCCTGCGCGTCCGGGCGCATGAGTACCGGGAGTTCGGGGCAGTGGTCGGTCACCGCGACCCGGACGAGGTGGTCGGCCGGGCGGGTGATCGACACCCGTAGCCGCGAACCGCTGGCGTGGCGGGCTGCGTTGGCGACCAGTTCGTCCATCACCAGGGTGGTGTCGTCGGCCAGGTCGTCCAGCGCCCACACGCTCAGCACGATCGACACGAGGCTGCGCGCCGACCGCGCGCTCTGCGGCACGCAGGGCAGCGTCGCCTCGTATCCGGGGTCGCCACGCGGGTTGGCGACAGTGGTGACGGTCATGTGGGTCTCGATGCGCGGTAGGGAGCTCGGTGGTGTCGGTCGGTCTGGTGGTCGGTCGGCTAGCTCCTGCCCGCGTTGGCGTCCCTCGCACCACCATCGACCGGAATGCGCGCCAATTCCCTCCATTCGGCCGTAGCGCGCGCCATGGCGCGGCCGCTGCCGACCGGTCCACCCGGCGCAACCGTCCACCCGGCGCAACCGTTCGCACGGCGTGACCGTCCGCACCGCGTGTCCGGCCCGCACGGCGCGGCGACTCGCCCGGCCCCGCACGGGACGGGGACCGGCCCCCGGGCCGTCAGGCTCGGCGGAGGCTCCCCGTGGCGGAACGCGGGTGCCCGGCGGAAGCGCCGCGCGCCCCGCGTTCCCCGCAGCGCCGGGCCCGGCCCGGCCACGCACTGCGGAGGGTGCCCGACCGTCCGAGGCGGATCGGGCGCCCTCCGACCGGCCGGGGCGGGCCGCGGACCGGGACGGGGTGTCAGCAGTTGTCGCCCGCGGGCTTGCCGGCGAAGCGGTCCGCCAGGAACACCTGCACCGACACCGCGCGGGCGACGACCTCCTCCACGTGCTCGCCCAGCAGGTCGCGGACCTTCTGCACGGTGCCGCCGGCCGCGCACCAGCCGTCGACGGTGGTGTCGTCCTGCCCGACGGGCACGATCTCGTCGGTGTCGGCGTGGTAGTCGTAGACCGGCGTGGACGGGGCGACCGCTCCGAGCGTGTTGGCGCGCAGGACGGCCGCGACCGACGGGACGGAGAACGGGTCGGCGACGGACGTGTCCTCGTTGAGCTTCCGGAAGGCGTACGCCGGCAGGATGTTCGTCTCGCAGGTGCCCTTGATGGACGCGAAGTCCTTCTGGCCCTTGGCGTTGAGCAGCCCGTCGATGCCCGCCTCGGGGAACTCGGTGGCGATCCCGTAGGCGGCGGCGAACTCGAAGCCGGCGAAGGCGGTTCCGTCGATGTAGCGCCCGACCGCGGCCGGGTCGGAGGGCAGTCCGCCGATCGCGGCACCGGCCAGCCTCACGTCCGGTGCGTAGGAGGGCTGGAGCTGCGCGGCCCAGCCGGTCGCCTCGGCGCCGCCCGAATAGCCGTCCAGCGCCCAGGGGTTGGACGGGCCGACGCCCGCGGCGCCGAACGCCTTCACCGCGCGGATGCCGTCGAGCACGGCGTGCCCGGCCTGCGGACCGGCGAGGAACACCGACGCGGGCCCCTCGAAGTCCGGCACCGCCACCGCCCAGTTCGCGGCGAGCAGTTGGGCGCCCAGTGCGGCGTCCTGCACGTCCTTGCCGGTGGCGATCTGGTACGACGGCGCGCAACTGGTGCCGACGCTGTCCTCGGGCGTCTGGAGCGAGACCACCGGCCGCTTCCCGGAGCCGGTCCAGGCGGCCTTGGGCACCACGAGCGTCGTCACGGCCAACTCGGGCCGTCCGTGCGAGTCGTTCGTGCGGTAGGAGATCTGCCAGGCGTTCACCGGCACGGAGATGCCGAAGAGGTTGACGTCCGGCACGGGACGGCTGTCCACGACCGCGCCGGCCGCGTAGGACGCGATGTCGGCCGGGGCGGCGTAGAAGGGGTCCTGGTCCGGCACGGTCGCGCCGGGCGCGGTGGTCGCGGACGGCGCCGCGGCCGACGCGGCGGCTGCGGGCAGGAGCATGCAGGTGCAGGCGAGTGCGGCGGTCACGGCCAGGGCGTGGGGCTTGCGCACGGCTCTCCTCGGGTGCTCGGTGGTCGGGCGGGTGACGGCGGTGCGTCGGGTGACGGCGGTGCGTCGGATGACGGCGGTGGGTGGGGCGCCGGCTGCCGTGGGGCGGCCGGCGATGCGTCGGCTGCCGTGGGGCGGTCGGGGGTGCGCGGCGGCCGCGGCGGCCGTGGTGGGCCGGGCGGTCGGCGCGGTGCGGGTGGGGCGGACGGGTTCGGCGGGTCTCACGGGGTCACGTCATCATGGGCCGGGCCGGACCGCGGTGAGCCTGGGGCGGTGGCGCAGACTTTCACCCGCCGGGTTGTGACCGGGCACAAAGCCGGGAGCCTCACTTCACACCGGGGTTACCCGTAGGTAATAGTGGAAGGTCCCGTATCGGGGCGCGTACGGCTCCGCGATCCGACCCGCGCGCCCGCAACCCGCGAGGTGCCCTGTGACGACGCAGCCCGCGGCGGAGCCAGGCCCCGCCGCCCGGACGACTCCGACCCGCCCGGCCGCCCCGGCCTCCTCGACGCCCCCGGGGCCGTCGGCCGCCCCGGCCCCGTCGGTCCTGCCGCCCGCCCCGACCGGTCCGATCAGCATCGGCGGTGTCCCGCTGGACAAGCGGCTCGTCACGGCCGTGCACGAGCTGGCCGCCCGTGTGGTCACCCGGCTGACGGAGCGGATACCGGTCTACGCGTCGCTGCCCGCCGAGCAGTTGCGGGGGGACATCACCGCGGTCGTGGTCCGCGGCATCCGCTCCTTCGCGCAGGTGCTGCGGACCGGGCAGCCGCCCACCGCGGACCAACTGGAGCTGACGCACCGTTCGGCGGTGCGCCGCGCGCAGGAGCACATCCCGCTGGACGCGGTGGTCGGGGCGTACTTCCTGGGCGCGTACGAGTGCCTGGACGAGGTGCTGGCGGAGGCCGGGCCGGACGACCTGGCCGACGTGCTCACCGCGCAGAAGCTGCTGCTGCGTTACCTCAACGCGGTCACCGAGTCGGTCTTCGCCGGGTACATCGCCGAGAGCCGGGCGGCGCTCGGCGAGCGGCAGAGCGCGCGCCAGGCACTGCTGTCGGCGCTGCTGGACGGCGGCCCGGCCCGGCAGGCGGCCGAACGGGCGGGCATGCGACTGCCGGAGCGCTACTGGGTGGTGAGCGTGGCGGCCGCCCCGCACCCGGACGAGCGCACGCCCGGCGTGGACACGGGGATCGCGGCGGGCCGCAAGCTGCGCCGGATGCGCGCGGAGCTGGACCGCTGGGCGCACGGCGAGGCGCTGTCGGCCCTGTCGCCCGACGGCGGCGTGGCACTGGTGCCCGCCGCGGCCGCGCTCCGGTCCGGGGGCACCCCCGCGGGAGTGGACCCGCGCACGGGAATCGACCGCCTCGCCGGGACCGACGACGCCGGTGCGGGCGCCGGCTCCCCGGTGGGCCAGGGACCCCGCGCCGGCTCCTCCAGCGGTCAGGGCCTCCGCGCCGGCTCCTCCGCCGGTCCCCAGGACCCCGGCGCCGCCGCCGGCGCCTACCCCGGCCAGGACCCCCGTGCCGACGCCGACTTCGACCGGCTGGCCGGGCTGCTGCGGGACATGGCACGGGCCTGCGGCGCCGAGCTGACCGCGGCCGCGGTCGCCGCGCCGCCGCAGGACGTCGCCGGGGCGGCCCGGCTGGCCGCCCGGGTCCGGCAGGTCGCCGAGAGCTGCGGGCGAGGCCCGGGCCTGTACCGGCTGGACGACGTGCTGCTGGAGTACCAGCTCACGCTGCCGAGCCCGGCCCGTGACCGGCTCGCCGCGCTGCTGCGCCCGCTGGAGGGCCGGGAGGACCTGCTGGAGACCCTGCGCACCTTCCTGGCCTGCGGGTTGGACCGGCGGCGCACCGCGGAACGGCTGCACGTCCATCCGAACACGGTGGACTACCGGCTGCGCCGCACCAGCGCGTTGACCGGGCTGAACGCCGCGCACGGCCCGGACCTGCCCAGGCTCCAAGCCGCGCTGGCGGCGTACGGCGCGTGACGCGCGGGCTCAGCCCTTGCTCGACCCCAGTGACAGGCCCGCGATGAACTGCCGCTGGAGGCAGAGGTAGACCACCAGCGTCGGGATCGCGGCGATCATCGCGGCCGCCGCGATGAGGTTCTGGTTGCTCACGAACTGCCCCTGGAGGTTGGCCAGCGCCGAGGTCACCGGGCGCTTGTCGCCCGAGGACATCAGCGTGATCGCCCAGAAGAAGTCGTTGTAGATCCAGGTGGTCAGCAGCGTCGCGAGCGCGGCCAGCGCGGGGCGGCACAGCGGCACGGTCAGCCGCCAGAACCGGGTCCACAGGCCGGCCCCGTCCACGAGCGCCGCCTCGTACATCTCGCCCGGGATCGACCGCATGTAGTTGCTCAGCACGAAGACGCAGAAGCCGAGCTGGAAGGAGACGTTGACGACGATCAGACCGAAGATCGAGTTGTACATCAGGCCGCTGTCCGCGAGGAAGTGCGGCAGCGGGATCTTCAGGTAGATCCGGTAGAGCGGGGTGATGATGACCTGCTGCGGCAGCAGGTTCCCGGCGGTGAACAGGATCAGCAGCGCCACGTTCACCTTGACGTTGACCCGCACCAGGACGAAGGCGACGCCCGAGGCCAGCGCGAGCACGATCACCACCGCCGGCACCGTGATCAGCACCGAGTTCCAGAAGAAGTGCGCCATGTCCGACTGCGACCAGGCGTCACGGAAGTTCTGGAAGGTCAGGTGGTGCGGCATCGACACGTAGCCGTACTTGCGGGTGTCGGAGTAGGGGCGCACCGCCACGTAGAGCGCGAAGAGGATCGGCAGGATCCACAGCACCGAGGCGATGATCAGGAACGCCTGCGAGGCGATCTGCCCGCGCAGCCTCGGCTTGGCGCCGGGGCCGCCGACCCGCGGCGCCTCGGCCCGCGGGCGGGTAAGGGTCTCGGAGCTCACGGGGTGTCCTCCCGGCGGAACGCTTGGTAGAGGAAGATGGTGATCGGAACCAGGGAGATCACCAGGAGCACCACGCCGAGCGCGGAGCCGAAGCCGACCCGCTGGGTCTCGCCCACGATGTTCGAGGTCACCAGCACCGACAGCAGTTCCAGGCCGTTGATGCCCTTGTTGGTGATGTAGACGAGGTCGAAGGCGCGCAGGCTCTCGATGACGGTGACCACCATGATGACGATGTTGATCGGCTTCATCACGGGGAAGATCACCCGCCAGAAGGTCTGCCACGGGTTCGCGCCGTCCATCATCGCGGCCTCCCGCAGCGTCGGGTCGACGGCCTTGAGCCCGGCCAGGTAGAGGATCATGACGTAGCCCGCCTGACGCCACGTCGCCTCCAGCAGCACCGCCCACAGGTTGAGGTGGGGGTTGCCGAGCCAGTCGATCGCGTTGCTGTTCCCGTTCCTGCCGATCACCGTGTTGATCAGGCCGTAGTTCTGGGAGTAGACGAACTCCCAGATGATGCCGATCAGCGCCAGCGACAGCATCACGGGCAGGAAGAGCAGGCTCTGGTAGACGCGGGTGCCGCGCAGTCCGCGGTCGAGCAGCACCGCGAAGAGCATGCCCAGCGGGGTGGCGATCACCACGAAGACCGCCAGCCACAGCAGGTTGTGGCGGACCGCGGGCCAGAACTCGGGGTAGATGGTGGCGGCCTGGTGGTAGTTCTGCACGCCGTACCAGCAGCCGTTGTTGAGGATCGACGGCATGTTGGGCTGGCAGGTCTTCTCGTGCAGGCTGCCCACGCCGTTCCACTTGGTGAACGACAGCAGGACCGTGCCGATCGCCGGGAACCAGACGAAGGCCAGGTCGAGCAGGAGGGGTATGCCGAGCAGCACCGCGACCACGATGCGGTCGCGGACGGTCATCGTGCGCAACCGCCGGCGGCGGCGCCGGGCCGGGGACGTGGAGTCCTCGGGCTTGTCCGACACCGCCGCCGGGGTACGCCCCTGGGACGTGGCGCTCATCAGGAGTAGATCGCCTTCGCCTGCTTCTCCGCGCTCTGCTGGAGCTTGGTGATGTTGGAGCTGCTCGGGTCGTCGATGAACTTCTGGCAGATCGCGATCATCGCGTTGGCCATCGCCGGGTCCGAGTCGCGGTCCATGAACTGGGCGACCGCCTTGCACTTGGCGATCTCCTGCACGGACTTCTTCTGGATCGCGTCGTAGGTCGGCACCTGGAGGCCGTTGACCAGGCCGACGTCCCACTGGTCGGTCTTGAGGTACGTGGACTCGGCGGGGCCGGTGCCGATGTACTCCAGGATCGCCTTGGCGGCGTCGGTGTTCTTCGCCTTCTTGCTGAGCATGAACCCGTCGGTGGGCGCGTCCATGTAGTCCTGGCCCCACTGCGGGTTGATCGCCGGGAAGGTGAAGAAGTCCAGGTCGGCCAGGTCGGCCTTGTCCGTCACGTACTGCGCGGCGACCTGGTTGGTGCCCTGGAACATCATGCCGGCCTGCTTGGCCTCCAGCGCCTTCGCGGCGTCCTGCCACAGCCGCCCGTTGGCACCGGTCTGCGTGTAGGGCAGGATCTCGGCCCAGTGCTGGAAGACGGTGTGCACGCCCTGGTCGGTCCACGGGATCTTGTGGGTCATCAACTTGGTGTGGTAGTCGTACCCGTTGATCCGCATGTTGAGGATGTCGAAGGTGCCGAGCGCGGGCCAGCCGTCCTTGTCGGCGAAGGCGATCGGGATGATGCCGTCCTTCTTCATCTGCTTCGCCAGCGCGACGTACTCGTCCCACGTGGTGGGGATGGTGTAGTGGCGCTTGGCGAACTCGCTCTTGTTGTAGAAGACCACCCACGGGTAGTTGTAGATCGGCACCAGGTACTGGTGCCCGTCGAGCCCGGTGGACAGCTTCTTCGCCGCGGCGCTGAAGTTGCCGCCTATCTTCTCCCACACGTCGTCGAGCGGCTCGGCCAGTCCCTGCGCCGCGAAGTACTGCATGCGGTATCCGGCGAACCAGGTGAAAAGGTCGTCCGGGGTGCCCTGCAGGTAACTGGTGATGTTCGTCTGGAAGGTGTCGTGGTCGACCGTGTTGATTTTGACCTTCACCTTGGTCGCCGCGGTGGCGGCCGCCGTGAGGGACGCGAACGCGGTCTTGACGGCCGGGTCGGAGTAGTTCGACCCGAATGTCACCGTGCTGCCCGCAACGGGCTGCTTGCTCTCCGACTTCTTCTTGTCGGAACCCCCGCACGCCGCGAGCAGGCCGCCGCCCGCGGCGGTGAGGCCCGCGGCCCCGACGCCCTTGAGCAGGTTCCTGCGGGTCGCGGACAGCGGGCTGCCCGTGCTGCCCGACGACTCGACCTCCGACATGGTGCCTCCATGTGTGTGTGGGCGTATCCGGTGGACGGCTGGCGAGAACCGGCGGGTTGTGGATGCCTCGGCGTCTCTTCCCGCCGATCCGTTTCCAACAGAAGTCACCAAGATGAAACGCCATCGCAATCGCAGGGTAGTTCTACGCCACATGGAGAAGTGCGTCAACGTCTCCCTGTCGAGGCGTTGCCGGACCGTGATCCGCACATCCTGTTTAATCGTGTTCGCTTCCGTGAACTCGATCAACTCGACAGCGCGGAAGGGTGAAATGGGCTGGTCCGCCGGTATGCGGAGGAGCGGTTGACGGTATGTCGGGGCGGGGTCGGGCGCGCCCGCGCGATCGTTTTCGGACACGGCGGCGGGAACACCGTTCCTGGAAGGCCGCGCGAAACACTTCCGCGCGATGCGAGGCTGTGACCATGAAGGGCTTCATTCCGCAGGAGACGACGGGTTTCGTGGGACGCGGACCCGAACTGGCCAGGCTGGGCGGTCTGCTGGCGTCGCGCCGGCTGCTCACACTCACCGGCGTCGGCGGGGTCGGCAAGACCCGGCTGGCGCAGCGCGCGGCCGCGCGGCTGGCCGAACTGTCGCCGGGGACCTTTCCCGACGGTGTCTGGTGGGCGGACCTGGCCACCCTCGACGGCGACGACCTCCTGCTCGCCACCGTCAGCGACGCCGTCGACCTGTCCGACCACTCCCCGCGGATGCCGGTGGACGCGCTGTGCGAGTGGCTGGCCGGAAAACGGCTGCTGCTGGTGCTCGACTCCTGCGAGCACCTGGTCGAGCCGGTCGCCCGGCTGGTCGACGAAGTCCTCGGCGCCGTACCGGGGTTGAGCATGCTCGCCACCAGCCGGCGCCCGCTGGGGTGCATGGCCGAGCAGGTCGTCGAGGTCGATCCGCTGCCCGTCGCCGAGGACGCGCGGGAACTGTTCGCCCAGCGCGTCCGCGCCCAGGACCCGGACGCCCTGTCCGCCGAAGGCGCCACCGAGGCGGCCTCGTTGATCTGCCGGAAGCTCGAAGGCATACCGCTGGCGGTCGAGTTGGCGGCCGCCCAGGTCGGCCCGGACACCTCCGTCGCCGACGTCGCCGCCCGCCTGGACTCCCGTTTCGACGTGCTGGTCCGCCGCTCCGGGTTCGTCTGGCCGCGCCGCCACCTGACGCTGCGCGCCGCCATCGGCTGGAGCCACGAGCTGTGCGCACCGCTGGACCGCCTGCTGTGGGCCCGCCTCACGGTCTTCCGCGGCTCCTTCGACCTCGCCTCCGCCCGCGCGGTCACCGCCGGCGGCCCGCTGGACCCGGACGCCGTCGCGGCCGGCGTCGAGCGCCTGGTCGCGCAGAGCGTGGTGCGCCGCGACGGCCCCCGCTACCGGATGCTCGACACCATCCGCGAGTACGGCCGCGAGTGGCTGCGCGGACTGGGCGAGGAGGAGGCACTGGCGGCCCGCCACGCCGACCACGTCCTGGCGCTGGTCCGCCGGGCCGAGCGGAACTGGAGCAGCGGCGAGCAGGGCCGCTGCTACCGGACGGTGGAGGAGGCCCACACCGACGTGTGCACCGCGCTGGAGCACCTGGCGGACGCCGACCCGGAGCGCGGCGCCGAACTCGCCGGGCTGCTGGTGTTCTTCTGGACCTGCTGCGGCCGGCTGAAGGAGGCCCGCGCCGCGCTGGAACGCGCGCTGGCCGTACCGGACCCGCGCGCCTCCGCCGCACCGCCGTCCGCCGACCGGCCGCCCGCCGCGCCGCCCTCCGACCCGCCGCCCGCCGCACCGCCCTCCGACCCGACGCCCGTGGTGCCGCGCGATCCGGTACCGCCCGCCGCGCGCCGCCCGGTGCGGCCCGGCCCGGCCCGCACCCGCGCGCTGGCCGCCCTCGGCGTGGTCCTGACCCTCCAGGGCGCCTACGACCAGGCGTTACGCGTCAGCGAGGAGGCGACGCGCGCCGCCGACGACGACGGCGACAAGGAGGGTCAGCTCGGCGCCGCCTACCTCGCCGGGCTGCTGGCGCTGCTCACCGGCCGCGCCGAGGACGCCCGCCGTGTCGTGCGCGCCGCGCTCGACGCCGCGCCCGGCCTCGCCTTCGACTCCCCGGCGCGGCTGCGCTGCCACCTGGTGGCCGTCTTCGCCAGCACCGGCCTCGGCGACCTGGACCGGGCCCGGGGCGACGCGGTCGAACTGCGGGCCCACTGCGAGCAGATCGGCGAGTGGTGGACCCGTTCCTACCTCGACTACCAGCTCTCCCTGATCGCGCTGTTCCAGGGCCGCCCGGACGAGGCGGCCACCCGCGCCCGCGCCATGCTCGACGCCAAACGGCAACTGGGTGACGCCTTCGGCACCGCGCTCGGCCTCGACCTGCTGGCCGCCGCGCTCGCCGCCGCCGGCCGGGCCGAGCACGCCGTCCGCGTCTACGGCCACGGCGAGACGTTCTGGCGCAGCGTCGGCCACCCGCAGCGCGGCACGCCCGAACTGCGCGCCGTCCGGGAGGAGTACGAGCGCACCGCGCGCACCGCCCTGGGCGACACCCGCTACGCGCGTGCCTACGCCGACGGTGCCGCCTCCCCGTCCGTGCCCGCCCGGTAGGAATGCCCGGCGCACGTCGCCCGACCGGCCAGGACTGGCCGGGTGACGGGGTGGCTGTGCGCCGGGCCGCATCAGGAGCGGGAGAATCATCGGGGCACCCCGTGGGGGGTGCCGCGGCCGGGGCGTGGACCTCCCGGCCGTTCGATGGCCTGAAAGGCTCCCATGAAAGCTGAGATCGCCGTGCCCATGGGGGCACCGCACAGCCGCATTCTCGGAGTGGGCGCGTACCGCCCCCGGCGGATCGTGGACAACGCCGAGGCGTGCCGCCACATCGACTCCTCCGACGAGTGGATCCGCGCGCGCACCGGCATCGTGACCCGCCGCTGGGCCGAGCCGGACGAGACGCTGGGCGTGATGGCCGAGGCGGCCGCCCTGAAGGCGATCGCCGCCGCGGGGATCACCCCGCACGACGTCACCTGCGTGATCGCCGCCACCTTCACCCACCTGATGCAGACCCCGGCGATCGCCACCGAGATCGCCCACCGGATCGGCGCCGAACAGGCGGCCGGCTTCGACGTCTCCGCGGGCTGCGCCGGGTTCGTGCACGGCGTGGTGCTCGCCTCCGACGCGGTGCGCGCCCGCGGCGGGCACGTGCTGGTGGTCGGGGTCGAACGGATGTCGGACATCATAGACCTGACGGACCGTTCGACCGCCTTCATCTTCGGCGACGGCGCGGGCGCGGTCGTGGTCGGGCCCTCGCAGACCCCCGGCATCGGCCCCGCCGTGTGGGGCGCCGACGGCTCGCAGGCGGACGCCATCCGGCAGAGCGTGCCGTGGAACACGCTCCGGGACGACCCCGGCCACCCCTTCCCCGCGCTGCGCCAGGACGGCCAGCGGGTCTTCCGTTGGGCGGTGTACGAGATGGCGAAGGTGGCCACGCGGGCGGTCGAGGCGGCCGGACTACGGGCGGAGGACCTCGACGCCTTCATCCCGCACCAGGCCAACGAGCGGATCATCGACAGCATGACGAAGTCGATGGGCCTGCCGTCCCGGGTCGCCGTCGCGAAGGACATCGTGACCAGCGGCAACACCTCGGGAGCGTCGATCCCGCTGGCGATGGACGCGGTACTCGCCGCCGGCGACGCCTCCTCGGGCGACACCGCGCTGCTGCTCGGCTACGGGGCCGGCCTGTCGTACGCGGCGGTGGTCGCGACCCTGCCGTAGCCGCGTCAAGAGGGCCGTACCGGCCAGCGGGCGGCCCGGCACGGCAGCACGAGGAGGCGGTGATCCGCAGATCACCGCCTCCTCGTGGGGCACCCCGCCTGGGCGAAATGCGCTGCCTACGGCCGTGTCAGGGCGGCCGCGAGCCGCAGGGGCATCCTCTCAGAGCACACCGGTCCTCCGAAAGGATTCGGCCACTTCCGTCACTGCCGACCCCGGCCCCGCGCCCGGTTCACCCCCGTTTCATCCGGTAGCCGCCGCCAGCTCGGCGGGCAGCCGGGACCCGGCGAACTCCCGTGTCCACGCCAGGTGCTCCCCGGTGTAGCCGCGCGGCACCACCTCGACGAGCATGATCAGGTGCAGGTACGCGCGGTACAGCGCGATCCGCCGCCGGGCCTCGGCGTCCCACTCCGGACGCCCGCCTCCCGCCGCGTACCCGGCGCGGAAGGCCGGGTCGTCCTCCGGCGGGCCGCCCACCAGCTCCAGCGACGCGAAGTCCGCCAGCGGGTCGCCCCAGAACATCCGCTCCCCGTCGATCAGCGCGCCGATGGTACGGGCCCCGCCCTCCCCGACCAGCAGCACGTTCCCCGGCCACAGGTCGAAGTGCACCAGCGCGGGAGTTGCCACCCGCGCCAGCAGCGGGCCCGCCGCCGCGAACGCCGCGCGCGCCTCGGCCACCGGGACCGGCAGCCACGCGCCGTACCGCTCGGCGTCGTCCAGGATCGCCCCGGCCATCGCGGTGAAGGCGGGCGCCCACCGGTCGGTGAGCGGCCCGGTGCTGCCCGACGGGTAGCCGAAGCGCCGGCCGCGCACCGCGTGCAGCCGCGCCACCAGGGCGCCCAACTCGCCGCGCAGCCGGGCGCCCTCGCCCTCGCCGACGCCCTCCTCGGCCGCCACGGTGTGCCAGGGCCGACCCGGGCGGTGCGTCATCAACAGGTAGGGCGTCCGCGCGGCGCCCTCGTCCGGCTCGGCCCGCACCACCCGGGGCGCCGGCACGTCCGCCGCCGCGGCGCCGCGGTAGAAGCACTCCTCGCCGTGCAGCAGCCCGGCCTCGTAGCGCAGCCGCGGCAGGTGCGCGGGCGGCGGGACCTTGAGGACCCACCGGGTGCCGTCGGTGAGGTCCACGGCGTGCAGCGCGTTGTACGTGCCCCCGGCCAGCGGGGTGACGGCGGCGATCCGGTCCCCGGGCACCCCGGCCCGCGCCATCGCGGCCGCCACCTCGTCGTGTCCCGCCATTGCCGCCGCCCCTCCTCGACGCCGCCCCGGCCCCCGGAGCCCGGCCACCATACGGCGCCGACGCGTGCGGCGGCCGGGTGTTTCCCGGCGCTCGGGCGGTACGGCCGCACCCACCTGGGTCATTACGTAGGAAAAGCGGATGATGTGCGCGCGAGCACGCGGGAGGAGCGGCATGACGATCGCCGAACAGCAGCCGGACGGTGACACCGTCGACCCGCCGGGCGGCGGTCGCGGGCGCGGACGAGGACCGCGCAGGCGGCTGCTGCCCTGGAAGCACCGCCGAAACCTGACCCCCGAGCAGCTACGTCGCCGCCGCATCGCCACGCGCAGTGCGCTCGGCGTCTGCCTGGTGTGCGCCGGCACCGTCGGCTGGTCGGTCGGCAAGGCGCTCACCTACCCGGGCAGCGACAGCACCGAGGCCCGCCTCGCGGAGTGGGCACGCGACCACGAACTCGGCTTCGTGGTGAACAGGTTGGAGAACGTCCAGTACCGGATGAACCCGCCGCGGGTGGGCGGCACGCTGTCCGCCGACGCGCTGGCCCGGATGAAGGCCACCTCGGGCGCCACCGCCGCGGCCGGCGCCGCGCCCGGAGACCACGCGGCCGCCCCGGGCCGGCCCCTCGTCCCGATGCGCTCCCCCCTGCGGCCGCCGGTCAGCCCGGCCCTGCCCGGCGAGGGCGTCTACCGCACCCTCAGCAGCGCCCGCGGCGAGCCCCTCGTGCAGGGCACCTACGTCCGCCCCGACGAGGACCACACCTCCTACGAGGCCGCCGTCGCCTGGATCAGCGGCAAGTACGCCCGCTTCCAGCTCCACCCCGGCTTCATGGAGCCCGGCGGCACCTTCGACGTGCCGCCCACCATCCCCAAGGGCCAGCGCACCGGCCTCGTCGCCACCTGGAACGGCGGTTTCCGCATCACCGACGGCGGCTCCCGCGGCGGCTTCTACCTCGACGGGAAGACCGACGGGGAACTGCGCGACGGCGCCGCCTCCGAGGTCTTCTCCAAGGACGGCTCCATCAAGGTCGGGGTCTGGGGCCGCGACGTGCGCATGACCCCCGACGTGGTCGGTGTCCGCCAGTGCCTGGAGCTGATGGTCGACGGCGGCAAGGTCGTCCCCGACATCGACGACGGCTCCAAGTGGGGCGTCGCCGACCAGGGCGGCATGTTCGTGCCCCGCTCCGGTGTCGGCGTCACCGCCCAGGGCGACGTCATCATGGTCGTCGGCCAGGCGCTGTCCGCGCAGAGCCTCGCCGACCTGATGCAGCGGGCCGGCGCCGTGCGCGCCATGCCGCTGGACATGAACCGCGCGTGGCCGTCCTTCATGTCGTACGACGGCAGCCACGACCCGTCCGATCCCGTGCCGACCAACATCCTCGACTTCGAGGACCCGCCGAACCGCTACTACGTCCAGGCCACCCGCGACTTCGTGGCGGTGTACGCCCGGTAGCCGGGGCGGCCTCCCCGGGGGCGCGTCCCGCCGGCCTCGGGGGCGCGTCCGCCGGGCGCGGCGCGCTCACCCGTCCGGCCGATGCGCTGAAAACCGCTGGACGCCCGCCGTAGGCTTCCTTCCATGGCGGCAGAACACGAGCACACCGGCGGCACCGTCCGCGTCGACTCCTGGATCTGGTGCGTACGGCTCACGAAGAGCAGGTCGCAGGCGGCGACCGCCTGCCGGGCCGGCCACGTCAAGGTCAACGGCGAGCGGGTCAAGCCCGCGCAGGCCGTCAAGGTCGGCGACGAGGTGCGGCTGCTGCACGCCGGGCGCGAGCGCGTGGTGGTCGTCTCCCGCCTGCTCGCCAAGCGCGTGGGCGCCCCGGTCGCCGTCGAGGCGTACGTCGACAACAGCCCGCCCCCGCCGCCGCGCACCGACGTCCTCGCCATGGGGCTGCGCGACCGCGGTACAGGCCGCCCCACCAAGCGCGACCGCCGCGAGCTGGAGCGCCTGCACGGACGCTCCCGCGGCTGACCGCGGCGCCGGCCCTCCCGGTGGGAGGCTGTGCCGGGTCCGCACCGCGGCCGGGGAGCGGCCGGGCGGTCAGTAGGACTGGAACTCCAGCAGGTTGCCCTCCGGGTCGCGCAGGTGGGCGGTGCGCATGGTCGGCCCCCACTGCGGGCGGCCGGTCGGGGGAGCGACCGCGGTGCCGCCGTGGCGCAGCGCCAGGTCGTAGGCGGCCGCCACGTCGGACACGCGGCTGACCAGCATCGACCGGTCCGGTCCGGCCGGAGGCGGGTCGGGCACGGGGGAGGCGCCGGTGACCTCGGCCATCGCCGCGCGGTCGAGGAGCATCAGCAGCCCCTCGTCGCCGACGTCCCAGCTCGCGTACGGCCCGTCCGGGCCGCCGTTGGTCAGGACGGCGCCGAGCAGGTCGGGCAGCACGCGGTCGTAGAAGCGGAAGGCGGCGCCGAAGTCGCCGACGAGCAGGCGTGGATGGAGGGCGTCCATGCGGGGCTCCGAAGTGAGAGGTGCGGCGGGTCGGGGGAGGCGGTCGGGGCTGGGCAGGGGAGACCGCCCATTGATGGGTGCGAACCCACGATGGGGGTGAGCCTAACGTAGGTACGGGGGCGTGGCCCATCATGGGGGTCGGCCTTTCATAGGAATGAACCCATCGATGGCCACGCCCCATCATGGGTGACCGCCTACACTGCCGTCATGGAACAGCGGACGCCCCCCAGCCTCACGGCGCTCACCCCCTATCTCCTGTCGAAGACCGGCAAGGAGGCCCGCTCGCGCCTCGCGGCGAGCCTCGCCGAGGAGGGGCTGCGGCTGTGGCACATGGCGGTCCTCGCCGCCCTCGCCGACTTCGGCCCCCACGCGCAGCGCGACCTCGCCGCGCGCGTGTCCGTCGACGCCAGCGACATCGTCAAGGTGGTCGACGACCTCGCCGCCGCCGGCTACGCCGGGCGCGCCCGCGACGCGGCCGACCGGCGCCGGGTGAACGTCGCCATCACCCCCGAGGGCCGCGCCGCGCTGGAACGGCTCCGGCGCAAGGCCGCCGTCGTGCAGGAAGAGGTCCTCGCCCCGCTGGACGCCGCCGAGTGTGAGCAGCTCCACGCGCTGCTCAGCAGGGTGTACGCCGCCCTGGAGACGGCATAAACTCGCACTGCTAGTTTTCCGGCACCGAGGAGCCACGATGCGCCCAGTCCACTTCGCCGCCGCCCGCCGCACCCCGATCGGACGCCTGCGCGGTGCGCTGTCCACCGTCCGGCCGGACGACCTCGCGGCCGCGGTGATCCGCGGGCTCCTCGACGGGGTCCCGGCACTCGACCCGGCCCGGATCGACGACGTCTACTGGGGCGCCGCGAACCAGTCCGGTGAGGACAACCGCAACGTCGCCAGGATGGCCGGCCTCCTCGCCGGGCTGCCCGACACCGTGCCCGGCGCGACCGTCAACCGGCTGTGCGCCTCCGGCATGGAGGCCGTCACCTCCGCCGCCCGCATGATCGCCGCCGGCGAGGCCGACGTGGTGCTGGCCGGCGGCTCGGAGTCGATGAGCCGGGCCCCGTTCGTGCTGCCCCGCCCCGACGAGGCCCTGCCGCGGACGATCCAGACCCACGACACCCGCCTCGGCTGGCGCCTGGTCAACCCGCGGATGACCGAGCTGCACGGCGTGCTGTCCATGGGAGAGACCGCGGAGGAGGTCGCGGAGCGGTACGGCGTCGAGCGCGCCGACCAGGACGCCTTCGCGCTGCGCAGCCACCGCAACGCGGCCCGGGCCCGCAAGGACGGCCTGTTCGACGCCGAGATCCTGCCCGTCACCCGCCCCGACGGGGTCGTGGTCACCGAGGACGAGAGCATCCGCGAGGACACCACGGCCGAACGCCTCGCCGCCCTGAAGCCCGTCTTCCGGTCCGGTGGCAGCGTCACCGCGGGCAACTCCTCGCCGATGAACGACGGAGCCGCCGCGATCCTGCTGGTCAGCGAGGAGGCGTTGGCGGACCTCGGACTGGAGTCCCTCGGCCGCTACGCCGCCGGGGCCAGCGCCGGCGTGCACCCCGACGTCATGGGCATCGGTCCGGTCCCCGCCACCCGGCGCGCCCTGGCCCGGCTCGGCCGCGGCATCGACTCGGTCCAGGAGGCCGAGTTCAACGAGGCGTTCGCCGCGCAGGCGCTCGCCTCCGTGCGGGAGCTCGGCATCGACCCCGAGCTGGTCAACCCCACCGGCGGCGCGATCGCACTCGGCCACCCGCTCGGCTGCTCCGGCGCCCGCATCCTGACCACCCTGCTGCACCGGATGCGCCGCACCGGCGCGGCGCGGGGGCTGGCCACCATGTGCGTCGGCGTCGGCCAGGGAGCCGCCGTCCTCGTCGACCGGGACTGACACGCCGGCACCCCGCACGGAGGGCGCCTCGGGCGGGGGTGCCGGCCGCCGCCACGGGAAAACCCCGGGTGGACACCCGAAGTCGGCCCGCGGGCGGGAACCGTCTGAGATGATCGGATGCGTGCAGACATCGACCGCCGGCGCCCCGCAACTCCTCGCGATCAGCGACCTGCACGTCGGCTACGAAGCCAACCGCGACATCGTCGAGAAGATGCGGCCCGGCGGCGACGGAGACTGGCTGATCGTGGCCGGCGACGTCGCCGAGCACGTCGCCGACATCCTCTGGGCGCTGCGCACCCTGAAGGAGAACTTCGGCACCGTCATCTGGCTGCCGGGCAATCACGAGTTGTGGACGCACCCCAAGGACCCGCTGACGCTGCGGGGCGAGGCGCGCTACCGGCACCTGGTCGAGGAGATCCGCGCCCTCGACGTCGTGACGCCCGAGGACCCGTACCCGATCTGGGAGGGCGAGAAGGGCCCGGTCGCCGTCTGCCCGATGGCCCTGCTCTACGACTACACGTGGCGCGACGGCACCCCCGGTGCCACCAGCAAGAAGGAAGCGCTGGCCCAGTCCACCGAGTTGGGCGTGGTCTGCACCGACGAGATGCTGCTGCACCCCGATCCGCTGCCCGGCATCGACGACTGGTGCCGGGCCCGCGTCGCCGAGACCGCCGAACGGCTGTCCGCCCTCGACCCCGACCTGCCCACCGTGCTCGCCAACCACTGGCCGCTGCACCGCGATCCGACCCGGGTGCTGCGCTACCCGTCCTTCGCCCTGTGGTGCGGCACCGAACTCACCGAGGACTGGCACCTGCGCTTCCACGCCACCGAAGTCGTCTACGGCCACCTGCACATCCCCCGTGTCACCTACCGTGACGGCATCCGCTTCACCGAGGCGTCGCTCGGCTACCCGCGCGAGTGGGGTGCCCGGGCCGCGGGCCCTCTCGGCCCGCGCCGCATCCTCGCCGGCCGGCCGGGGGCGGGCCGGTGATCGAGCACCTGGTCCCGGCCTCGGTCCGCACCCGCGCGGCCTACGGCGACGAGTTGGACCGCGTTCCGCTCCACCCCGAGGAGGAGCCCGGTGTCGCCCGGGCCGTCCCCAAGCGCCGGGCCGAGCACGCCGCCGGCCGCGCCTGCGCGCGGGAGGCACTCGCCGGGCTCGGCGTGCCGGCGGGCCCGATCCCGCGGGACGACGCCGACCGCGGCGCCCCGGTCTGGCCGGAGGGCGTCGTCGGCAGCATCACGCACTGCGACGGGTACCGGGCCGCGGCCGTGGCCCGCGCCACCGACGTCCTGGCGCTGGGCATCGACGCGGAGCCGGACGGACCGCTGCCCGAGGGCGTGCTGGACGTCATCCACTCCACGTCCGAAGAGCGCGCCGCGCTCGCCGAGTTGACGGGGAAGAAGCCCGAGATCCACTGGGACCGGCTGCTCTTCAGCGCCAAGGAGACGGTCTACAAGGCGTGGTACCCGTACCACCACCGCATGCTCGGCTTCGAGGAGGCCGAACTGCTGCTGGCCGAGGACCCGGTGCTGTCCGGTCCGACCCGCGGCACCTTCACCGCCCGCCTGCTGGTGCCCGGGCCGCTCCTCGCCGACGGGGTGGGCCCCGAGGTCTTCACCGGCCGCTGGATCGCCCACGCCGGCATCGTCGCCACCGTCATCGCGATCGAGGCGCCGCCGCAGGCGGGATGAGCCGGTCCGCGGCCGCGCGGGGGCGTGGCGCGGGCACGCCGGCGTGCCGGGGGCGGCCCGCGCCGGGTGCGGGCCCGGCCGGACCGTGCGCGGCGGCGGGTTCAGGCGGACTGGCGCCGGACGAGGCTGGTCCGGAAGATCACCGAGCGGATCTGCTGGGACGCGTCGTCGATCAGGGCGAGCAGCAGTCGGGCCATCTCCGCGGCCATGTCCTCCACCGGCTGCCGCACGGTGGTCAGCAGCGGGCGGGAGGCGGTCGCGGCGATGCTGTCGTCGAAGCCGACCACCGCGATGTCCTGCGGCACTCGGCGGCCGAGGTCGCTCAGGGCGAGCAGCGCGCCCTGGGCCATCAGGTCGTTGGCCGCGAACACCCCGTCGGTGCCGGGGTGGTCGGACAGCAGCGCGCGCATCGCCGCCTCGCCGCCCTCCTGGGTGAAGTCGCCCTCGACGGCGGGCGGTCGCGGGTGGCCGTGCCGGGCCGCCGCGTCGCGGAAGCCGGCGAGGCGTTCCCGGCCGACGGGCGAGTCGTGCGGCCCGGCGATGGTGGCGATACGGGTGCGTCCGAGCGACACCAGGTGGTCGACGGCGAGCGTGACGCCCGCCTGCTGGGCGATGTCCACGAAGCTGATCGGCATCCGCGTGGTCGGCCGGCCGAAGAGCACCGCGGGCAGCCCGGCCTCGGCCAGCAGGTCCGGCAGCGGGTCGTCGGGCGCTATCGACACCAGCACCACGCCGTCGATGTGCTGCTGGCGCAGGTTCCCCACGAGTTCCCGCCGCACCTCGTCGGAGTCGGCGAGCATCAGCACCGGGTGCATGCCGCGCGGCCGCAGCACCGTGAGCAGTCCGCCGAGGATCCGGCCGAAGAACGCGTCGCTGAACACCCGCGACAGGAAGGGGTCGTCGGCCGGGTGTTCCGGCACCGAGAAGACCAGCGCGACGGAGTCGGTGCGGCGGGTCACCAGCGTGCGGGCCGCGCGGTTCGGCACGTAACCGGTCCTGGCCACCGCCTGCCGGACCACCTTCTGGATCTCCGGGTCGACGTTCCGCGTGCCGTTGACCACCCGCGAGACCGTCGCCCGGGACACCCCGGCGGACCGTGCGACGTCTTCGAGCGTGGGCAGGTGCGGGCGACCCGGACGGCTGGTGGTCATAACTGCCTTTATACCACGATGGGAGAGCGCTCTCCCGACGGTGCCCGGAGGCCCGTCCCACGGTCGGCCCGGGTGCGGCGACGGCCGGGCGGTGCCGCTGCGGCCTGCCCGCTGGTGGGGATTGATCGGCGGAGCCCGCGCGCTTAGGGTCTGCTCGTCAGGTCATACCTCCGATGTATTGGAGCGGTTGCGGCTCATGCCCATGCAGCCCTGGTTCTCCGACGCCAAGCTCGGCATCTTCGTGCACTACGGCATCTACGCGGTCGACGGCGTCCCGGAGTCCTGGGCGTTCTACGACGGCCGGGTCAGCCGCGAGCAGTACATGGGCCAGCTCGCCGGGTTCACCGCCTCCCGGTACGAACCCGACGCCTGGGCGCGGCTGTTCGCCCGGGCCGGCGCGCGGTACGCGGTGCTCACCGCCCGCCACCACGACGGCGTGGCCCTGTGGGACAGCGGGCAGCCGGGCCTGTCGGCGGCCCGCGACACCCCGGCCGGCCGCGACCTGGTCGGCGGGTACGCCGACGCGCTGCGCGCGCACGGCCTGCGGGTCGGGCTCTACTACTCGCACTCGGACTGGTCGCACCCCGACTACGCGACGGTCCGCCACCCGTCCCCGCCGGCCGGCATCCCGGTCAACGACAACCGGTTCAGCGCCCCCGGGCCGGGCGCGGAGGACCCCGCCGCGTGGCGCCGCTACCTGGCCTACCGCGACGCGCAGGTGGTGGAGTTGGCCACCCGCTACCGCCCCGACCTGCTGTGGTTCGACGGCGAGTGGGAGCGGTCGGCCGAGCAGTGGGGCATCGACGCGCTCGCCGAGCAGGTCCTCGCGGTCACCCCGCAGGTGGTGCTCAACGCCCGCATGCTGCACCGCGGCGACTACGCCACGCCCGAACAGGGCGTCCCGATGCGGGCGCCGGACGGCCCCTGGGAGCTGTGCCTGACGGTCAACGACTCCTGGGGCTTCCAACCGCGAGACCACCGCCACAAGTCGGTCGGGCAGCTCGTCCGCCACCTCGCGGAGACGGTCGGCGCCGGCGGGAACCTGCTGCTGGACGTCGGACCGCGGGAGGACGGCACCATCACCCCCGAGCAGACCGCCCGCCTGGAAGGGCTGGGCGCGTGGACGGCCCGGCACGCGGAGGCGGTGTACGGAACCGTCGCGGGTATGCCGCCGGGCCACCACTACGGTCCCAGCACGCTGTCCGCCGACCGGCGCACGCTCTACCTGACCTGCTTCGACCCTCCGCGCGAGACGGTGTCGGTCCGCGGCCTGCGCAGCGCGGTGCGCAGGGTCACCGTGGTGGGCACCGGGGCCGAGCTCGCCCACCACGTCACCGGCGGACTGCACGACGTCCCCGGCGTGCTGTGGATCGACGCGCCCGCCCCGGCCGACGTGGACCCGCACGCGACGGTGCTGGCGCTGGAACTCCAGGGGGAGCTGGAGCTGTACCGGGGAGCGGGCCGCGAGTAGGGCCGGTCCGGCGGACGTGCCGACCTCGCCCTCGGGTCGGTCCGGAGCGGCAAGGCATCCGATGTCTGGCCGCCGCCCGGAGCGCCGTGGGCGTCCTCACGGGAAGGGGCGGCTTGCGACGTCTCGCCGGAGAACATCTCGCCCGCTGGATTCTCGCGGGAGGACTATCCTGGGGCGATGGTGGTGGAACCCGGACGGAGCAACACGGCGCCCGCCTGCCCCGACGCCGACGAACTCGCCCTGGTGAAGCAGTGGCTCGCCCTTCAGTCGGGCGTGCGCCGGCTCACCGACGACATGCTCGCCACCGTCGAGGCCGAGCAGGGACTGGCCCCCAGCTCCTTCCAGGCCCTGATGTTCCTGCTCACGGCGCCCGGCCGGGCCGCGCCCATGAACCAGCTCTCCGCCGCCCTCGGTTTCTCCACCGCGGGCACCACCAAGCTGGTGGACCGCCTGGAGGACGCGGGGCTGGTCGGGCGCCGCCCCTCGGCCGAGGACCGCAGGGTCGTCTACACCGAGCTGACGCCGGCCGGCGCCGACTCCGTGCACACCGCCTCGCGGGTGCTCGCCCGCGCCCTGCGGGCCCGTGTCGTCGCGCCGCTGGGCGAGGACGCCTTCCAGGCGCTGGTCGACGCGGTCGGCTCCCTAGCCCCGTTCGGCACGAGGGCGCCGGCGCCCGCCCCGGCGGTTTCGTCGAGCCCCTGAACGGAGTCGACGGGTCCGTGCCCGCGGAACCGGCGGGCCCGGGGGCCTCCTCGACCGTGCCCGGTGGGGCCGACCCCCCGGCACGACCTCGGCGGCTCGTCGGGGTCCGCAGCGCTGCCGCCCGCCGCTTCCGGCACAGTGGACGCCATGGTTCACGAGGTCCCCTCGCCGCACGACCCCCATGTGCGGCACCTGCGCTGGATGTTCCTGGCCGTCGTCACGGGCAGTTTCCTCTTCCTGATCCCGTGGATCGGCTACCTGTCGGCCAGCCTGCCCGACCACCACGAGGTGGACCAGTGGCGCTTCGCCTGGGTCGGCTTCGACGGCGCCCTGATCGTGGCGATCGGCGTCACGGCGCTGTGCGCCTGGCGGCGGCTCCAGATCTTCATCCCGTGGGCGCTGGTCACGGCCGCCCTGCTGTGCTGCGACGCCTGGTTCGACATCGTGCTGGACTGGAACAGCGACGAGCTGGCCGGCGCGATCCTCACCGCGGCGCTCGCCGAACTGCCGCTGGCCGCCCTGCTGGTGTACGTCGCCAGGAAGATGATCCGGCTGACGGTGCTCATCGCCTGGCGCCGGGCCGGCCGGACCGGGGCGGTTCCGCCGCTGTCCCGGCTGACCCTGGTCAGGCTCACCACCGACGCCGAGCCCGGCCCCGCCTGTGGGTGCGGCCCCGGGCACGCGGCGCTCCCGACGGGCGCCGAACTCCCGGTCGGCGAGGCGGGCGACGGGGGCGCCGCGGCCCATGGCGCCGATCCTGCGCACGACGCCCACCGCGCGCACGGCACCGACACCACGCACGGCCACGACGCCACGTACCGCGCCGATCCTGCGCACGACGCCGCGGCCGCGCACCGGGCGGACCGTGCCGGACCCGCCGACCGCGACGGCCGGCAGGATCCGCACGGCCGGTCCTAGGAGCCCTCCGGGTGCTCGGGGCCGCCGGCTCAGCCCGCCTCGATCCGGCGGACCGCCGTGTCCAGCGCCGCGTCGCGGGAGGCGTACACCTCGCACACCGGGTTGCCGTTCGGGGTGCGCGTGTGGTCGATCTCCCACAGGCTCAGCTCGCTGCCGTCGGGCAGGAGGAACGCGTGCTCGTAGAGCGACCAGGACACCGTGCGGCCGGCGATCCGTGTGCTGCGGCGGGTCACGATGCCGATGGTGTGGGCCACGGCCGCGTGCAGGCGGCCCCGGACGTCCTCGCCCGGCGGGTTCGTGTTCGCCGCGCGCCGCAGCAGCCGGCGGGCGTGCTCGGGGGAGCCGGCCTCGGTGTACGCCCGGCGCCGGCCCGGCCGCTCGGCGTACGGCGGCGGCGCGGACGGCAGCGGATCGTCCGGCGGTTCCGGCGGCTCCGAAAGCCCCCGCACGCCGTCCAGTGCGAGGCCCGCGAATGCGCCGGTCCCGTCGGCGCCGGGGACCGTGCGCGGGGGCAGCGGCGGCCCGAACGCCGCGTCTGCCGCCCACTCCGCCAGGGCCAGTTCGCCGCGGTCGGTGAAGACCGCGCGCACCAGCTCGCCGCCCGGTCCGGTGTCGTGCTCCAGTTCCCACACCAGCCGCACCGAGCCGTCCGGCAGCAGGAAGCTGTGCCGGTAGGTGCGCCGGTCCATCGCCCGGGGCGGCCCCTTGGCGTGCCGGCAGGACTGGAGGCCGCAGTAGTGCATCAACGCGTCCCGCGCCTCGGCGAGGTGCCGCGCGGCCTGCGCGCCGTTCCCGGCGCGGCCCAGTAAGCGGGCCAGTTGCTCGGCGGGCCGTCCCCCCGCCCGTACGACGTCCGTCTCCACCGCCCGTGCAGGCCCAGCGTCCATACGGCCCTCCCGACTCCCCGGCGCCGCCACTTACCTGCCAGCCACTCAGCGTAGTAGCGCGGTCGCCCGAGGAATACACGAAAGGCCGGAATTACGGGCGTGTACGTTCAAACGCGCGCCCCCTGCGCGCGCTGGGGACGAGCCCTACTCCGCCGCGCCGGCGCACCACCGCAGCGCGCCGCCGAGATGGCCGCGGAAGTCCGGGTCGGCGTAGGCGGATCCGAGGTGGCCGAGCGCGGTGTAGAACACCCGTCCCGCGCCTGCCCGGTGGCACCACACCAGCGGGTGGTCGGCCCCCGTCGCGCCGCCCTCGTACGACGTCCCGTCGGCCGAGGCGAGCACCCGGACGCCCCGCCCGGCCGGTCCGGCGCGGAAGTCGTACCACTCGTCGGTCCAGCGCCAGACGGCCGGAAGGTGCGCGGTCGCGGGGTGCGTACGGTCGTGCACGTGCACGTCGGCTGGCTGGACCGGGGGGTGCCCGTCGAAGCGGGCGCCCAGCAACTCGCCGTAGTAGGGCCAGTCGTACTCCGCGCAGGCCGCCGCGTGGACGCCGAGGAAGCCGCCACCGCCGGTGACGAAGCCGCGCAGTGCGGCCCGGGCCCGGTCGTGCAGGACCTCGCCGGTGGGGGAGAGGAAGACCACGACCGCGCAGCCGGCCAGCGCGTCGGGACGCAGGTCGCCCGGGTCCTCGGTGTGGCGGGCGGGCATGCCCTGCCGCTCGGCGAGTTCCGCGAGGGCCGCGGCTCCCGCGGGTATCGACGCGTGCCGGTATCCGGCTGTCGCGCTGAAGACCAGGACGGCGCCGGCGGTCACGGCTCCGCCCGCCGGCCGGGCGGTTCGTGTCCGGTCCGCGGTGGCGTGGCACTCCCGCCGCCGGGCCCGTCGTCCTCCGGTGGGAGCGGGGGCGGTCCGGCGGGCCTTCCCGGGCGGGCGCCCGGGAAGGGGGTGCCGCAGCGGGCGCAGTCGGGGGCGGACGTCTCCCGGAAGGCGCCGCACTCCTCGCACACCCGGTCCAGCCAGCACACCGGGTCGCCGCCCTCGTCGTACCGGTCCCGCCCGGTTCCGCCGGTCACGCCCCGCCCGCCTCCTGTGGTCCGCCGGACCCGTGGTCCGTCCCCGTGTCGCCGGGTGCGCCGCCGCCACGGGTCCCCCCGCCACCGGACCCGTCGTCCGGTGCGTCCGCCTCCCAGCGGCTCATCGCGCGCCGCAGCGAGCGCGACTCGGCGAAGCCCAGCCGCGCCGCGCGCTGCGCCGGCGCCGAGTCCTCCTGCCGCAGCCACTGCTCGTGCCGTACCGCGTCCAGTTCGGCCCGCCAGGTGGTGCCCGAGTCGCCGAGGCGGCGTTGCAGGGTGCGCGGGCTGATCGCGAGGTGCCGCGCCGCCTCCGTCAACGAGGGCCGTCCCTTCGGGAGCTGGGTGGCGATCACCTCGCGCAGCCCGGGAACGGGCGGCGGCGGGGCGGGCGGGGCGGCGGTCGGCGGCGTCCGGGGCGGCGGCATCGTGGCCGCCGCGCGCAGCATGATCGCGGCCAGCGCGGGATCGGCGGTGTCCAACGGCAGTTCCAGGTCCCGCCGGTGCAGGGTGAGCGCGTCGGCGTCCGCGCCGAACTCCAGCCGGGCGCGCCCGAACGCCTCCCGGTGGGACGCCTGCCGCCGCGGCGCCCGATGGGCGAACTCCACGCGGACCGGGGAGAGCTCGCGTCCGGTCGAGTGCCGCAACTGGGTGGTGAGCACCGCCATCGCGAACTCCGCCACCACCCAGCGCAGGTTGTCGTCGGCGCGGCGCGCGCCGTAGCCGATGGTCACCTCGTCGCCTGACTCCTCGATGTGCAGCACCGAGTTGCTGCTGATCAGGTGGATGTGGGCCGCCCCGCGGGCAAGGCCCTCGCCGACGGTCGGCGCCGAGGTCATCAGGTAGTCGAACACGTCGAGCAGGCCGGGCCGGTAGCCGGCCGCCGCCAGCAGACCCGCGTCCCCGCGTCCGGTGCGGGCCAGCACCGCGCCCCACAGCCGGTAGGTGTCCGCGGAGGAGGTGCGGGCCGTCTCCGGCTGGGCCAGCACGTGCGGCAACCCCGCGGACCGCGCGAGCTGTTCGGCCTCGTGCGCGCTGCTCGTCGCGGCGGTGGCGATGAGGCGGGGCACCACCACGGCGTCGGTGTGCGGCGGGACTTCCGTGACGCCGGCGGGGTGCGCGCGGCTGTCGCGGCCCGTCCCGCCGTATTCGTCGTACCCGTCGTCCGCGTCGTACCCGTCGTCCGTGTCGTGGGCGCCGTCCGTGTCGCCCGCGCCGTGCGGGCCGCTTCCGTCGCCCGCGCCGCTTCCGCCGTCCGTGCCGGGCTCGCGGGGGCCGCCGGGACCGGCGTGCCCACGGCACGGCGGCGGGTGGAGGCGCGCGGCCGGTCCCGGGTGGGGGGCCGGCGGATCGGCGAGGGGCGCTGCTGGCGGCATACCGGCACTCCGGCGGTCGGCGGTCGGCGGTCGGCGGTCGTCCTTGGCGTCCCGCGGCGGCCTGCCGGGGACGCCCCAGCAGCCTACGCGTGATCTGGCGTGTTTCGACCAGCAGGTGGCGCGTTCCGTCCTCCCTTCGGGCGGTGGGCCGTCCCATGATCGGGGGACGGCGCTCATGGGTGCCGTGGTGCACGAGGGGGGCGCGGGCCGGCGGGGGAGAGCCGGTGCGGACGGGCGACCGGTCCGTACCGACTCCAAAAGGCCCAGTTCGCGCCCCCTCGCGTCCACCCCCGGCCGGGCCCATGGCGCGCCCTCGCGCCGGTCCGGCCGTCTGCCCGGCGGGCGCCCCGCGGGCCCGGCCGCTCCTCCCGGGGCCTCAGTCCGGGTCGAGCCAGTGCAGCCGGCCCACGCTGATGATCCGCATCCGCAGCCGCGCCGCCCGCATGATCCGGTCCCGCTCCGCCGCGTCGCCGAGCGGCGCCTCCAGCAGTTCGGCCGCGGTCGCCACCATGTGGTCGACGTGGAGCCCGGCGAGCACGTGGAGTTCGGCGGCCGTCCAGCCGTCCGACGCGGGCTGTACGGCCAGTCCGGCGGCCACCTCGTCGGTGAACCGGCCGAGTTCGGCCGCGATGGCCTCCCGTACGGTGCGCACCCCGCCGTGCCGCTCGCGCGCGATGAAGCGGACGTGCGGGCGGTGCGCGTCGACGTACGCCGCGGTGATGGCGACGGTCCGGTCGATCAGGGCGTCGGGGGCGGACCCGTCGGCGCCGTCGGCCAGCACCGCGCGGACCACCTCGTGCAGGCTGCCCAGCGCCTCGCCGACCAGGGCGACGCCGAGGCCGTCCATGTCGGGGAAGTGCCGGTAGAACGCGGCTGGCGAGACGCCGACCTCCCGGGTCAGCTCGCGCAGTCCGAGGCTGCTGAGGTTCTGGTGCTCCAGCAGCCGCAGGCCCGCGTCGAGCAGGGCCCGCCGGGTCTGCTGCTTCTGGGCCTGGCGGGTGCCCGGCCGGGGCTCCCCGGCCGGCCGCCCCGCGGAGGTCGGCGGTGCGGCAACGGCCGCCCCCGGCGCGCGGGTTGTCCGGCCGGCCGGACTGTCCCGCGGGCTGTCGGAAGTGTGACTCATGTCATTCAGTAAACAACCGTTCTCCGACTTTGGCCACCGTAGACTGGAGAAGTCAGTGAACAACTGTCATCCGAAATCTCGACTCGCTGGAGGTGCAGCAGACATGAGCCTCGTCGTCCTCCTGCTGGGGATGGGCATCCTGATGGGTGCCGCCGCCCACACCTCGCTCGCGGTGTTCACCGTCCTGGCCGCCGCCATCGCGGCCTGGCTGCTCGGTTTCGCCGTCCGCGAGGGCATCGCCCGCCGCCACCGCTGAGCGGGCCGCCCGTCCGGCGCCGCCCGACCGGCGGCCCGGAAGACCCGACCGTTTCCGGGAGGAACACCGTGAACACCGCAGCGCACCCGGTCGACGCCGGCTCCCCGGCCACGCGCACCGGCGCCCCCCGCCCCACCGGACGGGGCACCGCCCGGGCGACCGGCGCCGTCCCGCGCAACGTCCGTGACGCCGACGGCATGGCCGTCGCCTCCTTCCTGCTCGGCCTGCCCGGCCTGCTCGTGCTCAACGTCGTGCTCGGCCCCGCCGCCGTGGTGCTGGCACTCGTCGCGTTCGCCCGCGGCACCCGCCGCCGCGGCCGCGCGGCCCTCGGCCTGGCGCTCGGCGTCGCCGACCTGGCGATCATGGTCGCGGTGACCGTCGCCAACCACGGCGTCATCTGGTCCTTCACCTGAGCGGCCGGGAGAGCCGGGCCGCCCGGCGCCGGAAGACCCGCGGCCCCGGGGGTACCGCCTCCCACAGGGCACAGCCCCCCGCCCCGAACAACGTCCCCGCCCCGAGCAACCGCCCCGCACAGGGCAACGGCCCGCTCCCGTACGCGCGTTGGCGTTCGGGGCGGGCCGTGTCGTGCGGCGGCTGCCGGGGACTGGCCGCCGGGTCGGTCAGCTCAGGTCGATGCCCGGGTAGAGGGGGAAGCCGGCGAGCAGGTCCGAGGAACGCGCCGCGACCTGCTCGGCGACGGCCGGGTCCAGTACGTAGTTCGCCTTCGACGTCCCGCCCTTGGCCGCGGCGGCGGGCGTGGCGGCGGTCAGCACCGTGTCGATGAGGCCGGCGATCTCGTCCATCTCCGGCGCGCCGAGCCCGCGGGTGGTGAGGGCGGGGGTGCCGATGCGGATGCCGGAGGTGTACCAGGCG
Source organism: Streptomyces sp. SN-593 (assembly GCF_016756395.1). Classification (NCBI taxonomy): domain Bacteria; kingdom Bacillati; phylum Actinomycetota; class Actinomycetes; order Kitasatosporales; family Streptomycetaceae; genus Actinacidiphila; species Actinacidiphila reveromycinica. The sequence continues at coordinate 7,665,224 of NZ_AP018365.1, forward strand.
CCGTTCGGGTCCTGCGGCACCGAGTTGCGGTTGGTGACGATGCCCGCGTCCAGCAGCGCCGCCTCCGCCTGACGGCCCGTCAGGCCGTAGGAGGAGACGTCGATCAGCGCGAGGTGGTTGTCGGTGCCGCCGGTGACCAGCTTGGCGCCGCGCCGCAGCAGGCCCTCGGCGAGGGACCGGGCGTTGTCCACCACGGCGTGCGCGTACGTGCCGAACTCGGGCCGGCCCGCCTCCGCGAGGGCCACTGCCTTGGCCGCCATCACGTGCGGCAGCGGGCCGCCGAGCACCATCGGGCAGCCGCGGTCCACGTGCTCGGCGAGCGAGTCGTCGCACAGCACCATGCCGCCGCGCGGGCCGCGCAGCGACTTGTGCGTGGTCGTGGTGACGATGTTGGCGTGCGGCACCGGGTCGAAGTCGCCGGTGAGCACCTTGCCCGCGACCAGGCCGGCGAAGTGCGCCATGTCCACCATGAGGGTGGCCCCGACCTCGTCGGCGATCTCCCGCATGATCCGGAAGTTGACCAGGCGCGGGTAGGCGGAGTAGCCCGCGACCAGGATGAGCGGCCGGAACTCGCGGGCCGCCGCGCGCAGGGCGTCGTAGTCCACCAGGCCGGTGGTCGGCTCCGTGCCGTAGCTGCGCTGCTCGAACATCTTGCCCGAGATGTTCGGGCGGAAGCCGTGCGTGAGGTGGCCGCCCGCGTCCAGCGACATGCCGAGCATCCGCTGGTTGCCGAAGTCGGCGCGCAGCGCGGCCCAGTCCTCCTCGGACAGGTCGTTGACCTGGCGGGCGCCGGCCTTCTCCAGCGCCGGGCGCTCCACCCGCTGCGAGAGCACCGCCCAGAACGCGACGAGGTTCGCGTCGATGCCGGAGTGCGGCTGGACGTACGCGTGCGCCGCGCCGAAGACGGTGCGGGCGTGCTCGGCGGCGAGGGACTCGACGGTGTCCACGTTGCGGCAGCCGGCGTAGAAGCGGCGGCCGACGGTGCCCTCGGCGTACTTGTCGCTGAACCAGTTGCCCATCGCCAGCAGCACGGCGGGCGACGCGTAGTTCTCGCTCGCGATCAGCTTCAGCATCTCGCGCTGGTCGGCGACCTCGGCCGCGATCGCGTCGGCGACCCGCGGCTCGACGCCCCGGATGACCTCCAGCGCGCTGCGGAACGCGGTCGATTCGACGGACCGGCGGGACGGCGGGGACTGCGGTGTGACGGACGGCTCGGCCATGGCGGGGTCCTCCGGAGGTTCGACAACGGGGCGGCCCAGGCGTACGGCACTTGCGTCCAGCTCGAGCCGCTTCCCGATGGTTGCACCCATCCCAGCACGCCAGTCACGGCTCCCGGGCAGCGTACCAAGGCGCCGACCTGCCGCGTAGGGTCGGTGCGGGACCGCCGTCCGGGCGGACCGTGGGAAGAGGGCACCCCCGCAGGTCGGGCGTGCCGCCGGCGCGAGCGGCGGGAGCGGCAGATGGGTACGGCAGGAGCCTCGGCATCGGTGCGGGGCGAGGTCACCGCCGCGGGCGTGGGCGTCGTCGAACTGGACCGACCGGGCGCGCTCAACGCGCTGGACCTGGACATGGCCCGCGGCCTCGGCGGGCTGCTGCGCGGCTGGCGGGAGGACCCGGCCGTCCGGGCGGTGGTGGTGCGCAGCACCTCGCCGAAGGCGTTCTGCGCAGGCGGCGACATCCTGGCGATGCGCGCCGCGGGGATGCGCGGCGACGACGCGGCGGTGCGCGCCTACTTCAGCACGGAGTACGCCCTGAACGCGCTGATCGCGCAGTACCCCAAGCCGTACACCGCGCTGGTCGACGGCTACGCGATGGGCGGCGGGCTGGGGATCTCGGTGCACGGCTCGGCGCTGGTGGCCACCGAGCGGGCGGTGCTGGCGATGCCGGAGACGGCGATCGGCTTCTTCCCCGACATCGGCGCGACCCACTTCCTGCCGCGGCTGCCCGGCGCGGTCGGCTGGTACATCGGGCTGACCGGGGTGCGGCTCTCGGGCGCCGCCGCGGTGGAGAGCGGGCTGGCCACGCACTACGTGCCCGCCGCCGACCTGCCCGCGCTGGAGGAGGCGCTGACCGGGGCGGGGGGCGTGCGGCCGGACGCGGTGCTGGAGCGGTTCGCGGTGGCCGCCCCGCCCTCCGAACTCGCCGGGCACCGGGCGGCGATCGAGCGCTGCTTCTCGGCGCCGGACCTGGCGCGGGTGCGCGGCCGGCTCGTGGCGGAGGCCGCCGACGTGGACGCCCCGGACCGGGCCTGGGCGGAGGACACCCTCGCGGTGCTCGACGCGGCCAGCCCGATGAGCCTGGACATCACCTTCGACCTGCTGCGCGCGGGCGCGGACGCGAGCCTGGCGGAGTGCCTCGCCAACGAGCTGGAGAGCGCCTGCCGCACGGCCCGCGAGCCCGACTTCCACGAAGGCGTGCGCGCGGCCCTGGTGGACAAGGACCGCACCCCCGTCTGGACGTCCCGACACACCCCGCGCGCCACTATGTGAGACGGTCGTATCACCATGCGGGCGGCCGGGCGTACTGTGGCGCCGAAGATCACCGGACCGCCGCCATCGGGTGTCCGGCGGTGATCGCGCGACGATTGGAGCGCCATGCCCCGGGAATGGGACGCCACGACCTACGACTCCCTGCCGCTGCCGCACCTCGGCTGGGGGCGGCGCACACTCGGACGACTGCCGCTGCGCGGCGACGAGCGCGTGCTCGACGCCGGCTGCGGCACCGGGCGTGACACCGAGGGGCTGCTCGACCGGCTGCCGGACGGGCGGGTCGTCGCCGTGGACGGTTCCGCCCACATGCTGGACCGGCTCCGGGAGCGGCTGGCCGGGCGGCTGGACCGGGTGGAGGTCGTCCTCGCCGACCTGACCGAGCCGCTGCCCTTCGACGGCCGGGTCGACGCGGTCTTCAGCGTGGCCGCCTTCCACTGGATCAAGGACCACTCCGCGCTCTTCGCCGCGCTCGCCGAGCGGATGCGGCCCGGGGCCCGCCTGGTCAGCGACTGCGGCGGCCGCGGCAACATCGCCGCGGTCAACGCGGCCGTCGCCGACGTCACCGGCACCTCCTCCGACACGTGGGAGTTCGCGGGCGAGGAGGACACCCGCGAGCGGCTCGCCGCGGCCGGGTTCACCGACATCGACGTCCGGCTGCGCCCCGACCCGGCGGTGTTCGAGCGGGGCGAGCAGTTGGAGGCGTTCCTCGCGACCCTCATCCTCGGCCCCCGGCTGGACACCATGGCCGAGGACGACCGCGAGCCGTTCGTGCGGGCGGTCGCGGAGCGGCTGGCCGAGCCCGTCGCGGACTACGTCCGGCTGGAGATCTCGGCGGTGCGCGGCTGAGGCGTTCGCCGACGCGGGCCGCGTGCGGGCCGGCGCGGCGCGGGGCCCGGCGGCCGACCCGGTCGGGGTGCGGACGCGGGGTGCGGACGCGGCGGCCGAGCCGGTCCGGGCGCGGACGAGGCGGTCGGCGCTCAACCGGTTGAGCGAGCGGCGCCGTCCCCGCGGGCCGGCCACCGCGGCGCGCACGGCGGCGTACCGGTTCAGCGTGGTTAAGCTGGGCGGGCCGCACCGCCGAACACGGCCCGCCCCCGCGGGCCCCGCCCCACCCGAGGCCGTATGTCCCCCGTGTCCCCGAAGAAGCGCCCCACGATCGCCGACATCGCCGAGGCCGCAGGCGTGTCGAAGGGCGCGGTCTCCTACGCGCTCAACGGCAAGCCGGGGGTGTCGGAGGGGACCCGCGCGCGCATCCTGGAGATCGCGGCCCGGATGGGCTGGCACCCCAGCAGCGCCGCCCGTGCGCTGTCCGACGGCCGGGCCGGCGCCATCGGTCTGGTGGTGGACCGTCCGGCGTGGGTGCTCGGCATCGAACCTTTCTTCATGCGGCTGATCTCGGGCGTCGAGGCGGGGCTCGCCGCCACCGGCACCGCGCTGCTGCTCCAGGTCTCCGAGGACGCCGGCGCGGGGGAGGAGGCGTACCGGCGCTGGTGGGGCGAGCGCCGGGTGGACGGCGTGCTCCTGGTGGACCTGCGCGAGCCCGACCCGCGCCCCGACCTGCTCGCCGAACTGGGCCTGCCCGCCGTCGCGGTGGGCCACACGGGGCGCGTGTCCGGGGTGCCGTCGGTCTGGATCGACGACGCGACGGCGGTCCGGGAGACGCTGTCCTACCTCGCCGCCCTGGGGCACCGCGAGATCGCGCGGGTGGCGGGGCCGCCGCACTTCGTGCACACCCGCGAGCGCGGCGAGGCGTTCGAGGCCGCGGCCGGCGACCTCGGGCTGGGCGGGGTCACCTGCGTCTACACCGACTACTCCGGGGAGGACGGCGCCCGGGCCACCCGGCGGCTGCTGTCGAGCGCCCAGCGGCCCACCGCCATCGTCTACGACAACGACGTGATGGCGGTGGCCGCGCTCGGCGTGACCCAGGAGATGGGCGTACGGGTGCCGGTCGACCTGTCCCTCGTCGCCTGGGACGACAGCGAGCTGTGCCGGCTGGTCCACCCCGCGCTGACCGCGGTCAGCCGGCAGGTGCCGGAGTACGGCCACCGCGCCGCCGAGATGCTGCTCGCACACATCCGGGGGGAGCGGGTGGCGGACGTTCTGCTCGAACCGCCGGTGCTGGTGCCGCGGGGGAGCACCGCCCCGGTCCCGCCCGTGGTGCGCCCGGCGTAGACGCCCGCCCGGAAGGGCCCGCCGGGGGCCGCCCGCCCGTGGTCTGTCCGACGTGGGCATCGTCCGGCACAGGCACTGCCCGACGTGGGCATCGTCCGACGTGGGCGCCGCCCGGCGGTGGCGTCGTCCGGCGTACGCGTCCGCCTGGGGGGACGCCGGCCGCGTCCGCCCCGATCGCTCCTTCCCCCTGCTCCGACCCCTTTCCGCCCTGTTCCGGCCCGCGCGCCCGTCCGGCGGACGCCTTCCCGCGTCCGGAGCCGCGTCCGCGGACCCTGCGGGCGGTGTGGCCAACGCCCTTTTGTTTCACGGTGTTTCACCGTTCCGAACCGTGCGTGACACCTTGACGGCCTTGTGGAGCGCGAGTTAAATCACGTCGCGATATAAGCCGTGAAACAAGTCCGGGAACACCGGGGCACTCCCGGGAACGAGCGTGCGGGCCCCCTCGCCGCACGGTTGCCCGGGCGCACGGCGTACGGCACGCAGGACGACATGTCAGCCCATGCCACCTTGCCGAGAAAGGCAACGAACCATGAGCGCAGCACAGCGCAGCCGCGCGGGCGGAACCCGGATGCGGCGCACCCTCGTCGGGGTGGTGACGGCTGCCGCGGCCGCCGTCACGCCCATGCTCGCCATGCCGGCCACCGCGCACGCGGCCGGTGAGAGCGTCCAGGTGTACCTCACGACCACCAGCGACTCCGGTGGCCGCAACGTCACGAAGGGCCTGGAGCAACAGGCCCCGCTCGCCTTCTCCTCCGGCACCGGCGGCTCCGGCCAGCAGGTCACGGTGGACGAGGGCACGCAGTACCAGCAGTTCACCGGTGGCGGCGCGTCGTTCACCGACACCGCCGCCTACCTGCTCAACTCCAGCGGCGCCCTGTCGGCCTCGACCCGCAACTCCGTCATGCAGAAGCTCTTCGACCCGGTGAACGGGATCGGGCTGGACTTCCTGCGCAACCCGATGGGCGCCTCCGACCTGGCCCGCAACAGCTACACGTACGACGACATGCCGGCCGGCCAGACCGACCCGACGCTCGCCCACTTCTCGCTCGCCCACGACCAGACGGACGTCCTGCCGCTGACCAAGCAGGCCGAGCAGATCAACCCGGACGTCACGGTGATGGCGACGCCCTGGACCCCGCCGCCGTGGATGAAGGACAACGACAGCTACGTGCAGGGCTGGCTCCAGTCGCAGTACTACGCCGCCTACGCGCAGTACTTCGTGAAGTACATCCAGGGGTACCAGGCCGCGGGCGTACCGATCGACTACGTCTCGGTGCAGAACGAGCCGACCGTCGGCGGCGACTACCCGGGCGCGAACTGGAACGGCTCCGGGCTGGCCTACTTCACCAAGAACGACCTGCTCCCGGCGCTGCACTCCGCGGGCCTGTCCACGAAGGTGCTCGCACTGGACTGGAACCCCGACTCGTACGACAGCTACGCCGCGCCGACCGTGGACGACGCCTCGATCCGCAACGACCCCAACTTCGGCGGGATCGCCTGGCACGGCTACGAGGGCAGCACCAGCGAGCAGACCACCATCCACGACAAGTACCCCGCCGTGCCGGACTTCGACACCGAGCACTCCGGCGGCACCTGGATCGGCAACCAGCAGAAGGAGGACATGGAGAACCTGATCGACTACACCCGCAACTGGGGCCAGAGCTGGGTCAAGTGGAGCCTGGCGGTCGATCAGAACATGGGCCCGCACAACGGCGGGTGCGGCACCTGCACCGGCCTGGTCACCGTGCACAACGGCGACAGCCGCAGCGGGCAGGTCGATTACACCATCGAGTACTACACGATGGGCCAGTTGACGAAGTTCGTGCGGCCCGGCGCGCACCGGATCAGCTCCGCCGACAACTCCACGATCCGCAACGTGGCGTGGAAGAACCCGGACGGCTCCAAGGCGCTGATCGCCTACAACGAGTCCACCTCGGCGCAGCCGGTCACCGTCAACTGGGGCAACGAGCACTTCACCTACACCATGCCCGCGGGCGCCTCGGCCACCTTCACCTGGTCCGGCACCCAGGCCGGCAGCGGCGGCACCTCGCCCGGCCACACCGGCACGATCACCGGTTACGGCGGCAAGTGCGCCGACGTCGCCGGTGCCAGCTCCGCCAACGGCACCGCCGTCCAGCTCTACGACTGCAACGGCACGTCGGCCCAGCAGTGGACCGCCTCCGGCAGCACCCTCCAGGCGCTGGGCAAGTGCCTGGACGTGACGTCGGCCGGCACCGCCGACGGCACCACGACACAGTTGTACGACTGCAACGGCACCGCGGCCCAGCAGTGGACCAGAGGGCCGAACGGCGAACTGGTCAACACCGGCTCGGGCAAGTGCCTCGACGCCACCGGGCCGAGTTCGGCCAACGGCACCCGGCTGCAGATCTGGACCTGCACCGGTGCCGCCAATCAGCAGTGGACGGCGCCCGCCGCCTGATCCGCTGCCCGGGACGGCCGGGGGCGGACCTCTCACCGCCGCCCGGTCGCGCTGAGGGAAGAGCCGCCGGTCCGCGCCTCGCCGCGGGCCGGCGGCCGCGGTTCCGGGGCGCCTGTGCGCCCGGGGCCGGGGGAGGGGCCGGGGCGTCGAGGCGTCGAGGCGGGCGCGGGCGCCCCCTGCCGCGGAGGTGGCCGCCCCGCGCCGCGGGGACCGGCGCCGTCGTCCACCGCGGGTGCCAGGACGCGAAATCCCCCTGTCGACTGATGTTCCGCAGCACTTTGACCCATGCGGCCGTGTGTGGGTAGGAGACCGGCTCCGCCAGGTCCTAGCCTGGGGGAGCCGTCCCCACGCCGAGGAGTCGCCGTGTCCGTCGCACGCACCGATGGAGCCCTGTGGCAGCGCGCTTCCGTACGGTCGACGGTGATGGCGCTGCCCCTCCTCGCCGTCGCGGCGCTGCTGGCCAGCAAGTGGACGCTCATCGACTCCGGTGCGGGGCAGCTCGGTTCCGCCGACGGCGAGTGGCTCGCGGCCGCCTGCCTGGCCGCGGTCATGACCTGGGTCTTCTCCGCCGTCGCACTCCAGGGCGCGGTGCTCCGCCCGGTCCCGCCCGGACGGCTGCTGGCCGCGCAGTTCGCCGCCTCGGCCGCCAACCACGTGCTGCCGGCCGGCGTCGGCGGCAACGCGGTGAACCTGCGCTTCCTGGTCCGGCGCGGCATGACCCCCACCGCCGCCCTGGCCGCCCTCGCGGTGCGCGCGGCGGCGGCCGTGGTCGGGCGCGTGGCGCTGCTGCTGGCGGCACTGCTGGTCTTCCCCGACGCGCTGCACATCCGGCGGGTGGTCGCCGGGCGGCCCACCCTCCCGGACCACCCGGCGCTGCTCGTGGTCGGCGCCGCCGCCGCGGTCGTCGGGATCGTGCTGCTGCTGCGGTACGCACGCCGGCTCGGCGCCCGGCTGCGCGGCTTCGTCGCCTCGGTCGCCCACGACGTGCGGGCGGTGCACCGCGACCGGTCCCGGACGGCCGCCCTGTGGGGCGGTTCGCTCGGTTTCCCGCTGATGCATGGCGCGGTGGTGGTCGCCGTGGTCCGCGCGGTGCACGCGCCGGTGCCGGTCAGCGGGGCCATCGTGGCGTACCTGTGCGCCAGCACCGCGGCGGGGTGGCTGCCGACACCGGCGGGGATCGGTTCGCTGGACGCGGCGCTGGCGCTCGCGCTGGTCACCGCGGGTGCCTCCGGGGTCGCCGCCACCTCGGCGGTCCTCGGCTACCGCCTGCTCACCACGTGGCTGCCGCTGATCCCCGGTGCCGTGGTGCTGGCGCTGCTGGTCCGCCGCGGCGAGCTCTGACACCCTCCGCGCCCGGCGCCCGCCCTTCCGCCGTGCGGGCACCCCCTGCCGAAGGAGTGTGCGGGAGCGTCCGGCCCCGACCCCTGCCCCGGCACCCTGCGCCCCGCCGCTCAGGGGACACCATACGAACGGGCGCGGCGGACTCCGGCGTGACCGGCCCGGCCCCGCCCCTCACCCCGTCCGCCGCACTCCGCGCGGGCACGCGCCGGGCAGGGCGGCAGGTGAGTGACGGGACTCGAACCCGCGACGCCGCGCCGCTACTTCGCGTCCGCGTAGCACGTCACCGCGTGGGTCTCCAGCGGGAACGGTACCGGGGTCGGGCCGAAGACGAGGCGGCGGGCCTCGTCGCCTGCCGCGGCGACCGCTGCTTCGACCGCGGCCGCCAACTCCGCGGGGGCGTGCACGATGACCTCGTCGTGCTGGAAGAAGACGAGCCGCGGTTCGGGGCCGATCGCGGCCAGCCGGCGGCGGAGCGCGGCGAGCATCGCCAGCGCCCAGTCGGAGGCGCTGGCCTGGATCACGAAGTTGCGGGTGAAGCGCCCCCAGGAGCGGGCGGCCCGCTGCCCGGCGGAGGCGGCCCCGTCGGTGTCGGCGGTCCCGGCATCGTCCGCTCCGTCGGTGTCGACGAATCGACTCGCCGACGGCGTGGGCGAGGTGCGGCCGAGCCGCGAGCGTACGACGCCGCCGGCCTCGCCGGTGCGGGCGGCCGCCTCCACCAGGGCGAGCGCGGCGGGGAAGCGGCGCCGCATGACCGCGAGCAACTGCCCGGCCTCGCCACTGGTCTGGCCGTACATCGCCGCGAGCAGCGCGATCTTCGCGCGCGGCCGGTCACCGGAGAACGCGTCGAGGGCGAGCGCCGCGTAGAGGTCCCCGGCGGACGCCGCCCGCGCCAGCCCCGCGTCGCCGGACATCGCGGCCAGCACCCGCGGTTCGAGCTGGCCGGCGTCCGCCACCACCAACCGGTGCCCGGGGTCGGCGACCACCGCGCCGCGCAGCAGCCGGGGGATCTGGAGCGCGCCGCCGCCCCGCGTCGCCCACCGCCCGGACACCACCCCGCCGACCACGTACTCCGGCCGGAACCGGCCCGAACGCACCCACGCCTCGCGCCACGCCCAGCCGTGGGCGGCGTGGATGCGGGACAGCTCCTTGTAGCGCAGCAGGAGCGCGGCGGCCGGGTGGTCCACCTCGCGCAGTTCGTGCGATCGGGTGGTGCGCAGGTGGACGCCGACGCGGGCGAAGGCGGGCAGTACCTGGGCGGGGGAGTCGGGGTTGACCGGCCGGCCCAGCGCCTGCTGGAGGCGCAGCGAGAGGTCGCCGAGCAGCGCGGGGCGGGCGCCGCCGGCCGGGCGGGGGCCGAGCAGGCCGACGAGGAGTTCGTCGTGGACGGTCGCGCTCCACGGCAGGCCGTCGCGGCCCATCTCGACCGCGGCCAGCGCGCCCGCGGACTCGGCGGCGCACAGCAGCAGTGTGCGGTCCGGGTGCTCGCTCGCGGCGATCCGGCGCCGCTGGTCGGCGTAGACGGCGATCAGGGCGGTCAACGGGTCGGCGTCCTGGGGCAGGTGCTGCCGGTCGGCGGCGAACAGCACCGGCTGGTCGTCCGCGCCGGCCTCCGGCGCGTCCGGCGGTTCGGGCAGGTCGTGCAGACGCGCCCAGGCGGCGCCGAGCGAGCGCGGCCGGCCGTGTCGCCCCGCCATCCCCAGCAGCAGCGACTCGACGAGCTTCACGTCATGGCAGCGCGCCGGCCTGACCGGCGCGCGCTCCAGCAGCCACGGGTACATCTCGTCCGTGGCCGCCCACACCCAGCGCGGCCGCTCGGCCGCCTCGCGCCGCGCCACCGCCGCGGCCAGGTCCGGCACCGACTCCACGGGGCCCGCCGCCCCCGCGTCCGCTCCGAGCGCGCACCACCGCCCTCCGGACCCCACCGGGTCCGGCACGACGGCCACCACGCTCTCCACCACACCCCGACCCTAGGTCCCCCCACCGACAATGCCGCGGCCGGCCGGGCGCGCCGCACGGAGAACCCGCGCCGGGCCCCGTCCGCAGGCGCCCTGTCAGCGGTGAACCCCGCCCGGCGTGCGAACGAAGCTTCACCGCGGAGGGGGTCCACCGGGACCGGACCGGTCAGGCGGAGGCGCTCTCCGCGCCGCCCTCGGCGCCGCCGGCCTGCGCGTCGGCGACCGCCTTGCGCACCTCGGCCATGTCCAGCGCGCGGGCCTGGGCGATGACGTCCTCCAGCGCGGGCTCGGGCAGGGCACCCGGCTGCGCGAAGACCGCGACCTTGTCGCGCACGATCATCAGCGTCGGGATCGACTGGATCTGGAAGGCGGCCGCCAGCTCCGGCTGCGCCTCCGTGTCGACCTTCGCGAAGACGAGGTCGCCGTGCTTCTCCGACGCCTTGTCGTACACAGGCGCGAACATCCGGCACGGCCCGCACCAGGCGGCCCAGAAGTCGATGAGGACGAAGTCGTTGTCGGACACGACCTCGTCGAAGTTCTCCTTGGTCAGCTCCACAGTGCTCATGCCCCTTGAACGGGCGGCGGCTGCCGGAAATTCCGGCGCGGTGCGACGGCGCTGTCACTCGTTCGTGTGCCGCGCCCGCCGGCGTAGTGGCGCACCCCACTCGTCCTCGTTGATCGGCGTATGGCAGCAACGAAGTGGATTCGCCAGGATCTGACGGTCAACGGCACCGCAGCGGCCCCTTCCGGCGGGACACCGGTGGCCTGGCGCCAGGTCAGCGCTCCGGTCCCTGGCGTAACGGTTCTGCAGACGCCCGACGCGCCCCTCTTCTCCGCCCTCGTCGCCCAGTGGCAGTCCGCGGGCCGCATGGTGCCCGGCCAGACCGACGCGGAGTGGGCCGAGCTGGTCGGGCGGGTGCCGCGGCTGACCGGCGTCTGACGCGTCCGGAAGCGCCCCCCGGCACCGCGGTCGGGCCGGCGGATTCCGGCCGCCCCCGTGGCCCCGTGGACACCCGGTGGACCCCGGTCAGTCCCGCTCGGCCTCCGGGAGGGGGCGGCCGGGGCGCGGGCCCGCGTAGGCCCCGACCAGGCGCATCCGCAGCGGCGGCTCGGCGTACTCCTCCAGCGCGTGGGCGATCCAGCCCGCGGTGCGGGAGACCGCGAAGACCGTCTCCCCCGCCTGGGGCGGCATCCCGTGGGAGACGGAGAGCACGCCGAGCGCGAGGTCGACGTTGGCGTGCAGGTCGCGGTGGCGGGTGGCCGCCGTGGCGAGCACCTCGCGGGCGTCGCCGAGCGCGGCCGCGGCGGAGGGCACCTCGTCGAGCAGCGCGAACAGGGCGCGGGCGCGCGGGTCCTCGCCCCGGTAGAGCCGGTGCCCGAGCCCGGGGACGCGCTGCCCGGCCCGCAGGTACTCGGCGACGACCGGACCGGCGCCGCCCTGTGCCGCGACCTCGGCGAGCATGCGGTGGGCGAGGGCGCTGGCCTGGCCGTGCAGCGGTCCGTCGAGCGCGCCGAGCCCGGCCGAGACGACTGCGTACGGATGCGCCCGGGCCGACGCGGCGACCCTGGCCGCGAGGGTGGACGCCGCCAGGTCGTGGTCGATCAGCAGCGAGAGCGCCGTGTCCAGGACGCGCAGCGCCGCCTCGTCGGCCGGGGCGGTGGTCAGCTTCGGCCACAGCCGCGCGGCCAGCGGGGCGTCCCCCTCGTCCCCCTCGCCGCTGCCGACGCCATGTCGGGTGCCGCCGGCCGGCGGCAGCGCGTCCACCAGCGTGGCGATCAGGCTGCGCGCGGTCCCCAGGACCGCGGCTTCGGACAGGTCGAAGCGCAGCGGGTCCGCGCTCGCCGCGGCCGCGACGGCGACCCGCAGCCGGTCCATCGGGCCGCTGCCGGCCGGCAGCGCGGCGGCCGTCGTGCGGGCCGCGGCCAGCGGCCCCGGCGCGGCCTCGAAGCGCGTGCCCGGCCGCAGCGCCCCGGTCCACAGCCACTCGGCGACCTCCTCGTAGCCGTGGGACGCGGCGAGCTCCACCGCGTCGACGCCCCGGAAGTAGTACCGGTCGGGGCCGATCAGGGTGATGCCGGTACGGAGCCGCCCCCAGCCCTCGGGTGTGCCGGCGGCGCCCGCGGCGCCCACCTCGCGTGCCGTCCCGCCCGACGCGCCGGCCGCCGGGTCGGACGGCGCCGCGGGCCGCCCCCGCCTGGCCAGCGCCGCGACCTGCCCCGGGTCGAAGGTGCTGCCCCGGCCGCCGTGCGCGCGGCGGCTGTCCAGCAGCCCGCGGCTGACGTAGGCGTACAGCGTCTCCGGCTTCACCCCCAGCCGCCGGGCCGCCTCCCGGGTGCTGATCCGCTCCTGCGGGTCCGGGGCGGCCGCCCCGGACCCCGACGCCGGCCGGCCTCCCGGTTCCACCCCGCCTCCCGGTTCCGTGCCGCCCCCCGCGTCCGTGCCCACCGGCTCCGGCCGCCCTGTCCGCTCCCTCGTCATGGGCCCACCGTATCTGTACTCGGCGCGGTCATGTATTGATCGAATCAATGTTGACACTCATGTATCAATCATGGACAGTCGCGTACATACCCAAGGAGGAAGACCATGCCGACCACCGAGCCCAGCGCCCCGATCGACGTACCCCGCGGTCTCAAGGGCGTCGTCGTCACCGAGACGTCCATCGGCGACGTGCGGGGGGCCGAAGGCTTCTACCACTACCGGGAGTACTCCGCGGTGGAGCTGGCGCGCACCCGGACGTTCGAGGACGTGTGGCACCTGATGTTCCACGGCGCCCTCCCGGACCCGGCGCAGGCGGACGCCTTCCGCGCCCGTACGGCCGAGCTGCGCCACCTGCCGGCGGACGTCGCCGACGCCCTGCCCGCGATCGCCCGCTCCACCGCGCTGTCCGGTCCGCTCGCGGGCCTGCGCACCGCGCTGTCGCTGGCGGGGGCGTCCGCCGGGTTCCGGCCGCTGTACGACATCGACCCCGACCGCCGCAGGGCCGACGCGCTGGCCGCGTGCGCCGCCGTCCCCACCCTCGTGACCGCCCTGCACCGGCTCGGGCAGGGCCTCGACCCCGTCCCGCCGCGCGACGACCTGCCGTACGCGGCGAACTACCTCTACATGCTGACCGGGCAGGAGCCGGACCCGGCCCGGGCGCGGGCGGTGGAGAGCTACCTGATCTCCACCGTCGACCACGGCTTCAACGCCTCCACCTTCACCGCCCGCGTGATCGCCTCCACCGGCGCCGACCTGGCCGCCTGCCTCGTGGGGGCGCTGGGCGCGCTGTCCGGCCCGCTGCACGGCGGGGCGCCCAGCCGCGCCCTCGACACCCTGGACGCGATCGGAGCTCCGGACCGGATCGACGGCTGGCTGCGCGAGCGGGTGCTCGCCGGCGACCGGATCATGGGCTTCGGCCACCCCGTGTACACCACCGAGGACCCGCGCTCGCGGATGCTCAAGGCCATCGCACGCGGGTTCGGCGGGGACCTGGTCGACTTCGCGCTCCAGGTGGAGGAGCGTGCCGAGGCGATACTCGCCGAGCTGAAGCCGGGCCGCGAACTCCACATCAACGTCGAGTTCTACGCCGGCGTGGTCATGGAGCTGTGCGGGCTGCCCCGGGAGATGTTCACCCCCACCTTCGCCGCGGCCCGGATGGTCGGCTGGAGCGCGAACGTCCTGGAGCAGGCCGACGACAGCAAGATCATCCGGCCGCTGGCGCGCTACGTCGGCCCGCCTCCCGCGCGCCCCGTGCCGGCCGCCTGAGAGGCCCTGGCGCCCGGGGCGCGTGCTCTTCGGGGCGGTCCGCCCCCGGCCCGCCCCCGGGTCCGCCCCACCAATCCATCCCTCGGCGGGTCCGCCCCACCAATGCGTCCCTCGGCGGGGCTGCCCGGTCCGGGCCGGCCCCCGGGGGCGGCGCACGACTGCGGCCGAGTGGAGTGCGCCGCATACTGACCAGTCGGTAGTCTCTGGGGGCGAGGTTCCCGCCAACCGGCGGGGACCGCCTCACCCGGAGGAGTGGCGACCGTGCGCGCGATCCAGATCACCGAGTTCGGCGGCCCCGAGGTACTGCGCCTCACCGAACTTCCCGAACCCGCGCCGCAGCCAGGCCGGCTGCTGATCGACGTCGACTCCGCGGGCGTCAACTACGCCGACACCCACACGGTGGAGAACAGCTACCTGGCCGCCTCCTCGCTGCCCATGGTCCCCGGCGCCGAGGTCGTCGGCCGCACCGCCGACGGGCGCCGCGTCGTCGCCCTCACCGACAACGGCGGCTACGCGGAGAAGGCGCTGGCCGCCGAACACCTGGCCCACGACGTGCCCGACGGCGTCGCCGACGGCCAGGCCCTCGCGCTGGTCATCCAGGGCGTCACGGCCTGGCACCTGCTGCGCACCTGCGCGCGCCTCGCCGAGGGCGAGAGCGTCGTGGTGCACGCCGCGGCCGGCGGAACCGGCTCGCTCGCGGTGCAGCTCGCGAAGGAGTTCGGCGCCGGGCGCGTGATCGCCACCGCCTCCACCGAGGAGAAGCGGGCGCTCGCCCTGGAGCTCGGCGCCGACGTGGCCGTCGACGCCTCGCCCGAGGACCTCACCGACCGCCTCGTCGAGGCGAACGGCGGCCGCAAGGTCGACGCGGTGCTGGAGATGACCGGCGGTCCGGTCTTCGACGCCTCGCTCGCGGCACTCGCGCCCTTCGGCCGCCTGGTGGCCTACGGGATGGCCTCGCGGGTCCCCCCGACCCCGATCGAGCCCGCCCGGCTGATGGGCCGCTCCCGCTCCGTCATCGGCTTCTGGCTCGCCCACTGCCTCGGCCGCCCCGGCATGTACCACGAGCCGCTGGACGAACTGCTCGCCATGACCGCGGACGGCCGGCTGCGCCCCCTGATCGGCGCGGTCCACCCGCTGTCCGAAGCGGCCCGCGCCCATGAGGACCTGCGGGCCCGCCGCACCACCGGCAAGCTCGTTCTCGACGTGCGCGCCTGACCCGCGGCGCCCCGGGGCCGCACCCCCCGCCCCGGGGCCCGATGTGGGCGACCCCACCCGAATGCCACGCCGGATGCGGAACCGGGCGGGACGTCCGGGACGTTGCATCGTTGGACAGGTAGCCGCCAGGCACACCCGTCCGCCAACCTAGGGAGCACGCGGGCCGCGGGTGCGCGACCCGCGCCCCCGTACGACTCGGGAGGGGCCATGCCACGTAACCGCTTCGCCCCCGACCGGGGACTGACGACCCGCATGGTCGTCACGATGTTCCTGATCGGACTGCTCTACGTCGTCTTCGTCGGCGTGCTGCTCGCACTGCTGCACGGAGCCTGGCCGATGATCCTGCTCATCGCGGGCGGGCTGTTCATCGCGCAGTTCTGGTTCAGCGACAAGATCGCCGCCTTCAGCATGGGCGCGCGCGAGGTCACCCCCGAGCAGGCTCCCGAGCTGCACGGCGTCGTCGACCGCATCTGCGCCCTCGGCGACATGCCCAAGCCCAGGGTCGCCATCGCCGACTCCGACGTGCCGAACGCGTTCGCGACGGGGCGCAACAAGAACAACACCATGGTGTGCGCCACCACCGGCCTGCTGCGCCGCCTGGAGCCCGACGAGCTGGAGGGCGTGATCGCGCACGAGATGTCGCACGTCGCCCACAAGGACGTCGCGGTCATGACGATCGCCTCCTTCCTCGGCGTGCTGGCCGGGGTGATGACCCGCATCGCGTTGTTCGGCGGTTTCCGGCGCAGCCGCGATCCGGGCGGCAACGCGCTGGTCGTGCTCATCCCGCTGGTCAGCGCCGTGGTCTACGCGATCAGCTTCCTGCTCACCCGGATGCTGTCGCGCTACCGCGAGCTGTCCGCCGACCGGAGCGCCGCCCTGCTCACCGGCCGGCCCTCGTCGCTGGCCTCCGCGCTCACCAAGGTCAGCGGGCAGATCGCCGCGATCCCCACCGAGGACCTGCGCAGGTCCCAGCCGTTCAACGCGTTCTTCTTCGCCCCCGCGCTGAGCGCGGGCGCCACCGCCTCCAAGCTGCTGTCCACCCACCCGACGCTGGAGCGGCGGCTGGAGCAGCTCGGCCGGATCACCCGCGAACTGGACCGCCGCTGATGGGACTCCTCGATGTGCTGCTCGGCCGCAGCAAGCCGGTCCGCCCCGACCTCGACCAGCTCTTCGGCCTGACCTCCGCGGCGATCACCCTCCAGGCGGCGAGCGACCTGCGGCCCACCGGCATGGGCGCGGTGTGCTTCGCGGCCGTCGAGGGCGGCGCCTTCGCCGAGACCCAGCAGGACCTGCGCGCCCTGCTGCCCTCCGTCGAGACCAGCCAGGACGGGTACGGCTACACGTGGCTGCTGTCCCGCCACGGCCCCGAGGAGACCACCGACCTGGTCACCGACCTGCACGCCGTCAACTCAGCCTTGGAACAACAGGGGTTCGGCCCCCAGTTGCTGTGCTCCCTGGTGAGCTTCAAGGACCCCGCCGACCGCACCATGGCCCTGGTGTACCTCTACAAGCGCGGCAGCTTCTACCCGTTCTGCCCGCTCCCGGGCGAGAAGCGGGACAGCGCGCGGGAACTCCAGGTCAAGGCGCTGGTCGCGAACGACCTGCGGCTGGAGGAGGACCTCTCGCGCTGGTTCCCGGTGTGGGGAGCGCCGGGGCTCGGCGACTGAGACCCGGGTGCCGCCCCGGCCTCCTCTGCTGCCCCGGGCTACTCCGCGGCCTCGGAGGCCGCGGCCGCCTTCTCCAGTTGGAACGCCTCGTTGCCCTGGCCGATCCCGGCGTGCACCTGTGGGCGCCGGGCCCGCAGCACCGCGCCGTGGGCCAGGCCGGTCACCGCGGCCAGCGCGACGGTGCCCGGCAGCGCCCAGCGCAGGCCGTGGCCGGGGTCGGCGCCGAGCAGTACCGCGAAGTCCTTCACCGAGCAGACGAGGACGGCCAGCAGGCCGACCGCGGCGAGCCCCGAGGCCGCCAGCCGCCAGCCCTGCACCGCGGCCGCGCCCCGCTTCACGAAGAAGGCGATCACCGCGACCGCGGCGGTGGCCATCAGCAGCAGCACGCCCAGCGCGCCGACGCCGCCCGCCCACGTGAACAGCCGCAGCACCGGCGCCGTCGGGTCCGGACCCCGCGGGCCGAACGCGCCGTGGTCGGTCAGCGCGAAGAGCGCCACCACGACCAGCGCCACCCCCGACTGGAGCAGCGACCCGACCGCCGGGGCGCCGCTGGACTTCGAGGTCCGGCCGATTGCCGCCGGCAGCAGGCCGTCCCGCCCCATCGCGAAGGCGTAGCGGGCCACCACGTTGTGGAAGCCCAGCATCGAGGCGAAGATCCCGGTGACGAGGAAGACGTGGAGCGTGTCGGTGAACGCGCCGCCGAGCCGTCCACGGTCCAGCGCGAAGACGAGGTTCGCCGACTGCTCCCGCGACCGCCCGACCACGTGCGCCGGCCCGGTGGCCACCGTGATCGCCCACGAGCTGAAGGCGAAGAACACCGTGGCGAAGCCGATCGCCAGGAACGTCACCCTCGACACCGCTCGCCGCGGGTCGCGGGTCTCCTCGGCGTAGACCGGCGCCTGCTCGAAGCCGACGAACCCGGCGGTCACGAAGCACAGCGCGCTGCCGAGCCCCGCGCCGCCGAGCGTGCCGGGGTCGAACGCGTGCGCCGACACCCCCTGCGGCCCCGCGTCGCCCAGGAAGCTGACGTCGAGGACCAGCGTCAGCAGGGTCTCCACGGCCAGCAGCACGCCCAGCGTCCTGGCGTTCAGCCCGATCTTCAGCGCGCCGAACACCGCGGTGACCACCACGCCGCCCAGCGCGGGTATCCACCAGGCCACCGCGAGGTGCCAGTGCTGGAAGACCTGTCCGGACATCTCGAAGCCGAAGATCCCGTAGGTGCCGATCTGCATGGCGCCGTACGCGAACAGCGCCACGTACGAGGCGCCCGCGCCCATGGTGCCGCCCAGACCGCGGGAGACACACGCGTACAGGGCGCCCGCGTTGTGCACGTGGCGGCTCATCTCCGCGTAGCCGACGCCGAACAGGGCCAGCAGGACGCCGACGATCACGAACAGCAGCGGCACCCCGACGACGCCCGCGGTGCCGAAGGCGGTCGGGATGACGCCCGCCACCACCATCAGCGGCGCGGTCGCGGCGAGCACCGACAGCAGCAGCGCCGGCGCGCCGATCCGGTCCCCCCGCGACGCGCGCTGCTCGCCCTTGAACGTGCTGATCCCGTGCGTACTGGCCGTCGGCATGGCCGCGGTTCCTTCCGGAGCATGGTGGGGGGCGGACGGAGCAGGAACCGCCGGGCGGCTGCCGGCCGGGTCAGGCGGCTCCGGGGCGCTTCACGAGGGGTCGAACCCGAGCGCGTGGTCGCGTGCGGCGCGGAACGCCTTCCTCGGGTCGCGGTCCGGGTACGACCACGGCACGCGCGTGGCGGCGGCGCCGATCCGGTGGAACAGCGCGGCCGCCTCCACGGTGTCGCCGCTGTGGAACGCGCCGTACGCCAGGTAGTTGAGGTCGATCGGCATGCGCGGGTACGGCGGCCCGTCCCAGGCGAGCCACCAGTCGAAGCCGGCCCGGACGCTGTTGTGGGCGTGCGGGCCGCTCCAGTACGGCAGCCGGTCGGGGTCGGGCGGCAGCGTGCCGGCCGCGGCCAGCGCGCGGTACCGCTCCACCAGCGCCACCAGGGGCAGCACGGTCAGCGGTGAGGAGGGCCCCGCCTCGCCGGCCGCCCACTCCGTGAACTCGTACACCTCGTGGAACGGGTCGTCCCCGTCGGTCCTCTGACGCTCGGCCAGGCACTGCGTCATCAGGTGGTGGGCGTGGTGGTGGCCGCGGTGCCGGCCGCGTACCTGGTCGAAGGCGCGCACCTGCTCGTCGTCGCTGCCGGTGCGGCGGGCCAGGACCAGCAGGAGCAGCCAGGGCGTCGGGTCGCGCGTCGCCCTCCGCGCCACGCGCAGGCACGCCTCCCGGGCGTCCTCCGGATTCTGCCGGCCGGCGATGGCGCGGAAGACCCCCGCGGCGGCGGCCAGCGCCGCGGCATCCGCGCTCTCCGGCTCGGCGAGCCGCCACTCCTCGGCCCACGCGGCGGCCGAGATCCCCGCGCCGAGCACCACCAGGCGGTGGCCGCGGGTGTCCCAGTCGTCACCGGTGGCGGCCAGCAGCGCGCGGACGTCCGTCCAGTGCCCCTGGTTGAGGGCGGCCCGGGCCGCGACGAGTTCCCGGTCGCCCAAGGCGGGGTCTAAGGAGGGGCCGGCCCTGCCGCGGGAGAAACGGAACAGTGGAGGCGGTGGGGTCATCCGCGGGCAGTCCTCCACGGCGCACGTGACGTCCGGTGATCGCGAACAGCCAATCGGTAGGCAACAGTTCAGGACAAGGGTGGACCTGTTGTCCCGCTGTAGTCCCGTATCGTTGCCGGAGTTTGGGAACCGCAACGGGGTGTTCGGGGTCCGGTCGCGCCGGTCGCCCAACAGGTGCGGAACACGGCATAGTTGACATTCGAGCACCTGATCGCCGCGCGGCCGCCGCGCTGCGTGTCGGGTGAGTCCAGTGGGGACCGGGTGAATGGACGAGAGCAACGTGGCACGAGAGGGCACGCCCGCCGCGTCCACGCACCCGCTCGCCCACGTGCGGCGCCGCCACGGCTGGAGCTACCAGGACCTGGCAAGGGTGGTCGCCGACCACGCCCGGGTGCTCGGCGTGCCGATGGCCGCGCGGCGCGAGAAGGTGTGGCGCTGGGAGCACTGGGGCGTCGTGCCCGAGGCCGACAGCCAGCGCGCCCTCGCCCGCGCCCTCGGCGTGGCTCCTCGCGAGCTGGAACTCCACCCGTGGCCGCAGTGGCTGCCGGCCCAGACCGGCCTTCCTGACGGCCTGTCATGGGATGTGGACGGCGCCCGTGCCGCGTTGGACGCGCTCCTCGACGACGCCGCTGACGACTCCTGCCGCCTTCCGGTGGCGGAGGGGGCCGAGCTGCGCCACGCGATCGCCGACTGGGACGAGGCCGTGGCCGCGGCGCCGCCGGCCGCACCGCCGGAACCCGTGGCGCCGGCGCGTCCGGTGCCGTCCGACCGCTCCGTGCCGTCCGACCGCTCCGTCGAGCCCGGACGATCCGCCCCGTCCGAGCGCCCCGTGACGCCGACCCGCGCCGGGACACCGTCAGAGTCCGTGCGCGGCACGGTGCTGCGGGACTCCGCCAGGGTGGCCGGTGCGGCCGTGCCGGCCGGTGCGCGCGCCCCCGGCCGCGCGGCCGTATGGCCGGTTGACCTGGCGCGCGGCGTCCGGCCGCCGCTGCCGCGCCCCGTGCCGGACCCCGTCCGGAGGGCCCGCGTGCCCGAGCAGGCGGGCGCGCCCGGCACCGTGGACAACGGGGTGCTGGAGTGGCTGGAGGACGGCGTGCTCGGGCTGCGGCGGTTGGACGACCGGCTCGGCGGCTCGGTGGTACGGCACCGGGTCGAGGCCGATCTGCGGCTGGTCCGCGGGCTCCTGGAACGGCGCTCGCACAGTCCCGCCGTCGAGCGGCGCCTGCTGCGTGCGGGCGCCGACCTCGCGCAGCTCGGCGGCCGGGCGGCGACCGACGCCGGTCGGCGCGCCGCCGCCCGGCGCCACCACCTGACCGGACTGCGGCTCGCCCACGCGGCGGCGGACCGCCCGCTCGCGGTCGCCCTGTGGGGCGGGCTCGTCCTCCAGGCGGTCGGTGCCGGACAGCCGCAGGACGCCGTCGCCGCCGCCGAGGCGGCGGTCCGGGCCGCGGGCGGCACCCCCTCGGCGGTGCGCGCGCTGGCCGCGGTCGCGCTGGCCCGCGCGCACGCCGCGCTCGGGGCCGAGGGCGCCTTCCGGCGGGCCGCCGCCGAGGCCGAACGCCGGCTGGCCGCGGCGGGGACCGGGTCCGCGCCGCCCTGGCTGTACTGGCTCGACGCCGCCGAACTCGCCGCGCAGCAGGGCCTCGCCCTGCTGGACCTCGGGCTGCCCCACGAGGCGCGCCCGCTGCTCGAACAGGCGCTGGCGATGCAGGACCCCTGCTTCGTCCGCAACCGCGCGCTGTACTCGGCGCGCACCGCCGAGGCCCGGTTCCTCACCGGCGACCAGGACGCCGCGCGCGCCCTCGCCCGCGAGGCCGCCCGGCTGGGCCGCCACTGCGGCACCGCGGCGCTCACCCAGGCCCTCGACACGCTCGCGCCCCTGCTCACCAGCCCGCGCTGACCCCGCGCCGCCCCGCTCCCACGCCGCCTCCCGGGGCGGCCGTTCCCCTCGCGCATCCGGCCCCCGGGGCCGTACGCCCGGGTCGGTACGCCCGGGTCCGTACCCCCGGGTCCGTATCCGCGCCGCTTTCCGCGGCGGGTCGCCCGGCGCAGCGGCGTAGGGCGCCGCCCCGCCCCCTGCGGCACCGCGCCCGGGCGCCGTGTCGGATGCCGGCCGGCCCGGATACCTAAGCGTGACGGATTCGCCCGCGCGCCCCGCCCCGTACCGTCTCGACCTGCGAGGACATCGCTCGCACGGCCCGGCTGACGACGGCCTGGGCGGGCGGACGGTCGGCGGTCGCGTGGCCGGTCGCGGAACCTTGCGGTCCCCAGAAGACGAGAACAGGAGCACCGTCATGGCCTCGGCCTCCTCCACCCTCTCCCCGCCGGCACCGCGCCGCGACGCCTCGGACGCGGGCCGGCCCGGCCTGGGACTGCTGGTCCTGCTGGCCGCCACCTTCGTGATCGCGCTGGACATCTTCATCGTCAACGTGGCGATCCCCTCCATCCAGGACGACCTGCACGCGAGCGCCGCCTCGATCCAGTGGGTGGCCGCGGGCTTCGGGCTGGCCGTCGCGACCGGCCTGATCACGTCCGGGCGGCTCGGTGACATCTTCGGCCGCCGCCGGGTGTTCGCGATCGGGCTCGCGCTGTTCACCCTCACGTCGGCGGCGTGCGGCGCGGCGCCGTCCGCCGGGACCCTGATCGCGGCCAGGGTGCTCCAGGGCCTGTCCGCCGCGCTGATGAGCCCTCAGGTCCTCGCGATCCTCCAGTCCGCGTACGCCGGAAAGGCGCAGGCCCGCGCGTTCGGTATGTACGGCATGACGATGGGCGTCGGCGCCGTCTTCGGCCAGCTCATCGGCGGCCTGCTGATCAAGGCGGACGTGCTCGGCCTGGGCTGGCGGGCCTGCTTCCTGATCAACGTGCCGGTCGGGCTGGCCGCCTTGGCGCTGGCGCCCCGGGCGCTCGCCGAGTCGCGGGCGCCGCGCCGGCCGCGGTTGGACAACGTCGGCGTGCTGCTGTCCACCGTGGCCGTGGTCGCCCTGGTCCTGCCGCTGATCCAGGGGCGCGCGCAGGGCTGGCCGCTGTGGACCTGGATCAGCCTGGCCGGGTCCGCCGCCGTCGCCGCGCTGTTCGTCGTGCACCAGGGCCGGCTGGGCCGGGCCGGCGGCGATCCGGTGCTGAACACCGCGCTCTTCCGGCAGCCCGGCTTCTCCCGGGGCCTGCTCGCGCAGCTCGTCTTCTGGACCGGGCAGGGCTCGTTCTTCCTCGTCCTCGCCCTCTACCTCCAGGGCGGCCGGGGCCTGAGCGCCCTGGGGTCCGGCACCGTCTTCCTCTCGATCGGCGGCGGCTACCTGCTGACCTCCACCACCGTCCACCGCATCGCCGCACGCATGGGCGCGGCCACGGTGCCGGTCGGCGCGCTGCTGATGGCCGCCGGACTCGGCGGGCTGTGGGCCGCGGTGCACGCCTCCGGCAGCACGGGCGGCCTGGGGGAGTTGGTGCCCGGGCTGGCCGTGGACGGGCTCGGGATGGGGATGGTGATCGCGCCGCTCACCCGCGCGGCGCTGGGCACCGCGGGGCCGCAGCTCGTCGGATCGGCGTCCGGGGCGGTGGCGACCACCCAGCAGATCGGCGGCGCCCTGGGCATCGCGGTGATCGGCATCATCTTCTACGGGGCGATCGGCGACGGGGCCCGGGACGGCTACCCGCACGCCTTCGGGCTCGGCCTGGCGTTCCTGCTGGTGCTCGAGTCGGCGCTCGCCGTGCTGACCGCGACGCTCGCCGTGGGCGGTGGCGGGCGCGACGCGTGAACCGGTCGGCCCCGAGGGACGTGTGAACCGGTCGGCCCCGAGGGACGCGTGACCGGCCGGGGGTAAGGGGCACCCTCTCTGGGAGGCGCCCCTTACCCCGGGTCCTCTACCCCCGCGTTCTACCCCGCGGTCACGCCCGGCGGCTGAGGCGCACCACCGGGATGTCCCGCTCGGTCTTCTCCTGGTAGTCGGCGTACGGCGGGTAGACCTCCAGCAGGTGCGGCCACACCCGGGCCTTGTCCTGCGCCGACAGCACCTCGGCGCGCGCCGCGAAACGCTCGGTGCCCACCCGCAAGTGCACGTCGGGGTTGTCCCGCACGCTCAGGAACCACACCGGGTGCTCGTCGGCCCCGCCCTTCGAGGCGACGATCAGGTAGTCGTCGCCGTCCCGCCCGTAGATCAGCACCGTGCGGTGCCAGACGCCGCTGCGGCGCCCGAGGTAGTCGATGAGCAGGCAGGGCGAGCCCTTCATGTCGGTGCCCTCGGTCCCGCCCGAGGACTCGTAACGCTCGGCCTGCTCGGCCACCCACTCCGACGGGCTGGTCTTCACGTTGTCCGGGTCGTACGCGGTCATCGCAGCACTCCATCGCAAAGGTCCGTGGCGGTCGTCCCCACCCTAAGGGCTGCCCCGCAATCCCCGGCGGGCGTGCGGCGTCAGATGCGGCGCCTCGCTTCGTTGTCATGTTCATCCACATACGGACCGGTATGAGGGCGACCCTCCGCCTTGCGATCCACGCATCTGACGCCGCACGCCGATCCGCCCGGGATGACGGGACAGCCCTTGGATACACCTGCCCGGTGAACGGTACGGCGACCCGCTGAGCGAGCGCTCAGTCAGCCCTTGCCAAAACTGGAACACGTTCCTACCATCGCGGAAGTGACATCAGAATCGCCGAACCCGGCCGCAGGCCCCGCGCCTGGCCCGCTGGCAGGCGTGCGCGTCGTCGAACTCGCCGGTATCGGGCCCGGACCGTTCGCCGCCATGCTCCTCGCCGACCTGGGAGCCGACGTCGTCCGCGTCGACCGGCCCGGCGGCCAGGGGCTGGGCATCGACCCGGCCCACGACGTCACCAACCGCAACAAGCGCTCCGTCCTGGTGGACCTGAAGTCCGCCGCCGGTCCATCCGCCGTGCTGGACCTCGCCGCCCGCGCGGACATCCTCGTCGAGGGTTACCGCCCCGGTGTCGCCGAGCGCCTCGGTGTCGGCCCGGAACCCTGCCTGGCCCGCAACCCCCGCCTGGTCTACGGCAGGATGACCGGCTGGGGACAGGACGGCCCGCTCGCGCACACCGCCGGCCACGACATCGCCTACGTCGCGGTGACCGGCGCCCTGCACCTGGCCGGCGACCCCGACCGTCCGCCCTCGCCGGCGGCCAACCTCCTGGGCGACTACGCCGGCGGGTCCCTCTACCTCGTCACCGGGGTGCTCGCCGCGCTCCACCACGCCCGCGTCCACGGCCGCGGCCAGGTGGTGGACGCCGCCATCGTGGACGGCACCGCGCACCTGACCGCCATGCTGCACGGCATGCGCTCCGCCGGCGCCTGGCAGGACCGCCGCGGCGCCAACCTCCTCGACGGCAGCGCCCCCTTCTACGGCGTGTACGCCACGTCCGACGGCGGCCACATGGCGGTCGGCGCGCTGGAGCAGCGCTTCTACGACGCCTTCGCGGAGTTGCTGGGCCTGCCCGCCGCCACCGCCGCGCTGCGCGAGGACCCCGCCCGCTGGCCGGAGCTGCGCGAGGCGGTGGCCGCCCGCTTCCGCACCCGCACCCGCACGGAGTGGACCGGGGTCTTCGACGGCACCGACGCCTGCGTGGCCCCCGTGCTGCCGCTCGGCGGGGCCGCGGAGCATCCCCACCTCGCCGCCCGCGGCACCCTGACCGGCTACGAGGGCGTGGTGCAGCCCGCCCCCGCGCCGCGCTTCTCCGCGACCCCGGCCGCGCTGCGCCGCCCGCCCGCGCTGCCCGGTGCCCACACCGCGGAGGTGGCCCGCGACTGGGACGCCCCCGCGCTGGCACGCGCCGGCGACCCGCCCGGCTGACCCGTACCCCGCCCCTTCCCCTGCACCGCACCCGGTGCCCCCGCACCCGCACCGCCCACCCGCGAACCCGCAACGAAAGGCACGACGTTGAGCACCGACGCCTACGTCTACGACGCCGTACGCACCCCGCGCGGGCGCGGAAAGGCCAACGGCTCCCTGCACGGCACCAAGCCGATCGACCTCGTGGTCGGCCTCATCCACGAGCTGCGCCGCCGCTTCCCCGACCTGGACCCGTCGGCGATCGACGACGTCGTGCTCGGCGTGGTCAGCCCGATCGGCGACCAGGGCTCCGACATCGCCCGTATCGCCGCCATCGCCGCCGGCCTGCCCGACACCGTCGCCGGCGTCCAGGAGAACCGCTTCTGCGCCTCCGGCCTGGAGGCGGTCAACCTCGCCGCGGCCAAGATCCGTTCCGGCTGGGAGGACCTGGTGCTGGCCGGCGGCGTGGAGTCGATGTCCCGCGTCGCCATGGGCTCCGACGGCGGCGCCTGGGCCATGGACCCGATGACGTCGATGGAGACCGGCTTCGTGCCCCAGGGCATCGGCGCCGACCTGATCGCCACCCTCGGCGGCTGGAGCCGGCACGACGTGGACGCGTACGCCTCGCTGTCGCAGGAGCGCGCCGCCCAGGCGTGGAAGGAGGGCCGCTTCGACCGCTCCGTCGTCCCGGTCGTCGACCGCGCCGGCCTGACCGTCCTGGACCGCGACGAGCACATGCGCCCGGGCACCACCCCTGAGTCGCTGGCCTCCCTCAAGCCGTCCTTCGCCACCATCGGCGACGCCGGCGGCTTCGACGCGGTCGCGCTCCAGAAGTACCACTGGGTGGAGCGGATCGACCACGTCCACCACGCCGGCAACTCCTCGGGCATCGTGGACGGCGCGGCGCTGGTGGCCATCGGCAACCGCGAGGTCGGGGAGCGCTACGGCCTCACCCCGCGCGCCCGGATCGTCTCCGCGGCCGTCTCCGGCTCCGAGCCGACCATCATGCTCACCGGGCCCGCCCCCGCCTCCCGCAAGGCGCTGGCGAAGGCCGGGTTGAGCGTCGACGACATCGACCTGATCGAGATGAACGAGGCGTTCGCGGCCGTCGTCCTGCGCTTCGCCTCCGACCTCGGCGTCAGCATCGACAAGGTCAACGTCAACGGCGGCGCCATCGCGCTCGGCCACCCGCTCGGCGCGACCGGCGCGATGATCCTGGGCACCCTCATCGACGAGTTGGAGCGCCGCGACCAGCGCTACGGCCTCGCCACGCTGTGCGTGGGAGGCGGCATGGGCGTCGCCACCGTCGTCGAACGCCTCTGACGCGGAGCCCGTCCCGCGCGGCGCCCTCCGGGGCCCGCGCGGCGTCCCCCGGGCCCCGCGCGCGGCCCGCCGCGCCGTTTCCCTCAGCCGCACCTCGCCCGCACCTCGCCGGACCAACCGGACCAACGGAGCTTCGAAGACCATGAGCGAGTCCACCACCATCCGCTGGGAGCAGGACGCCGACGGCGTCGTCACCCTCGTCCTCGACGACCCCGCGCAGTCCGCGAACACCATGAACGCGGCCTTCGCCGACTCCCTCGACGCCACCCTCGACCGCCTGGAGGCCGAACTCGACGGCATCCGCGGCGTCATCATCACCTCCGCCAAGAAGACCTTCTTCGCCGGCGGCGACCTGCGCGACCTGATCCGCGCCACCCCGGAGACCGCCGAGCAGGTCTTCGCCGGCTCGCTGCGGATCAAGCGCCGCCTGCGCCGCCTGGAGACCCTCGGCAAGCCCGTCGTCGCGGCGATCAACGGCGCCGCGCTCGGCGGCGGATTCGAGATCGCGCTCGCCTGCCACCACCGCGTGGCCCTGGACGCGCCCGGCAGCAAGATCGGCTGCCCCGAGGTCACCCTCGGGCTGCTGCCCGGCGGTGGCGGCGTGGTGCGCGCCGTCCGGCTGCTCGGCATCGCCGACGCCCTGCTCAAGGTGCTGCTCCAGGGGCGCCAGTACGCCCCGCAGCGCGCCCTGGCGGCGGGCCTGGTCCACGAGGTGGCCACCGACCGCGACGACCTGCTGGCCCGTGCCCGGGCCTTCATCGACGCCCATCCCGAGGCAAGGCAGCCCTGGGACGAGCCAGGCTACAAGATCCCCGGCGGCACCCCGCGGAACCCGTCGTTCGCCGCGAACCTGCCGGCGTTCCCCGCCAACCTCAGCAAGCAGCTCGCCGGCGCCCCCTACCCCGCGCCGCGCGCCATCCTGGCGGCCGCGGTCGAGGGCGCGCAGGTGGACATCGACACCGCGTTCACCATCGAGGCCCGCTACTTCACCGAACTGGCCTGCGGACCGGTCTCGAAGAACATGATCCAGGCGTTCTTCTTCGACATGCAGGCCGTCAACTCCGGCGCCAGCCGCCCCAAGGACGTGCCCGCCCACCAGGTCGCCAAGGTCGCGGTGCTGGGCGCCGGCATGATGGGCGCGGGCATCGCGTACTCCTGCGCCCGCGCAGGCATCGAGGTGGTCCTCAAGGACGTCACCCAGGAGGCCGCCGACCGCGGCAAGGCGTACTCCGTCGGGCTGCTGGACAAGGCGCTCGCCAAGGGCCGCACCACGCCGGAGAAGCGCGAGGCGCTGCTCGGGCGGATCACGCCGACCGCCGACCCGGCCGACCTGGCCGGCTGCGACGCCGTCATCGAGGCGGTCTTCGAGGACGCCGCCCTCAAGCACAAGGTGTTCCAGGAGATCCAGGACGTGGTCGCGCCGGACGCGCTGCTGTGCTCCAACACCTCGACACTGCCGATCACCACGCTCGCCGAAGGGGTGCGCAGGCAGGCCGACTTCGTCGGGCTGCACTTCTTCTCGCCGGTCGACAAGATGCCGCTGGTCGAGATCATCCGCGGCGAGCGGACCGGCGACGAGGCGCTGGCCCGGGCCTTCGACCTGGTCCGGCAGATCCGCAAGACGCCGATCGTCGTCAACGACTCGCGCGGCTTCTTCACCTCCCGGGTGATCGGCCAGTTCATCAACGAGGGCGTCGCCATGGTCGGCGAGGGCGTCCCGGCCGCCTCCGTCGAGCAGGCCGCCGCGCAGGCCGGCTACCCGGCGAAGGTGCTGTCCCTGGTCGACGAGCTGACCCTGACGCTGCCGCGCAAGATCCGCGCGGAGAGCCGCGCGGCCGTCGAGGCAGCCGGCGGCACCTGGCCGGAGCACCCGGCGGAGCGGGTGATCGACCGCATGGTCGACGAGTTCGGCCGCACCGGCCGCTCCGGCGGCGCGGGCTTCTACGACTACGAGGACGGGCGCAGGACGCGGCTGTGGCCGGGCCTGGCCGAGCACTTCGGCACGCAAGGGGGCGAGCCCCTGACGGTGGCCGGGTCGCCGCTGCGCGACATGCAGGAGCGGATGCTGTTCGCCGAGTCCCTGGAGACCGTGAGGCTGCTCGAAGAAGGGGTGCTCACCTCCGTCGCCGACGCCAACATCGGCTCGGTGCTGGGCATCGGGTTCCCGGCGTGGACCGGGGGAGTGCTCCAGTACGTCAACGGTTACGAAGGCGGCGTCGCCGGGTTCACCGCCCGCGCCCGGGAACTGGCCGCCGCCTACGGGGAGCGGTTCGCACCTCCGGCGCTGCTGGTGCGGAAGGCGGAGAGCGGGGAGCGCTTCACGGACTGACGCCGGCGGCACGCCGTTCTGGGTAAGGCCCGCTCGCCGGGCGGGCGGGCCTTACTCCGGGGGCCCTTGCGCCCCCGGGTCTCGGGATCCTGGTGCCTCGGTGCCTCGGTGCCTCGGTGCCTTGGCGGCTGAAGCGCGGCGCGCGGCCGGCCTTCTGGACGCGCGACGGCCGGCCACCTCGTACGCTGGCCGGCGTGCGCCTTCGCCCGCCGCCGCCGCGCGCGGTCACGCTGCCGCTGCTCGCGGGCTGCCTGCTCGCCTGCTGCCTGTCCTGCACCGGCACGGACGGCTCCGCGCCCGCCGACACCGGCGCCCCCGGGGTCGGCGACCGGCTCTTCCCCGACGCGGGCAACGGTGGCTACGACGTCGGCCGCTACACGCTCGACCTCGACTACGACCCCGCCTCCGGCCGCCTGCGCGGCACCGCGACCCTCACCGCCACGGCCGACCAGGACCTGGAACGCTTCGACCTCGACCTCGCCGGTATGGAGGTCTCCCGCGTCACCGTGGACGGCGCGACGGCCCGCGCCACCCGCGCCGGCACCGAGTTGCGGATCAGCCCCGCCCACCGGCTGCGGCGGGGTGCCCGTTTCACCACGACCGTCGCCTACCAGGGCGTGCCCCGGACGCTGACCGACCCCGACGGCTCGCACGAGGGCTGGTTCCGCACCGACGACGGCGCGCTCGCGCTGGGCGAACCGGTCGGTTCCATGGCCTGGTTCCCCGGCGACGACCACCCGTCGGACAAGGCCGCCTTCGACGTCACCGTGACCGTCCCGCGCGGCCTGACCGCCGTGTCCGGCGGCGAACCGGTCGGCACCCGGCCGGCCGCAGGGGGCCGCACCTCCTACCAGTGGCGCAGCACCGCGCCGATGGCCACCTACCTCGCGACCGTCGCCATCGGGCACTTCGATGTCACCCGTTCGACGACACCGGACGGGCTGCCGCTGTACGTCGCGGTCGACCCGCGCTCCGACGACGCCGCCACCGCCGCGGCGCTGGCCCGCATCCCGGAGATCCTGAGCTGGGAACAGGGCCTGTTCGGGCCCTACCCCTTCGCGTCGGCGGGCGCCGTCGTGGACCACCTGCCGAAGGGGCGGGTCGGCTACGCGCTGGAGACGCAGACCCGCCCGGTCTTCCCCGGCGACGGCCCGCCGCCTGCGGTCGACCAGGTCACGCTGGCGCACGAACTGGCGCACCAGTGGTTCGGGGACTCGGTCACGCCGTCCGCCTGGCAGGACATGTGGCTCAACGAGGGTTTCGCCACCTTCACGGAGTGGCTGTGGAAGGCGCGTGAGGGCGGCCCGTCCCTCGACGCGAGCGCCGCGGCCGCCCTCGCCGACCCCGCCGCCTGGGCCTTCCCGCCGGCCTCCCCGCCCGACGCGGCCGCGGTCTCCGCCGCGCCCGCCTACGGCCGCGGCGCCCTGGTGCTGTACGAACTGCGCCGCACGCTGGGCGCCGCCGTCTTCGGCCGGCTGCTGAAGCAGTGGGCGGCGGCACACCGCCACGGCAACGCGTCCACCGCCGACTTCACCGCCTTCTGTGCCCGCCTCACCTCGCGCGACCTGCGTCCGCTCTTCGCCACCTGGCTGTACGGCGCGGCCAGGCCCGCGCACCTGTGAGCGGGGCGGCCGCTGCCGTCGTACCGCCCTCGTCCGCGGGGTGTGCGGCCGCGCCCGGCTCAGCGCAGCGGTTCCCCCACCGCGTGCATGTGCCCGAGCGCCCGCCGGTAGGACTCCACCAACCCCGTCTCGGTGTACGGGATGCCGAGCCGGGCGCAGTGCGCGCGGACCAGTGGCTGGGCCAGCCGCAGGTGTGGGCGCGGCAGGCTCGGCACCAGGTGGTGCTCCACCTGGTAGTTGAGGCCGCCGAGCAGGAAGTCCGTGACCGGGTTGCCGCGCACGTTGCGCGACGTCAGCACCTGGCGGCGCAGGTGCCCCCAGCGCGAGCCCTCCTCCGGCATGGCCATCCCCTTGTGGTTGGGCGCGAAGGCGCACCCCAGGTGCACCCCGAACAGTGCGTGGTGCAGCAGCGCGAACACGATCGCCTGCGCGGGGGACAGCGCCGCCAGCAGCAGCGCCGCGTATCCCGCGACGTGCGCGACCAGCAGCCCGCCCTCGACCAGCCGCTCCCGGCGGTCCAGGCGCCGCAGGTCCTGGAAGCTGGCGACCTTCAGCGCCAGCCCTTCCAGCAGCAGCATCGGGAAGAACAGCCATGCCTGGTACTTCGTCAGGAAGCGTGCGAAGCCGCGCCGTTCCACCGCCTGCGCCCGCGTCCACACCAGGGCGCCCACCTCGACGTCGGGATCCTTGCCCACGTGGTTGGGGTTGGCATGGTGTTTGTTGTGCTTGTCGGACCACCAGGCCGCGCCCATCCCCAGCAGCAGGTTCCCGTGCAGCAGGGCGATCACGCGGTTCGCCCGCCGTCCGGCCGCGATCTGCTGGTGACCGGCGTCGTGTCCGACGAAGCCGGTGCGGGCCGACAGCACCGCCGCCGGCACCGCCAGTGCCAGCACCCACCACGAACCGGTGCCGCCGACGAGGAGGACCGCCGCCCACACCGCGGCGGACAGGAGCAGGTTCACCGTGAGCGACACCGCGTAGTGCCCGCGCCTGCGCCGCAGCAGCCCGGCGTCCTTGATCTGCCGCAGCAGCGGAGCGAACTCGCTTCCCTCGGCGCGTTCCGCGTTCGGCGGCCCGGCCCGCCGCACATCCTGCGGGGCGGCCTCGGACGCCTGCGCGGTGACGCCCCCCGGCACGGGCGGCTCGACGGTGAGAGTGCGGCTCGCAGGCGGCATCGACGCTCCTCGGGCATGCTCCTGCACCGCGCGTGCGGCGGGCCGGAGAAGGGGTGGTGGGCGGCCGTCGTCGACCGCATCCCCGACGCTATGGAGCCCCGCCGCCCGCGACCATGGCGCCATCACCCGGCTTCCCCGGGGGCCGCCCCACCGAAAACCGGGGGATAACCCCACCCCCTTGCCGCCAGGATGGCGGAGTGACCTCCACGGACCTCTCCCGCCCGGCCCGCACCACCGGGCCCCATCCCGTCACCGCACCGGAGTCGCGGCTCCTGCTGCGCCGCTACTACACCGAACTCGTCTCCCGCTACTACGGCCGCGCGACCGACGACGCCGAGGTCGACGCGGTCCTCGCGCAGGAGCCGAGTGACGACCTGGCCCGCCCCACCGGCGAGTTCCTCGTCGCCCGGATCGACGGCGTCCCCGTCGGCTGCGCCGGGGTGCGCGTGCTGACCTCCGGGACCGCGGAGCTGACCCGCCTCTACGTCGCGCCCCGGACCCGCGGCATGGGTGTCGCCACCGACCTGGTCACGGCCGCCGAGGCGGTCGCCCGCGACACCTTCGGCGCCCTGCGCATGCGCCTGGACACCCGCAGGGACCTCGTCGAGGCCCGCGCGCTGTACGCCCGGCTCGGCTACCGCGAGATCGCGGCCTACAACGCGAGCCCGTACGCCGACCACTGGTTCGAGAAGCGGCTGGGCTGACCGGCCGCGGAGCAAAGGGGCCGAGGAGCGGAGGGGCGAGCCGTTCTCCCGCGTCGGCTTCTCCGTGCCTGCCGCCGGCCCCTTGGTCCCGCCCCTTGCCCCCGGCTCACTGCCGCCCGCCGTTCCCGGCGCGGCCCGCGCCGCCGCGCCGCGCCGCCACGGGCGTTCGGGTGCTCCTGCCGTCCTTGGTGCGGCCGACGCCGCCCGGAGCCGCCCGGCGTCTACGATGCAAGACACACGCGGGGCGGCGCGCGGGATGCGCCGCCCGGCAGGCGAGCTTAGGAGCGAGATCATCAGCGGCAACGTGTCGGTGGAAGCCAGGATCGCCGAGGAGCTTGGCGTACGCGAGGGACAGGTCCGGTCGGCGGTGGACCTGCTGGACGGCGGTGCCACGGTGCCGTTCATCGCCCGCTACCGCAAGGAGGCGACCGGCACCCTGGACGACGCGCAACTGCGCACCCTGGAGGAGCGGCTGCGCTACCTGCGGGAGCTTGACGAGCGGCGCACGGCCGTCCTGGAGTCCATCGACGCGCAGGGCAAGCTCGACGACGCGCTGCGCGCCCAGATCATGGCCGCCGACTCCAAGGCGCGCCTGGAGGACATCTACCTGCCCTACAAGCCCAAGCGGCGCACCAAGGCGCAGATCGCCCGCGAAGCCGGCCTCGAACCGCTCGCGGACGCGCTGCTCGCCGACCCCGGCCTCGACCCGCAGGCCGAGGCGGCCGGGTACGTGTCCGCCGACAAGGGGGTCGAGGACGCCGCGGCGGCGCTGGAAGGCGCCCGCGCCGTGCTCACCGAGCGCTTCTCCGAGGACGCCGACCTCGTCGGCGAACTGCGCACCCGGATGTGGAACCGCGGCCGGCTGGTCGCCAAGGTGCGTGACGGCAAGGAGGAGTCGGGGGCGAAGTTCGCCGACTACTTCGACTTCGGCGAGCCGTTCACCAAGCTGCCCTCCCACCGGGTGCTGGCCATGCTGCGCGGCGAGAAGGAGGAGGTCCTCGACCTCACCCTGGAGCCCGAGGAGCCCACGGAGGGCCCGACCAGCTACGAGCGGCGCATCGCCCAGCAGTTCGGGATCGCCGACCGGGGCCGGCCCGCCGACCAGTGGCTCGCCGAGACCGTCCGGTGGGCCTGGCGCACCCGCTTCCTGGTCCGCCTGGGCATCGACCTGCGCGTGCAGTTGCGGCAGGACGCC
Organism: Streptomyces sp. SN-593; assembly: GCF_016756395.1. Taxonomy (NCBI): domain Bacteria; kingdom Bacillati; phylum Actinomycetota; class Actinomycetes; order Kitasatosporales; family Streptomycetaceae; genus Actinacidiphila; species Actinacidiphila reveromycinica. The sequence continues at coordinate 7,698,995 of NZ_AP018365.1, forward strand.
GAGGACGAGGCGGTCCGTGTCTTCGCCGCCAACCTGCGCGACCTGCTGCTCGCCGCTCCCGCTGGCACCCGCGCCACCATGGGCCTGGACCCGGGGCTGCGCACCGGCGTCAAGGTCGCCGTGGTCGACGGCACCGGCAAGGTCGTCGCCACCGACACGATCTACCCGCACGTCCCCCGCAACCGCTGGGACGAGTCGCTGGCGACCCTCGCCCGGCTCGCCGCCGCCCACCGGGTGGACCTGATCGCCATCGGCAACGGCACCGCCTCCCGGGAGACGGACAAGCTCGCCGCGGACCTGATCAAGGCGCATCCCGACCTGAAGCTCACCAAGGCGGTCGTCTCCGAGGCGGGCGCCTCCGTCTACTCCGCGTCGGCGTACGCCTCGGCCGAACTGCCCGAGCTCGACGTGTCGCTGCGCGGCGCGGTGTCCATCGCGCGCCGGCTCCAGGACCCGCTCGCCGAGCTGGTCAAGATCGACCCGCGCTCCATCGGCGTCGGGCAGTACCAGCACGACCTGTCCGAGGTGAAGCTGTCGCGCTCCCTGGACGCGGTCGTCGAGGACTGCGTCAACGGTGTCGGCGTCGACGTGAACACCGCGTCCGTGCCGCTGCTGCGGCGGGTCTCGGGCATCACCGAGGGGCTGGCCGGCAACATCGTCGCCCACCGTGACGCCAACGGCCCGTTCCGCACCCGCAAGGACCTCAAGGGCGTCGCCCGGCTCGGCCCGAAGGCGTTCGAGCAGTGTGCGGGCTTCCTGCGCATCCAGGGCGGCGAGGACCCGCTGGACGCCTCCAGCGTGCACCCGGAGGCGTACCCCGTGGTGCGGCGGATCAGTGCCGGCGCGCGGACCGAGATCCCGGCGCTCATCGGCAACGGCACGGTGCTGCGCGGCCTGCGCCCGCAGGACTTCGTGGACGACTCCTTCGGCCTGCCGACGGTCACCGACATTTTCGCCGAGCTGGAGAAGCCCGGCCGCGACCCGCGCCCCGCCTTCAAGACCGCGACCTTCAAGGAGGGCGTGGAGGAGATGAAGGACCTGCGGCCGGGGATGCTGCTGGAGGGCGTGGTCACCAACGTGGCGGCCTTCGGCGCCTTCGTCGACGTCGGCGTGCACCAGGACGGCCTGGTGCACGTCTCCGCGCTGTCCGACTCCTACGTGTCCGACCCGCGCGACGTCGTGAAGCCGGGCGACATCGTGCGCGTCAAGGTCCTGGACGTGGACCTGCCCCGCAAGCGGATCTCGCTGACGCTGCGGCTCCAGGACGAGGCACGGCCGCGCGGCGGCGACCAGCGCGGCGGCGACCGGCAGGGCGGCGAGCGGCGCGGCGGCCCGCCCCGCCAGGGCGGTCGCGGCGCCGACGGCGGCGGCCGGGGCGGCAACGGCGGGAAGGGCGGTGGCCAGGGAGGCGGGCAGGGCCGGCGCGGCGGCTCCGGACAGCCGGCCCCGAGCGGGGCGATGGCCGACGCCCTGCGCCGTGCCGGCCTGACCGGCGGCAGGTAGACGCCACGGTCCAGGGGCCGACCCCGTCCCCTGGACGCCTGAGCGGCGCCCGCGATGCCTTGCCCGGTTTTTACCCGCCGGGCCTTGCGTCGCGGGCCCGAGGGAACCACGACGGCTCGCGGCGCGTTTCACAGGACAGGTACGGTGAGGACGCGGCGCGGGCCGCCGTGAGACGGAGGCGGGGATCATGACGAATCGCACGAAGGTCGCCATCGGTGGCGTGGTGGTGGGGCTGATCCTGCTCGCCTGGATCCCCCTGTGGTTGTTCTTCCTGGTCGTGATCGGCGTGCCGGCGGTCGCGTACTTCACCCTCGACTCCTCCCAGCGGCGCCGGCTGCGCCGCGTGTCCCGCCGGCAAATCGGTCGCTGAGCCCGGGCTCCCCTCGATAGGGTGAAGCGTCGGGTCAGGGAATCCGATCGAGGGGACACCCCATGCTCAGCGGTTCCGTCGTTGCGGTCAGTCGCGACGCGACCCACCGGTTCAGCAAGGCCAACCAGGACCGTGTCCGGCTGCTCGCCGGCCTCGGTGTCGAGGGCGACGCGCACCTCGGCGTCACCGTCCAGCACCGGTCCCGGGTGGCCCAGGACCCCACCCGGCCCAATCTGCGGCAGGTCCACCTGATCCACGCCGAGCTCTTCGCGGAACTGCGCGAGGCCGGGTACACCATCGCTCCCGGCGACCTCGGCGAGAACATCACCACCAGCGGCCTCGCCCTCCTGGACCTGCCCACCGGCACCCGGCTGCGGGTCGGCCCGAGCGCACTGGTCGAGGTGACCGGCCTGCGCAACCCCTGTCGCCAGATCGACGCCTTCCGCGGCGGCCTGCTCAAACATGTCGTCGGCCGGGACGAGACGGGCTCGATCGTCCGCAAGGCAGGCGTCATGGGCGTCGTGGTCGAAGGCGGCACCGTCCGGCCGGGCGACCCGATCTCCGTCGAACTGCCCGCCGCCCCGCACCTCCCCCTGGAAAGGGTGTGAACCGCCCGTGACGGCCGGCACCTCCGCAGCCGCTCCGCCGCCCGCCGAGGCCCCCCGGGACGCCGCCTCCGTGCGCTCCGTCCCGGAACTCGCCGCGCTCGCGGCCTCCGGCACCCGCGTGAAGTACCTGCACTTCTGGGGCCACCGCCCCCAGCGCGACGGCAGCGTCGGCGCCGGCTGCCTCAGCCAGTGGTGGCCCGCCCCCTTCACCGTCGACGGCGTCACCTACGCCACCGCCGAGCACTGGATGATGGCGGGCAAGGCCCGGCTGTTCGGCGACGAGGACGCCGCGCGCCGCGCCGTGGCCGCCGGCCATCCCAAGACGGCGAAGGCCGTGGGCCGCGGCGTGCGGGGCTTCGACGAGGCCGTGTGGGAGCGCGAGCGGGTCGGCCTGGTCGTCGCGGGCAGCGTGCACAAGTTCGCGCAGGCCCCGGACCTGCGCGCCTATCTGCTCGGTACCGGGCGGCGGGTGCTGGTCGAGGCCAGCCCGCGGGACCGGATCTGGGGCATCGGCCTGGCCGCCGACGACGACCGGGCCGAGCGGCCCGACGCCTGGCGCGGCCTGAACCTGCTCGGCTTCGCCCTCATGGAGGCCAGGGCCCGGCTCGCCGCCGGTGGAGGCGCGGCGCCCCGCGGCGCCGAGCGTCCCGAACGAGCCGCCGACGACCCCGCACGAGAGGCGCCTCCCGCCCCATGACCGAGCGCCTCGTGGTCGTCGGCGGCGACGCCGCCGGCATGTCCGCGGCTTCCCAGGCCCGGCGCCGACGGCCCGCCGACGACCTGGAGATCGTCGCCTTCGAGCGTGGCCGGCACGTCTCCTACAGTGCCTGCGGCATCCCGTACTGGATCGCCGGGGACACCGGCGGCCCCGACGCGCTCATCGCCCGCACCGCCGCCGAGCACCGCGACCGCGGCATCGACGTGCGCCTGGGCACCGAGGTGACGCGGATCGACCGCGACGCCGGCCGCGTCCTCGCCCGCGATCCCGACGGCCGCGAAGAGTGGACCGGCTACGACCACCTGGTGATCGCCACCGGCGCGGTGCCGGTACGCCCGCGGATCCCCGGTATCGACGCGCCCGGGGTCTTCGGGGTGCAGACGCTGGACGACGGCGAGGCCGTCCTGCGCGGCCTGGACCGTGCGGGCGTGCGGCGGGCCGTGGTGGTCGGCGGCGGCTACATCGGCGTGGAGATGGCCGAGGCGATGCTCCGGCACGGCCTGGACGTCACGCTGGTCGACCGCAACCCGCAGCCGATGACCACCCTGGACCCCGACATGGGACACCTGGTGCGCGAGGCGCTCGAGGGCCTCGGCGTCACCGTGGTCTCCGGCGCGGCCGCCCGCGAGGTGCTCACCGACTCCGAAGGGCGCGCCCGCGCGGTCGCCACCGACGACGCGGAACACCCCGCCGACCTGGTCGTCCTCGGCCTGGGCGTCCGCCCGAACACCGACCTCGCCCACGACGCCGGACTGCCGCTCGGCACGCACGGCGGGCTGCTCACCGACCGCTCGATGCGGGTGCGCGGCACCGAGCGGATCTGGGCCGGCGGTGACTGCGTCGAGGTCCTCAACCTCGTCTCCCGCGCCTTGCAGCACATCGCGCTGGGCACCCATGCCAACAAGCACGGCCGGATCATCGGCACCAACGTCGGCGGCGGCTACGCCACCTTCCCCGGCGTGGTCGGCACCGCCGTCAGCAAGGTCTGCGACGTGGAGATCGCCCGTACCGGCCTCAAGGAGTCGCAGGCCAGGGCCGCCGGCCTCGACTTCGTCAGCGCGGTCATCGAGTCCACCAGCCGGGCCGGCTACTACCCGCAGGCGGCCCCGATGACCGTCAAGGTGCTCGCCGAACGCGGCACCGGCCGGCTGCTCGGCCTGCAGATAGTCGGCCGGGAGGGCGCCGCCAAGCGCGTGGACATCGGTGCCGTCGCGCTCACCGCGGGGATGACCGTCGGGCAGATGGTCGACCTCGACCTCGGCTACGCCCCGCCGTTCTCCCCGGTCTGGGACCCCGTGCTGGTCGCCGCACGCAAGGCCGCGGACGCGGTGGCCGCCGACACCGCGCGGACCGCGCCCGGTGCCGGGGAGGTCAGGAAGCCGGGCTGACCTCGGGTCGGGCGAGCCGGCCGAGCGCTTCGAGCAGCGACGGCAGGGCCGGGCCGCGCCCCACCGGCAGGACCTCGCCGGGCGCCTCGTCGAGGAGCACGAACGCCATGTCGTCGGTCCTGGCCACCAGGCTCCACCCGGGACCGTCGGCGCGTACCGCCCCGTACGCGGTGCGGACCCGGCCCGGCGGCGGGGGTTCACGGGTGTATGCCTCGGCGCTCTCCAGGGCGCGGCGGACCCCGTCGTGCGAGATGACGGGGAGCGCGGCCGCCCGGCCGCCCTCGGGGGTGCCGGCGCCGCCCGCCGGGTCCGTTCCGCCTGCCGGGTCCGTTCCGCCGACCGGGTCCGCGGCGTCGCCTCCGTCCGCGGTGCCTGCCGTGGCGGGGCCGATCTGGTCGCGCCACTCCATCCACCGGACCGCTATCTCGTCGGCGCCCAGACGCCGTTGCTGCGGCCCCCACACGGACGTGTCCGGCGGGGTGAGGACAGGGCCGCAGCCCGCCGTCTCGTCGGGGTCGTGGGGTTCGGGGACGTCGGGAGCCGAGACCGCCACCGGAACCGGCCAGCCCGGCAGGGACGCGATCATGGTGCTCTCGTCCGGCGCCAGTTCGTACGTCAGCCCGCAGTCCCAGGCGGCCAGCGCGCACGCGACCATGGCGGCATCGGTGGTCGCCACCGTCCAGCGCGCCCCGGCGGCGTCCTGCCCGAACACCAGGCCGTAGCCGCCGGACAGCGGTTCCAGCCCGAGCCGCGCGCAGGCCGCGGGATAGTCGTCGCCCAACACGCCGGGGAACCCGGCCGGCGTCAGCATCGCCGCCGTCAGCACGAGGAGCGCGTCCTCCCCGGGCGCGTCCTGCGGGTTGCCGCCCATCCCTACCTCCTTGTCGCCGCCCGGTCCGCCGCACCCTAACCAGCGGGTAACCTCCGCGTCGAGGGCGGGGACGTGAGGAATCCGTGCACGAGGCGGACCGGTCCCGCGCGGCCCGCTCCGGGGCAGGCGCCCTCCGGGGGACGCGCGCGGGCGGACCCGGTCCGCCGAGCCGGACCGCAGGGCCGGGACCGCCGCTCCACCGCCCCACGGCCTTCCGGTGGCCCGTTCAGGGCTTCCTGACCGCAAGCGCCAGGTAGCGCGCGTCGCCGTCGTCGAGGAGCGCCAACTCCCATCCGCTGCCGTCGAGCAGGCGGCCGAGCCGGGGTTGCGCGCGCATGTCGTCGGGTGACAGCGCGTGCCCGTGGCGCGCGGCGAGCACGGCACGGCCACAGGGGTGGAAGAGCGCGAGGCGCCCGCCGGACCTGGTGACGCGGGCGAGTTCGCGCAGGCCGGCGGCAGGATCGGGCAGATGGTGCACGAGGCCCGACGCGAGCACGGCGTCGAGTACGCCCGAAGCCAGGGGCAGTCGGGCGCAGTCCGCCTCGACCAGGGAGCCGTGTCCCCCGCGGCCGAGCGCGACCGCCTCCCGCAGCATCTCGGGGGTCAGGTCCACCCCCAGGACGAGGCCCCCGGGGCCCACCGCGTCCCTCAACCGCGGCAGCGCACGCGCGGTGCCGCATCCGGCGTCCAGTACGGTGTCGCCCTCGCGCAGCCCCAGTTCGGCGACGGCGGCCGCGAACGCCGGGCCGTCGTCGGGGAAGCGCCCCTCCCAGCCCGCGGCCCGCGTCGCGAAGAAGCCCCGCACCCTGTCCCGTCCGCGCTCGGTTCCGGCCATGCATCATGGTCGCATGATCACGCTGCGTTCGGTCGCCCTGTTCCTGCTCGCCGCGGTCCTGGAGATCGGCGGCGCGTGGCTGGTCTGGCAGGGCTTGCGCGAACACCGCGGAATCGGCTGGATCGCCGCGGGTGTCGGCTCCCTCGGCTGCTACGGATTCGTCGCCACGCTCCAGCCGAGCTCCGACTTTGGACGGATTCTGGCGGCGTACGGCGGGGTGTTCGTCGCGGGATCGCTGGTGTGGGGCATGATCCTCGACGGGTACCGGCCGGACCGCTTCGACGTGATCGGCGCGGGGGTGTGCCTCGTGGGCGTCGGCGTGATCATGTACGCCCCGCGCGGTGGCTGATTCCCGCCCTCCGGGGCGCTGCGAACGGCCGTCCGAGCGCGGTCCGTACCAAGAGGGGCTTGCCCTCGCGCGCGGGGCGTACCAGGCTGCGTAGCGCAGCGGAGACGGGAGGTAGGCGATGACGGTGGGCAACGGGCTCGCATGGCTGCTCGATGACCTGACCAAGCGGGTGCCGCACGTGCAGCACGCGCTCGTGCTGTCTAACGACGGCCTGGTCACGGGGGCCAGCGGTGACCTCGACCGGCCGACCGCCGAGCACCTGGCCGCCGTCTCGTCGGGATTCCACAGTCTCGCCAAGGGGGCCGGCCGGCAGTTCGGCACCGGCGGGGTGCGGCAGACCATGATCGAGTTCGAGGAGGGCTTCCTCTTCGTCACCGCGGCGGGGGACGGCAGTTGTCTGTCCGTGCTCAGCGGGATGGACGCGGACATCGGCCAGGTCGCCTACGAGATGACGCGGCTGGTGCGCCGGGTCGGCGAGCACCTCGCGGTGGCCCCGCGGCAGTCCGGCACCGCGCACGCCTGAACGGCGACGCCTGAACGGCGAACCCTCAACGGCGACGCCTGAACCGCGCACGCCCGGACCGCGCGCGCTGAACCTCGTCCGACCTGCGCTTCTCCCGTCGTTTCCGGAGTTGTCCACAGGCTCTCCGCGGGGGATCTGCGATCCGCGCTAGCTTGGTCACTGTCAGTGATCGAGCTTCGCGGAAGGTGATGGACATGGGTGTGGCGCAGGAGCAGCGGCGGCAGGAGCGGGCTGGGCGGACGGGCGAGGTGGTGCGCGCGACGCGCGCCCGGCCCGCCGTGGAGGGGCCGCCGGCGGGGGACGGCTCGTTGATGACGCTCGCGCGGGCGAGGGACGCGTTGGGCCTTGACTACGACGCGTTCGACCTCGCCGTCCAGGTCGGCGAGCTGCCCACGGTCGGGTGCGGCCCGTACCGGTGGAAGGTCAGGGCGGACGAGGTGGACCGCCTCGTAGCCGAGGAGGGCCACCCGCGTCCGCTGCTCGACCGGGTCCGGCTCGTCGGCAGCACCGAGGCGGCCAGGGAACTCGGCGTGGGGAGGGAGCGGTTCGTCCGGTTGGCCAGAGCCGGCCACATCAGCCCGGTCCGCTGGTACGTGAACCGGTACCGGGCACTGGTGTGGATGTACCTCGCCCAGGATCTCTCCCTGCTCGCCGAGCAGAGTCCGGCACTGCTGCGGGGCCGCTGCCCGAAGGTCTCCGGACGGCGGTGGCCGAAGGCGAGGACGAGCGGGCCCGCGGCTGGCGTTCCCGCCGCGTCGCACAACTCCTGCGCGACGCCTTCGACGCGTGGGACGAGGCGGCCGTCTGGTCGGCGCTGCTCGGGCCGGAGTTGGTCGACAGCGCGGTTCCGGACCCCTGCGAGCGCGCGTACCTGCGCACGCTGCGCGCGTCGCTGCCGCCCGGCCGCCCCGGTCTGGCCACTCCCGAGCAGATCAGGGCGATCACCACGGCCGACCGCCCTGACGAGATCGCGCCGGCCCTCGTGGCGCTCGCCGACGCGCTCGGCCGGGCCCGGCGGGTGCGCCCGGCCCCGGGGGCGGCCGTGGGGGCCGCCACCGACCGCAGTCCGGGGGCGGCCTCGTCAGCCTCGTCGCCCGAGCCGCCCGAGCCGACCGAGGTGGCATGGTCGGTGGCGGAGGCCGCGGAGCCGGCGTGGGCGGCGGGGGAACCGCACGACGGGCGGCCCGGACTGCGCGGCCTGCTGCGGCGGCTGGGACGCCGGCACCGGCCGGCGGGCGCACCCGCGGCCGGCTGCCCGTTCGGCCGGCTGCCGGGTGTCCCTCACAACTCGCCGACGTCGGTGACCCGGAGCACCGCGCGGGCCTCCTCGTCGGAGGCCGCCAGGTCCACCTCGGCGGAAATGCCCCAGCCGTGATCGCCGCCCGGGTCGGCGAAGGTCTGGCGGACCCGCCACAGGCCGTGCTCCGGCTGCTCCTCGATGAGCAGCAGCTTCGGGCCGCGGGCGTCCGGTCCGGTGCCGAGGTCGTCGTACTCGTCCCAGTAGGCGTCCATGGCGTCGGCCCAGGCGTCCGCGTCCCACCCGGAGTCGGCGTCCAGCGCGCCCAGCTCGTCGTACTTCTCCAGGGCGGCCAGCTCGACCCTGCGGAAGAGGGCGTTGCGGACCAGCACCCGGAAGGCGCGCGCGTTGGCGGTGACCGGCTTGACCTGGTCGGCGCGCTCGGCGGCCTCCTCGGCGCTCTCCTCATCGGGGTTGGCCAGTTGCTCCCACTCGTCCAGCAGGCTGGAGTCGACCTGCCGCACCAACTCCCCGAGCCAGGCGGTCAGGTCCTGGAAGTCCTCCGACTTCAGGTCGTCGGGCACGGTGTGGTCCAGCGCCTTGTACGCACCGGCGAGGTAGCGCAGTACGATCCCCTCGGTCCTGGCCAGCTCGTAGTGGGAGACGAACTCGGAGAAGGTCATGGCGCGCTCGTACATGTCGCGGATCACCGACTTCGGCGACAGCGGGTGATCGCCGACCCAGGGGTGGCTCTTGCGGTACACGCCGTAGGCGTGCAGCAGCAGTTCCTCCAGCGGCTTGGGGTAGGCGACGTCCTGGATCCGCTCCATCCGCTCCTCGTACTCGACCCCGTCGGCCTTCATCTCCCCGATCGCCTCGCCGCGTGCCTTGTTCTGCTGGGCGGCGAGGATCTGGCGGGGGTCGTCGAGGGTGGACTCCACCACGGAGACCATGTCGAGCGCGTAGGACGGGGAGTCGGGGTCGAGGAGTTCGAACGAGGCCAGCGCGAAGGTGGACAGCGGCTGGTTGAGCGCGAAGTCCTGCTGGAGGTCGACGGTGAGCCGGACGATCCTGCCCTCGGCGTCCGGCTCGGCCAGCCGTTCCACCACGCCGCCGTCCAGCAGCGAGCGGTAGATCGCGATGGCCCGCCGGATGTGGCGGAGCTGGGACCTGCGGTCCTCGTGGTTGTCCTCCAGCAGCCGGCGCATCGCCTCGAAGGCGTTGCCCGGCCGGGCGATCACCGACAGCAGCATCGCGTGGGTGACCCGGAAGCGGGAGGTCAGCGCCTCCGGCTCGGACGCGATCAGCTTCTCGAAGGTGTTCTGCCCCCAGCCGACGAAGCCCTCGGGTGCCTTCTTGCGCACCACCTTGCGGCGCTTCTTCGGGTCGTCGCCGGCCTTGGCGAGCGCCTTCTCGTTCTCGATCACGTACTCGGGGGCCTGCGCCACCACGAACCCGGCGGTGTCGAAGCCGGCCCGCCCGGCGCGCCCGGCGATCTGGTGGAACTCCCGGGCCCGCAGCACCCGCACCCGCTGCCCGTCGTACTTCGTCAGGGCGGTGAACAGCACCGTGCGGATGGGGACGTTGACGCCGACCCCGAGGGTGTCGGTACCGCAGATCACCTTCAGCAGGCCGGCCTGCGCCAGCTTCTCCACCAGCCGGCGGTACTTCGGCAGCATCCCCGCGTGGTGCACCCCGATGCCGTGCCGCACGTAGCGGGAGAGGTTGCGGCCGAAGGCGGTGGTGAAGCGGAAGTTGCCGATCAGCTCCGCGATGGCGTCCTTCTCCGCCCGCGTGCACATGTTGATGCTCATCAGCGCCTGCGCCCGCTCCACCGCGGCCGCCTGCGTGAAGTGCACGATGTACACCGGCGACTGGCGGGTCTCCAGCAGTTCGGTGAGGGTCTCGGTCAGCGGCGTGGTGCGGTACTCGTAGCTCAACGGCACCGGCCGGGTCGCGGACCGGACCACCGCGGTGGGCCGCCCGGTACGCCGGGTCAGGTCCTCCTCGAACCGCGACACGTCGCCGAGCGTGGCCGACATCAGCACGAACTGCGCCTGCGGCAGTTCGAGCAGCGGGATCTGCCAGGCCCAGCCGCGGTCCGGCTCGGCGTAGAAGTGGAACTCGTCCATGACGACCTGGCCCACGTCGGCGTTCCGCCCGTCGCGCAACGCGATCGAGGCCAGCACCTCGGCGGTGCAGCAGATCACCGGCGCGTCCGGGTTGACCGAGGCGTCGCCGGTCAGCATGCCGACGTTCTCGGTACCGAACATCTTGCACAGGTCGAAGAACTTCTCCGACACCAGCGCCTTGATCGGCGCGGTGTAGAAGGTGACCTCGTCGCGGGCGAGCGCCGCGAAGTGGGCACCCGCCGCCACCAGGCTCTTTCCCGAACCGGTGGGGGTGGACAGGATCACGTTCGCGCCCGAGACCACCTCGATCAGCGCCTCCTCCTGGGCCGGGTAGAGGGCGATGCCCTGCCCTTCGGCCCACGTCGAGAACGCTTCGAAGAGGGCATCGGGGTCGGCGTCGGAAGGGAGCTGATCGATAAGGGTCACCCCTCCATCTTGCCCGTCCGAGCGGCCGAGGGCGGAACCGGCGGCGAAGCCGATGATCACCACCGGTAGTGTGTGGCGTCGACCACACGTCAACTCCGCCTGCGGGCGGCCGAATCGGGGGTACCGCGGCACCATGATGGGACCAGCTCACTCGCTGTCGGGAGCGGCGGCCTGGTTGGCGACCGGCGCCATCGCGGCCGGCCTCGGCGATCCGATGCCGTGGCCGACCCTCGTGGTCGGTGCGCTGATCTGCTCGGGCGCGGCGCTCGCGCCCGACCTGGACCATCAGGCCGCGACGATCTCCCGCGCCTTCGGCCCGTTGTCCCACCTGGCGTGCAAGATCATCGACGCGCTCTCCCACGCCACGTACAAGGCGACCCGGATGAGCGGGGACAGCCGCCGCGCAGGCGGCCACCGCACCCTGACCCACACCTGGCTGTGGGCGGTCTTCCTCGGCGTCGGCTTCTCGGCGCTGGCCGTCTACGGCGGTCGATGGGCGGTGCTGGGCATCCTCTTCGTGCACATGGTGCTCGCCGTGGACGGCCTGCTGTGGCGGCAGGCCCGCACCTCCAGCCACATCCTGGTGTGGCTGCTCGGCGCGACCAGCGCCTGGATGCTCGCCGGCGTGCTCGACGACCCGGGCCAGGGCAAGGCATGGCTGTTCACCGATCCCGGCCTGCACTACATGTGGATCGGTATGCCGATCGTGCTCGGCGCCCTGGTGCACTGCGTCGGCGACGCCATCACGGTCTCCGGGTGCCCCATCCTGTGGCCGATACCCGTCGGCCGCCGCCGCTGGCACCCGCTGGGCCCGCCGAAGTTCATGCGTTTCCGCGCCGGTAGCTGGGTGGAGATCAAGGTGCTCACGCCGGTGTTCTTCGTCGCGGGTGGAGCCTGCGCCGTCGGCGCCCTCGGGTTCTTCGGCTGACCGCCCCGCCGCCCCCCGCTGGCTCGGCCGGACCACGGTCGCCGGGCTGCGGTCCCACCGCCCGGCGCGGGCGGGCGGCGCGTATCGCCGGGAGGGTGAGCACGCTGGCCACCGCCGAGACCTGCCACACCAGGCCGAAGCCGAGCACGCGGGACGTGCCGGCGAGCACCGAGACGGGGCCGGCCGCGGCCAGCCCGACGGGGCCGAGGACGAAGGCACCGAAGGAGCCGTAGGCGCTCACCCGGGCGAGGACGTCCGGCGGCACCTCGCGCTGCACGCCGGCGGTGTACAGCGTGGTGCACAACGCCGAGCCCACGCCGCCCGCGAAGGCCGCGGCGCAGACCCAGGCGAGGGGCAGTCCGGCGGCGAGCGTGGCGGGAGGCAGCGACCAGCCGAGCGAGGCCGCCGTCCCCACGAGAAGGGGGCGGTGCGGGCGGCGCCCGAGCAGTGCGAGGCCGCCCGCCACCGCGCCGGCACCGTAGCCGGCCATCACCAGCCCCCACGCCGCCGAACCGCCGAGCCGGCGTTGGGCGACCACGGGACCCAGGACCAGGAACGGTGCCCAGACGAAGAGGTTCATCAGGCCCACGTGCGCCGTGGTGACCCACAGCCAGGTGCGGGAGCGGAACGCGTCCCAACCGCTCCTCAGGTCCGCCGCGAAGGACGAGGCGGGTGCGGCGGAACGGACCGTACGCGGCAGCAGCAGGAGCGCCACCACGCTCACGCCGTAGCTGGCCGCGTCGAGCGCGAGCACGCTGGACGCACCGCTGACGGCGGTCAGGACGCCGGCGAGCGCCGGGCCCGCGATCGAGGTCGCCGAAGCGGCCATGCCCAGCAGGGCGTTGGCGTCCGAGAGCGCCGCGTCGGGGGCGAGGCGCGGGATGAGGGCGTTGAGCGCGGGGGTGAAGAGCGCTTCGGCCGCGCCCCACAGGGCGACGAGTGCGACCAGCGCCCAGAGCGGCGGCTTCGCCCCGAGCAGCAGGAGGGCGAGGGCGCCCTGCGTGAGGCAGCGAACCGTGTCGGCTGTCAGCATCACCTGCCGGCTGCCGAGCCGGTCCGCGACGACACCGCCGGCGAGCAGGACCAGGACGAGCGGCACGATCCGGGCGGTGAGCACGAAGCCGAGTTCCGTGCCTCCGCCGCCGGTCGTGAGGATCGCGAAGGCGAGCGCGACGGATGCGGTCGAGGAACCGAGCAGCGAGGTGGCGTAACCGATGAAGAAGCGGCGGAAGTCCTGGGCGCGGAGGGCGCAGAGGCCGGAAGGGAGGGGCATGCGCGCAGCGTGCGGGTCCCGGCCGACGACACGCCAGACAGGGCGCCGAAAAAACCTGAGTCGAGAGGGGTCAAGTTATGCTCGTATCGGGACGGGCCGGATGGTGTTTACTGCGGTGATCTCGGGGAGGGTGGGATGAGTCGACCCGTCGAGTACGCGGTGGCGGTGGAGCGGTTCGTCGCGGCCGCGCCGCTGGGAGCCGGATCGCGCCGTGTCTACCGGATCGCCCTCACCACCTGGGCCTGGCCGCTGGTGGACAAGGCACCGCCGGTGGGGGAGGAGCGGCGGGGCGCTGTGCCGCCGGCCGTGCCGCTCGCCCTGCTCGACGCCCCGCACACCGGCCGGAGACTGCGGGACGCCTTCGTTCGGCGGGCCGACGCGGTAGGCGCCCGCACCGCCAACCGCGAGCTGTCGATCCTCGCGGCCGCGCTGAACTGGTGGCGTGGGCAGGGGTGGTTGGAGACGGACCCGATCGCCGGGGTGAACCGGCTGCCGGCATCGGCCGCCCGGCCGCCCGGACCGCGGCTCGACGCCCAGCAGACCCGGGCCGTACTCGGTCTCCCCGTCCCCCTGCGGGAGAAGGCCCTCTGGCACCTGCTGCACGAGAGCGGGGCGACCATCGACCGCGTCCTCGCCCTCGACATCGACGACTTGGACCTGGCCGGCCGCCGCACCCGGGGACGCGCCCCACTGCACTGGGGCGACGGCGCCGCCGCGCTGCTGCCGCTGCTCACCCTCGGCCGACTCGACGGGCCGCTGTTCGCGACCGGTCGGGGGCGGCTGTCCTATCGGCGGGCCGCTGAGGTCTTCACGGCCGCCACCCGCCCGCTCGACCCCCGCGGCCGCGGGTGGACACTGCGGGGGCTGGCGCCGGCGGGGCGGGGGTAGGGGACGGGCGGGAAGCGCCCATCCCCCGGGCGTCCGCGGCGGCGGCCGCCGCCCGCACCAGCGCGGCCACGCCCAGGCTGTGGGAGTGCTCCGGCCAGGCGATGACGAGGACCGCCGGCCGGCAGTCCGCGAGGGGGACGTAGGCGACGGCCCGGCGCGGGTAGCGCGCCGCGACCGACCGGGGCAGGACGGTCGCGGTGGCGCCGAGGCCCACCAGCGCCAGCAGTTGCGCGAGGTCGTGCACGCCGTGCGCGCCGATGTCGCGCTCGGCCCGGTCGTCGATCTCGTCGGCGTTGATGCCGAGGTCGGACGGCCGGACGGTGGCGGCGCCGGCGAGCGGATGGCCGGCGGGCAGCGCCGCGACACGGGGTTCGAGGGCGACGACGTCCGCGTCGATGCCGCCCGGGTCGTAGGGCTGGAACATCAGGGCGGCGTCGGCCTCGCCGGTCCGCAGCAGCCGCGCGTGCTCCCGCCACCCGCACAGCCGCACGGAGACGGGTTCGGCGTCGGGTTCCTCGGCGACCGCGGCGAGGACGTGCTCCAGCAGCCCGCCGTCGGCGTCGGCCTTCACGGCGAGCACCAGGCGGCGGTCCGGCGCCGAGGCCCGGACGGTACGACGGGTGGCCGCGTCGAGCGACTCCAGGGCGGGCCGCACCTGGGCGAGCAGCACCTCGCCCGGCACGGTCAGTTCCACGACCCGGGTGGAGCGCTCGAACAGTCGCACCCCGAGTTCGGCCTCCAGGTTGCGGATCGCCCGGGACGGCGCGGGGGCGGCGATCCCCAGCCGCTCCGCGGCGCGGGTGAAGTTGCGCTGCTCCGCCACGGCGACGAAGTAGCGCAGGGGTCGGGATTCCACGGCCATGGGACACATGATGACCTGATCGGACAGGGGATTGTTGCCTTCTCGTTCACAGTCGATGCCGGGACGGTCGTTCTCCCGCTCCCCGCGCGCCTCCAGACTGGAGGTGCCGCGGGGCGCGGAAGGTGGCGATGGCCTGCGGCGGAACAGGACCAGGACCAGACGGAACGGAGCGAGGACCATGCGCGCGGTCGGCATCGAGCGGTTCGGCGACACCCCGGAACTCAGGGAGATGCCCGAACCCGAGCCGGGCGGCGGCCAGGTGCGGATCGCCGTCGAGGCCGCGGCGACCAACCCGCTGGACCTGGCCGTCGCCTCGGGGGCGCTCGCGGAGCTCGGAACGTACCGCTTCCCGCTCACCCTCGGCATGGACGGCGCGGGCACGGTCATCGCGGTCGGCGACGGCGTCACCGGGTTCCGGGTCGGCGAGCGCGTCTTCGGCCAGTTCTGGGGCAGCCCCTACCAGTTCGGCACCTTCGCGGACGTCTGCGTGGTGCAGGCGGCCCCCGCGCTCGGCGCGCTCGCCGTCGTCCCGGACGAGCTGCCCGGCCGGGTGGCCGCCGCCCTGCCGACCGCCGGCATGACCGCGCTCGGCGTCCTCGACCACGCGCGGGTCCCCGCGGGCGGCACCCTGCTGGTCATCGGCGCCACGGGAGGGGTCGGGACGTTCGCTGTGCAGGCCGCCGCGGCCCGCGGCATCCGCGTGCTCGCGACCGCCACCGGCCGCTCCGGCGACACGGCCGACCGGCTGCGGGACCTCGGCGCCGACGCGGTCGTCACCGGCGGCGCGCAGCCCCTCGACCAGGCGCTGCGCGATCTCGCGCCCGGCGGCGTGGACGCGGTCCTCGACGCCGTCGGCGACCGCGCGCTCACCGGCGGCGTGGCGGCCTCCGTACGAGAGGGCGGCGCCCTGCTCTCGACGGCATTCGGGCTCGACGACCGCCTCCTGGCCGACCGCCGGATCCGCGCCGCCCACTACCGCCTCGACCGCAAGCCGGAACGGCTCGCCGAACTGGCGGAGCTCGCCGCCTCGGGCGCCCTGCGGCCCGTCATCGGCGCCGAGGTCCCGCTCCAGGACACCCCGCGGGCCCTCACCGGGGACGTCCCGATCGCGGGCGGCCTGCGGGGCAAGACCGTCATCCGGGTGAGCTGAGGTGCGCTGAGCCGGGCTGAGGCGAACCGGGCCGAGCCGAGGCGCCCAGGGGCGAGGTGTTCAGAGGCGAGCTGCCCGGAGCCGAGGTGCGCCGAGGTGAGGTGTGCACAGGTGAGGTGCGCCGGGGCAAGGCGGGACGAGCGCGGAAACACCCGCCTCACCCGTGCCAGGACCGCCACAGCGCCGCGTACGCCCCCTCGGCCTCCACCAACTGGTGGTGGCTGCCCAGCTCGCTGATCCGGCCCTCCTCGACCACCGCGATCACGTCCGCGTCGTGCGCGGTGTGCAGGCGGTGGGCGATGGCCACCACGGTCCGGCCGTCCAGCACCTTCGACAGCGAGCGTTCGAGGTGCCGGGCGGCGCGCGGATCGAGCAGGGAGGTCGCCTCGTCGAGCACCAGGGTGTGCGGGTCGGCCAGCACCAGGCGGGCGAGGGCCAGTTGCTGGGCCTGCGCCGGGGTCAGCGTGGCGCCGCCGGAGCCCACCTCGGTGTCCAGGCCGTCCTGGAGCGCTCGCGCCCACTCCTGCGCGTCCACGGCGGCCAGCGCCTCCCACAGCTCCCCGTCGCCGGCGGCCGGCCGGGCCAGCCGCAGGTTGTCGCGCAGGGTGCCGACGAAGACGTGGTGCTCCTGGTTGACGAGGGCGACGTGCTCCCGGACGCGCTCGGCCGGCATCCGGGCCAGCGCGGCACCTCCGAGGGTCACCTCGCCGGTGCGCGGCGCGTACAGCCCGGCCAGCAGCCGGCCGAGCGTGGACTTGCCCGCGCCCGACGGGCCGACCAGGGCCAGCCGGGTGCCGGGCGGCACGTCGAGCGAGACGTCGTGCAGCACATCGGTGCCTTCGGTGTAGCCGAAGCGCACCTGGTCCGCCGTCATGGTCCGGCCCTCCGGCGCCAGCTCCCCGTCGCCCTCCTCGACCGCGACCTCGCGCACCCCGACCAGCCGGGCCAGCGACGCCTGCGCGGTCTGCAACTCGTCGTACCAGCGCAGCATCAGGCCGATCGGGTCGACCAGCATCTGCGCGTACATCGCCCCCGTGGTCAGCGCGCCCACCGCGAGCCAGCCGTGCAGCGCGAAGCCGCCGCCGATCATCAGCACCGAGGTGAGGATGAGGACGTGCGTCATCGTGATCGCGGGGAAGAGCACGCTGCGCAGCCACAGCGTGTAGCGGCTCCAGTCGATCCAGGTGCGCAGCCGGGTGCGGGACAGCTCCTCGCGACGCTCGCCCAGGCCGTGCGCCTCGATGGTGCGGCCGGCGTCCACGGTCTCGGCGAGCGCGGCGGCGACGGCCGCGTAGCTCGCCACCTCCGCGCGGTAGGCCCGCGGTGCCCGCCGGAAGTACCAGCGGCAGCCCGCGACCAGCAGCGGCAGCGCCACCAGCACGGCCAGCGCCAGCGGCGGAGCGGTCACCGCCAGCGCGCCGATCAGCAGCAGCGCCCACACCACGGCGATCGCGAGCTGCGGCACCGCCTCGCGCATCGCCTCCGAGAGCCGGTCCACGTCGGTGGTGATCCGCGACAGCAGGTCCCCGGTGCCGGCCCGCTCCAGCACCCCCGGCGGCAGCGAGACCGCCCGTACCAGGAAGTCCTCGCGCAGGTCGGCGAGCATCCGCTCGCCCAGCACCGCCCCGCGCAGCCGTACCAGCCGCACGAAGCACGCCTGCACGGCCAGCGCGGCCAGGAACAGGCAGACGGTACGCGTCAGGTGGATGTCGCGGCGACCGTCCGCCAGGTCCTGCACCAGGTCGCCCAGCAGGAACGGACCGACCATCGACGCCACGACCGCGACGGTGTTGACGCCGAGCAGCAGCGCGAAAGCGCCGCGGTGCCGGCGGGCCAGCTCCCGGACATAGCCGCGTACCGTGGCCGGTGAGCCGACCGGCAGTGTGACGTTGTCCGCGACCGGCGCCGACGGGTCGTGCTCCGGCGGTCGTACGCCGATCATGCGGACTCCTCCTCCATCGACATGTCGCCATGGGCGTCGACCGCGCCGGTTGCGCCGCTGCCACCGCCCGGTCCGCCCGCTCCCGCGGGGTCCGCCGCGGCTTTGTTCCCCTGGACGCCGTCCTCCTGGACGTCGCCCTCGCGCGTGACCACGGACCGGTACAGCGGGGTGCTGCGCAGCAGGTCGTGGTGGCTGCCGGCGGCCAGCGCGGCACCGTCGTGCACGAACACCACCCGGTCGGCGCGGTCGAGCACCAGCGGGCTCGACGTGAACACCACGGTGGTGCGGCCGGCGCGGACCTCCCGCAGACCGCGCGCGATCCGCGCCTCGGTGTGCGCGTCGACCGCCGACGTCGGCTCGTCGAGCACCAGCACCTCGGGGTCCGCCACCAGCGAGCGGGCCAGCGCGAGCCGCTGCCGCTGCCCGCCGGACAGCGACCGGCCGCGCTCGATGATCCGGGCCCGCATCGCGTCCCGGGAGCCCGCGTCGGCACCGGCCAGGGAGCGCACCAGCGCGTCGAGCACGTCGCCGCACTGCGCGGCGTCCAGCGCGGCCGGCGCGGCCACGCGGCCCGAGGCGGGCACGTCGAGCAGTTCGGCCAGGGTGCCGGACAGCAGCACCGGGTCCTTGTCGTGGACCAGCACCGCCGAACGGGCCGCCGCGAGCGGTACGGCGTCCAGCGCCCTGCCGCCCAGCAGCACCGAGGGCTCCCCCGCCACGCCGACGGGGCTGTGCCCGCCCAGCCGGTCGGCGAGCCGCCCCGCGGCGTCCGGGTCCCCGCACACCACCGCCGTGAGCAGCCCCGACGACGCCAGCAGACCGGTGGCCGGGTCGTAGAGGTCGCCCGACAGCGCGCCCGGGTCCGTCTCCCCGGCCGGTCGGCCCGGGTCCCCGGTGCCCTCCTGCGGGCCGGAGGAGCCGGCCGCCGCCGCGCCGTCCGCTCCGGCCCCGGCCGCGCCAGCCGCCCCGGCCCCGGCCGCGCCGCCAACCGCCGTCCCCTCGACGTCGCCGCGCCGCAGCGCCAGCACCCGCGCGGCACGCTTCGCCGACGGCCGGGAGAACGACCACGCCATGGCGATCTCCTCGAAGTTCTGCAACGGGAACATCAGGAACGACACCGAGCCGTAGACCGTGACCAGCTCGCCGACCGAGATCCGCCCGTCCAGCGCGAGCCGTGCCCCGTACCAGGCGACGCCGACCAGCAGCAGGCCCGGCAGCGCGACCTGGACGGCCGCGATGGTGGCCCACATCCGGGCGCTGTGCACGGCCGCCCGGCGTACCTCCTGGGACACCCGGCGGTAGCGGTCGAGGAACAGCTCCTCGCCACCGATCCCGCGCAGCACCCGCAGCCCCGCCACGGTGTCGGCCGCCAGCTCCGTCGCCCGGCCGCCCTTCTCCCGCTGGAGGTCGGCACGGCGGGTGGCCGCGGGCAGCAGCGGCAGCACGGACAGCGCCAGCACCGGCACGGACGCGGCGACCACGACGCCGAGCCTCGGTTCGTAGACGAGCAGCGCCACGGCGACGCCGACGGTGGCCAGCAGCGCCGAGGTGAAGCGCGCCAGTGCCTCGACGAACCAGCCGATCTTCTCGACGTCGCCGGTGCTGACCGCGACCACCTCGCCGGCCGCGACCCGCCGGGTCAGGACCGCGCCCAGCTCGACGGCCTTGGCCGCGAGGAGCTGCTGCACCTTCGTGGCGGCGCTGATCCAGTTGGTGACCGCGGTGCGGTGCAGCATCGTGTCGCCGAGCGCGGTGAGCAGGCCGAGCACGAGCAGCACGGCGCCGGCCAGCACCAGCCGGGTGCCCGAACGGTCCACCACGGCCTGCACGGCCACCCCCACGACGGCGGGGAAGCACGCCACCGACGCCATGTGGAGGGTGCCCCACGCGGCGGCGGCGGCCTGGCCGCGCCACTGGCCCCACTCCAGCCAGATCAGGAGCCGGCGGCCGGAACGGGTGTCGGGCCGACCGGGGTCGGCGAAGGGGAGAGCGCTGAGGGACGGCATGGTGTCCTGAGGTGGAGGCGTGGCGTGCGGGCAGGAGTCGGCGCCCGGACGCGGCTGCGACCCGGGCGGAGCGGGAGTCGTACGGAAGTCGTACGGGCCCGCGCGGCGTTCCGGACGATCCCCCGCAATCGGGCGGAAGCCGTCGGGGGCCGTGCAAGACTCGCTGCGGGCGGGCCACCAGGTCAAATGGTTTTCGCCGGCCGCGGGTCACCCGTGCGGGTGACCTTGACCACACCCGATTTTGCGGCCGCGTGGCGGGAAACGGCACACTGTGTGGCTCCACATCCTGGTTCAAGAGGAGACCCCCCACATGAAGGGCTTTCGGGCATTCCTGCTGCGCGGCAACGTCGTCGACCTGGCGGTCGGCATCGTCGTCGGTGCGGCGTTCACGGCGCTGGTGAACGGTTTCGTCGGGGCGTTCCTGACCCCGATCGTCGGCCTGGTGAGCGGTGCGACCGGTGATTTCAGCCACCGCAGCTTCCATGCCTCCGGCGTCACCTTCCCGTACGGCGTGTTCATCAACGCGGCGATCAGCTTCGTGATCGTGGCGGCGGTGATCTACTTCCTGGTCGTGCTGCCGATGAACCGCATGCAGGAGAAGTTCTTCCCGAAGGCGACGGCCGCGCCGACCCGCGAGTGCCCGGAGTGCCTGACGGCCATCCCGGCCGCGGCCAAGCGGTGCAGCGCCTGCACCGCGGTGCTCACCCCGACCGTGCCGGCTCAGGGCGGCAGCAGCGAGGGGAGCACCGAGGGCGAGGGCGCGGTCGACATCACGAAGTAGCCTCCCCCTGGTGAACGGCGCGCCGCACGGGTGAGTGGCGCGCCGCACCCGCGTCCGCGCCCCTACTCCCTACTCCCTGTGCCCTCTGTGCCCCTTGTGCGCCGCCGGCTGGCCCTCGCCGAGCGTGTCCAGCAGCGCCGACAGGGCGGCCCGCTGTGTCTCGTCCAGCGGTGCCAGCAGCTCGGCGGCCGCGGCCCGGCGCACCCCGCGCAGCGCGGACAGCGCCTGCGCCCCGTCCTCCCGCAGCTCGATCCTGATCACCCGCCGGTTGTGCGGATCGGGCACCCTGCGCACCAGCTCCCTCTCCTCCAGCGCGTCCACGAGCGTGGTGACCGCGCGCGGCACCACGTCGAGCAGCCGGGCGAGGTCGGCCATCCGGGGCGGGGCCTCGCAGTGCGCGAGGGCGCGCAGCAGCCTCGCCTGGGCCGGGGTGATGCCCAGCGGTTCCATCAGCCGCCGCTGCGAGCGGTGCAGCCACCGGCTCAGCGTCAGAAGCTGGTCGGCGAGCCGGCCGGTGGTCTCGTCGACGCCCCGCCCGGCCCCCTGGGCGGCCGCGTCCGCCCGCCCGGCGATCCGGGACGCGGCACGCCGGTCGGTCCCCTCGTCCGTACAGCCGTCCTCCCCGGTGTGCGCAGGGCGTGCCGCCCCTGGTGACGTGCTCTCCTCGGCGGCCTGGTCGGCGGGGGCATCCATGGCTCCAGGCTATCAGGACATTCCTCATTGTGAGCATAGGTAACAATGACCTACACTCCCTATGTCCGGGTGTTCCATACCCGGACCTGAGCCCGTAGCCGTACCCCGAACCGGAGGAGCCCTTTGCGCCCCGACAGCACCGTCGCCGACCGGTGGACACCACCGAAAGGCAAACCCGTCACCAGCGCGGACGTCGACGTCCGCCGCATCATGCGCCTGTTCCGTCCCTACCGCGCCCGGCTCGCCGTCGTCGGGCTGCTGGTCGCCCTGTCGTCGCTCGTCTCGGTCGCGTCGCCGTTCCTGCTGCGCGCGATCCTCGACACCGCGATCCCGCAGGGCCGCAGCGGCCTGCTCGCCGTGCTCGCGCTGGGCATGATCGCCACCGCCGTCGCCAACGGCGTCTTCGGCGTGCTCCAGACCCTGATCTCCACCACGGTCGGCCAGCGCGTCATGCACGACCTGCGCACGTCCGTCTACGAGCGGCTCCAGCGGATGTC
Organism: Streptomyces sp. SN-593; assembly: GCF_016756395.1. Lineage (NCBI taxonomy): Bacteria > Bacillati > Actinomycetota > Actinomycetes > Kitasatosporales > Streptomycetaceae > Actinacidiphila > Actinacidiphila reveromycinica. The sequence goes on from NZ_AP018365.1 coordinate 7,720,975, forward strand.
GCTCGCCTTCTTCACCCGGACCCGCACCGGCGAGGTGCAGTCCCGGATCGCCAACGACATCGGCGGCATGCAGGCCACCGTCACCTCCACCGCGACCTCGCTGGTCTCCAACCTCACCTCGGTCGTCGCCGCCGTGGTGGCCATGGCCGCGCTCGACTGGCGGCTGACGATCGTCTCGCTGCTCCTGCTGCCGCTCTTCGTCTGGATCGCCCGCAAGGTCGGCCGCGAGCGGAAGAAGATCGCCACCAGGCGGCAGAAGCAGATGGCGACGATGTCCGCCATCGTCACCGAGTCGCTGTCGGTCAGCGGCATCCTGCTCGGCCGCACCATGGGCCGGGCCGACTCCCTGACCCGCGACTTCTCGACCGAGTCCGAGCGCCTGGTCGACCTCGAGGTGCGGTCGAACATGCAGGGCCGCTGGCGGATGGCCGTCATCGGCATCGTGATGTCGGCCATGCCCGCGCTGCTGTACTGGGCGGCCGGCCTCACCGGTGGCGGCGGCCCCGGCTCGTCGATCTCCATCGGCACCCTGGTCGCCTTCGTCTCCCTCCAGCAGGGCCTGTTCCGGCCGACCGTCTCGCTGCTCTCCACCGGTGTCGAGGTGCAGACCTCGCTCGCGCTCTTCCAGCGCATCTTCGAGTACCTCGACCTCCCGGTGGACATCACCGAGCGGCCCGACCCGGTGCGTATCGACCGGGTGCGCGGCGACATCCGCTTCGAGGACGTCGACTTCGCCTACGAGGCGGAGGGCGGCGGCCGCGCCGCGCCCACGCTGCGCGGCATCGACCTGACCGTCCCCGCGGGCGGCAGCCTCGCCGTGGTCGGCGCGACCGGCTCCGGCAAGAGCACACTCAGCTACCTGGTGCCGCGGCTGTACGACGTGACCGGCGGCAAGGTCACCATCGACGGCACCGACGTACGCGACCTCAGCTTCGACACGCTCGCGGCCGCGGTCGGCGTGGTGTCCCAGGAGACCTACCTCTTCCACGCCTCCGTCGCCGACAACCTGCGCTTCGCCAAACCCGACGCGACCGACGAGGAGATCGAGGCCGCGGCCAGGGCCGCGCAGATCCACGACCACATCGCCGGCCTGCCCGACGGCTACGGCACCCTCGTCGGCGAGCGCGGCTACCGCTTCTCCGGCGGCGAGAAGCAGCGGCTGGCCATCGCCCGCACGATCCTGCGCGACCCCCCGGTGCTGATCCTCGACGAGGCCACCAGCGCGCTCGACACCCGCACCGAGGCCGCCGTGCAGGACGCGATCGACGCCCTCTCGGCCGGCCGGACGACCATCACCATCGCGCACCGGCTGTCGACGATCCGCGACGCGGACCAGATCGCCGTGCTCGACGCCGGCCGCGTCGTGGAACGCGGTACCCACGAGGAACTCCTCGCCCTCGACGGGAGGTACGCCGCCCTCAGCAGGCGCGGCGCGGAACACCCCGACGCCGCCGCGATCGGGGCGGCCACCGCCACCGGGCCCGCCGCGCTCCAGCCGGCGGCCGCCCCGCACTGACCTCCGGGGCCGGCCGCCGGGCCTTGCCGCCGCCACCTTACTCGTGGGTAAGGTGGGTTCCCGGCGGGAGCCGCCCGCCGGTCCGAGGAGGCCGTCCCGTGCCCGTACCGTCCGCACTGACCCGCCCCGCGCCGCTGCTCGCCGGTCTGCTCGCGACCGCCGGCGCCCTGCACTTCCTGGTGCCCGAGCCCTTCGACGGCATCGTGCCGACCTCTCTGCCGGGCCGCCCGCGCGACTGGACCCGGGCCAGCGGAGCCGCGGAACTCGCGCTCGCCGCCGCGGTCGCGCTGCCGGCCACCCGCCGGACCGGCGGCCTGCTGGCCGCCGGCTTCTTCGCCGCCGTCTTCCCGGCGAACGTCAAGATGGCGTACGACTGGCGGCACCGCCCCGCCCCGCTCAGGAACGCCGCCTACGCCCGGCTGCCGCTCCAGGCGCCGCTGGTGATGTGGGCGTTGAAGGTCAGCCGCTCGGCCCGGTCCGGGTCCGGCTCCGGTGCGCGAGGGCTCATGCCGACACGAGGATGACGTCGAGGGTGCGGGGCTGGGGGCTGTGGACGCCTTCGACGCGGCTGGTTCGAGGTGAGCATGCCTCGTCCTCGGTCGGGGCCCGCGCCGAGGACGAGGGTGTGGCGGTGCGGCCGTTGTCTCTGCGCGTACCGGGTCAGCCGGCCGCCACGGGAAGCGGTGCGGGCGGCAGCGGCGCCTTAGGCCGCGCGGCGGGTGGCCCGGGCCGCGGCGCGGGTCCGCCGGTCGCGAGCAGCGCGCGGATCTCGCGGACCGCGGTGCGCCCGGCCCGGTTGGCGCCGATCGTGCTCGCCGAAGGGCCGTAGCCGAGCAGGTGCACGCGCGGGTCCCTGACCACGCGGGTGCCGTCGAGCCGGACACCGCCGCCGGCCTCGCGCAGCCGCAGCGGTGCCAGGTGGTCCAGGGCCGCACGGAACCCGGTGGCCCACAGGATGACGTCGGCGTCCAGCGCCCGCCCGTCGGGCCACGCCACCCCGTGCGGGGTGATCCGGTCGAACATCGGCTCCCGGCGCAGGACACCGCGGGCGCGCGCGTCCCGTACGGCCCCGGTCGCGGCCAGACCGGTCACGCTCACCACGCTCTGCGGCGGCAGCCCCTGCCGCACCCTGTCGTCCACCCGCGCCACCACCGAGCGGCCCCACTCCTCGTCGAAGGGCGTGTCGCGGAAGACCGGCGGCCGCCGCGTCACCCACGTGGTGCGCGCCGCGCCGCCCGGCTCGTTCAGCTCCATCAGCAACTGCACGGCCGACGTGCCACCGCCCACCACGACGACGTGCAGCCCGGCGAACTCCGCGGCGCTCCGGTATCCGGCGGTGTGCAACTGCCGCCCCAGGAAGCCCTCCTGACCCGGGTAGTACGGCAGGAACGGCCGGTCCCAGGTGCCGGTCGCGTTCAGCAGTGCCCGCACCGACCACGTGCCGCGGTCCGTCTCCACCCGCAGCCGCCCGGCGTCCCCCTCCCGCACCGCCGCCACGTCCACCGGGCGCAGCACCCGCAGGTCGAACGCCTCTTCGTACCGCCCGAAGTAGGCGCCGACGACCTGCGACGACGGCAGGTCGGGGTCCCCGCCCTCCAGTTCCATCCCCGGCAGCGCGTGCACGCCGTGCGCTTTCCCGTACGTCAGGGAGGGCCACCGGAACTGCCAGGCGCCGCCGGGGCGCGGGGCGTGGTCGAGGACCACGAAGTCCGTGCCGGCCCGCAGACCCGCCCGGCGCAGGAAGTACGCAGCCGAGAGGCCGGCCTGTCCCGCGCCCACCACGGCGACGTCCGCCTCTACGACGTCCGCTTCTACGCCGCCCGCCTCCACGACGTCCGCTTCTACGCCGCCCGGGCCGGCGGCGTCCGGTCCGGAGGCGGCCGCCCCGTCCGCCGCTACCGCCCGGCCCGGCTCCGCCGCAGCGGACCCGTCCGTCCCCGCCCACCGCACCGCGCGCCCGTCGTCCATGCCTGTGCCAACCGGTTCCGCCGCCCTTTGCTTCCCACGCAACCGCCCGCGGGTCCGGCCGGGGAACCGCTCCCGGGTCCGGCCGGGGAAGGTCGGGCCACGGAACGTCCTGCCGATGGCACGGTCAGACGAGCGCGCTGGACGCCCACCGCCGCAGCCGGGCGACCCGCTCCGCGGCCTCTTCCAGACGCGCGACCGGGAGGTCGCCGTCGGAGACGGCGCGGGCGGTGGCCGCGTGGATGGCGTCGCGCACCCCCGGACCGCTGCCGGGGCCGAGCCGGACCAGGTCCACCCCGGCGATCCACGCGAGGACGGCGGCGCCCGGCACCCCCCACCCGTCGACCACCGACGGCTCGTCCAGGGCCTCGCTCAGCACGACTCCGGTGTAGCCGAGTTCGCCGCGCAGCACCCCGGTGACGATGTGGCCGCCGAGCGCCGCGGGCACGGCCGCCGAGATGGCGCGTACGCCCGCGGCGGCGCCCTCCGCGAACGGCCCCAGGTCTCCCGTGCCGGTGAACGGGCCCAGCACCGCGGCCACGCCGCGCGCCTGAAGGTCCGTCACGAACGTCCGGGTGCCGCCGGGGCGGTCGCTCGGAGCCACGGCGAGGTGCAGGTTCGCGCCCGCGGCGATCAGCTCCGCCGCGGCCGCGGCGCCGTCGATGGCGTGGTCGGGGTGGTCGGCGTTGCCGACGGGCCCCGCGGCGCCGTGGTGGCCGGTGAGCGCGTCCGGCAGGGCGGCCCGCAAGGCGGCGGACGCGGCCCGGGCGGCGGCCCCGTCCGCGTGGACGGCGGCGCCCGGTGTGCCCCGCTCCAGCCCGTGCCGGATCCACTCCGGCAGGTGGGAGCCGCTGCCGCGGACGGACGGCAGCACGCAGGAGTCGACCAGCACGGCGAGCCGGTGCAGCGTCTTCACGGCGGGGTCCCCCCTCGGGGCGCGGCAGGCGGCGAACCCCTCGAATGGTACAGACCAATCCGTCGTGGGGGCAACGCCCCCTGCCGCCCCGGTGACGCGTCGTCCCGGCCGCGGCAGGCCGGCGGGCCCCGGGCCCGGCCTCGCGGCGCACGCGGCCTCCCGGCGGGTGCGCCACCATGGAGGGCATGGCCGAAAGCTTCGGAACCCGCGTCCTCGACATCCGCACCGGCGACCGCGAGACGGTCCACGACCTGACCGGCGACTGCGCCGCGTTCCTGCGGGAGGTGGCGGGCGGACGGGACGGGCTGCTCAACGTGTTCGTGCCGCACGCCACCGCGGGGATCGCCGTCATCGAGACCGGCGCGGGCAGTGACGAGGACCTGCTCGCCCTGCTCGGCGACCTGCTGCCGGCCGACGACCGCTGGCGGCACCGGCACGGCCCCCGCGGCCACGGCCGCGACCACGTGCTGCCCGCGCTGGTGCCGCCGCACGCCACCCTCCCGGTCATCGGCGGCCGGATGGAGCTGGGCACCTGGCAGTCCGTGGTGCTGGTGGACACGAACGTCTCCAACACCGAGCGCCAGGTCCGGCTGAGCTTCCTCGGCTGAGTGCCCTGGGGCCGGGCGTGCTCCGCATCCCCGCCGGGCCGACGCGGCCCCCGCGCGCCTCGTTCCGGCAGATACGGGCCACCCGCGCGTCTCTCCGGCCGACACGGTCCGCCCGAGCACCAGGTCCGCCCGAGCGCCAGGTCCGGCTGGGCTTCCTCGGCTGAGTGCCCTGGGGCCGGGCGTGCTCCGCGTCCCCGCCGGGCCGGCGCGGCCCGCCCGCGCCTCGTTCCGGACGATCCCCATGGGCGGCCCCGGAGACGCGCCTGACGCCGGCCCCGCCGATCGTCGTCCCGACCGACGCGTCGCCCTCCCGGGGGCAGGGACGCCGGAACAGCCGTCCCGACCGGGAAGGGACGGCCCCCTGGAACGCGGCACGCCCCCACCGCGTGCTCCGGCGGGAGCCGTACCGTGCTCTCGCCGAGGCCACGCCCCGCGCCCTGCGGTTGCCCGCCGTCGGTCACGTCGCCGTAGCCGGCGCAGCCGCTCCCGGCCGTCGTGGACCTCAGCCGGTCGTGCCGCTGCCGCCCAGCACCTGGGCCAGGTCGTAGGAGACCGGCTCCTCCAGTTGCGCGTACGTGCAACTGTCCGGTGTCCGGTCCGGCCGCCACCGGCGGAACTGCGCGGTGTGCCGGAAGCGGTCGCCCTGCATGTGGTCGTAGGCGACCTCCAGGACGCGCTCCGGGCGCAGCGGAACCCACGAGAGGTCCTTCTTGCCGGTCCAGCGGCTGGGCCCGCCCGGCAGCCGGGCGGCGGCCTGCGCCTCCTCGCTCGCCCACGCCTGCCAGGGGTGCCCCTCGACGGACTCCATCCGCAGGGGCGCCAGCTCCTCCATCAGGGCCCTGCGCCGCGCCATCGGGAAGGACGCGCAGACCCCGACGTGCTGGAGCCGGCCGCCGGCGTCGTACAGGCCGAGCAGCATCGAGCCGAGCACCGGGCCGCTCTTGTGCGGCCGCAGCCCCGCGACCACGCAGTCCGCGGTCCGCTCGTGCTTGACCTTGACCATCGCCCGCGCCCCCGGCTGGTACGGCAGGTCGTGCGGCTTGGCCACCACGCCGTCCAGGCCCGCCCCCTCGAACTGCTCGAACCACTCCCGCGCGACGTCGAGGTCGTCGGTGGCGGGGGTGAGGCGCACGAGGGCGTCCGCGTCGCGCAGGGCGCGCACCAGCGCCTCCCGCCGCGCCCGCTGGGGGGTGTCCAGGAGCGAGGCGCCGTCCAGCGCCAGCAGGTCGAAGGCCACGAAGCTCGCCGGCGTCACCTCCGCCAGGTGGCGTACCCGGGAGTCGGCCGGGTGGATGCGCTCCAGCAGGGCGTCGAAGTCCAGCCGGCCGTCCGCCGCGATCACGATCTCCCCGTCCAGCACGCAGCGCCCGGGAAGCTGTTCGCGCAGCGCCCCGACCAGCTCCGGGAAGTAGCGGGTCAGCGGTTTGCCCGAGCGGCTGCCGATCTCCACCTCGTCGCCGTCGCGGAAGACGATCGCCCGGAAGCCGTCCCACTTCGGTTCGTACAGCATCCCCGGGGGCAGGGCCGCCGCCGACTTCGCCAGCATCGGCCGCACCGGCGGCATCACGGGAAGGTCCATGCCGGGATTGTCCGCCGCCTCGCGGCCGGGCGCCCGCCGAGCAGCCTCGCGCCCGCCGAGCGGCCCGCCGGGAGGCGGCTTAGCGTGAGGGCATGGCAGAGGCGCTGGAGCTCACGGTCGGGGAGCGCACGGTTCGCGTGTCCCATCCGGACAAGGTGTACTTCCCCGAGCGCGGCTTCACCAAGGCCGACGTCGTCCGCTACTACCTCAGCGTCGGCGACGGCATCCTGCGCGTGCTGCGCGACCGGCCGACCACCCTGGAGCGCTACCCCGACGGCGTGGGCGGCGAGTCCTTCTTCCAGAAGCGCGCACCCAAGAACCTGCCCGGATGGATCCCGACCGGCCGCATCTCCTTCCCCAGCGGCCGCCACGCGGACGAGATCTGCCCCACCGAGACCGCCGCGGTCGCCTGGGCGGCGAACCTCGGCTGCCTCACCTTCCACCCCTGGCCGGTGCGCCGCCACGACACCGAGCACCCCGACGAGTTGCGCATCGACCTCGACCCGCAGCCCGGCACCGACTACTCCGACGCGGTGCGCGCCGCCCACCTGCTGCGCGACGTTCTCGACGGCCTGGGCCTGACCGGCTGGCCCAAGACCTCCGGCGGCCGCGGGCTGCACGTCTTCGTGCCGATCGCCCCCGAGTGGACCTTCGTCCAGGTCCGCCGTTCGGCGATCGCGGTCGCGCGCGAGCTGGAGCGCCGCGACCCGGCGCACATCACCACCGCGTGGTGGAAGGAGGAGCGAGGCGCGAAGATCTTCGTCGACTACAACCAGACCGCCCGCGACCGCACCATCGCCAGCGCCTATTCGGTCCGGCCCCGGCCGCAGGCGCCCGTCTCCGCGCCGCTGCGCTGGGACGAGCTGGACAGCGCGGTGCCCGCCGACTTCGACCTGGCCACGATGCCGGGCCGCTACGCCGAGGTCGGCGACCTGCACGCCGACATGGACGAGCACGCCTTCCGGCTCGACGCGGCCCTGGAACTCGCGGCCCGTGACGAGGCCGAGCACGGCCTGGGCGACCTGCCCTACCCGCCGGACCACCCGAAGATGGCCGGCGAGCCGAAACGGGTGCAGCCCAGCCGCGCCAGGAAGCCGCCGGAGTGACCGGAGCGCGACGCCCGGACCCCCACCGGCGTTTTCCTCGGGCAGGCCCTAGTCGAAGGTCTCCACGAACTCCTGCGGCGGACCCAGTTCCGGCCGGTCGCGCAGCTCGATCCGGTCGCCGAAGCGCTCCAGTTCGAGCAGGGTCACGGTGTTGCCGCCCGCGACCAGCAGCGGCGCGGGCACGTACAGGGTCCGCTGCGGGCCGATCTCCCAGTAGCGGCCCAGCAGCGTGCCGTTGACCCAGGCGAAGCCCTTGCCGAAGCCGGGGAGGGCGAGGAAGGTGTCGGCGGGCTCCGGCACGTCGAACGACGCGTCGGCGAAGCCGGCGCCGCCTGCGGCGGGGGCCGCGTCGGGCGCGGTCCGCACGTCCCGCGCCGGCCACTCGTCCAGCGGGAGCCCGCGCATCTCCCAGCCGTGGACGAGCCGGCGCTCGATCCGCACCCCGCCGAGGACGCCCTTGCCCTGGCCCAGCAGCGGGCCGTAGTTGATCCGGCCCTGGTTCTCCACCAGCAGTTCCAGCCGCACCGGCCGGCCGGCGCCCTCGACCGCGAGCGAGCCGTCCTCCTGGTCGAGCACGCCGACCGGCACGCCGTCGGTGAAGACCTGGGCCCGGTCGTGCAGCCCGGTCACCGTCAACGCGTGGGTGCCGCGCGGCAGTCGCGGCCACGCGCGGTAGAGCACCAGGCCGGACGGCTGCCCCAGCTCCTCGAAGCTCATCGGGTACGGCGCCCGGACCGCCGTCGACATCGCCGTGAGCCCGCCGAGCAGTCCCGCCCCCCGGCGTACCGGCACGGAGCGGGGTGCGAGCAGGTCGGGCTGGGGTGGCAGCGGCAGCAGCCGCGCCGCCGGCCCCACCGCCGTCCGGCCCGCCCCGGCGCCGTCCTGACGTGAGCCGGCCCGGTGTTGTTCCGACGCGGGTCGGTGCTGTTCCGGTGCAGCGCGACCCTGTTCCGGTGCAGCGCGACCCTGTTCCGGTGCGGCCCGACCCTCTTCCGGCGCGGCGCCGAGCCGCGCCAACCGCTCGCGCAGCGCGTGGAACTTCGGCCCGAGCGCGCCGTGTTCGGCGATCGGCGCGTCGGAGTCGTAGCTGGTCACGGTGGGCTGGAAACGGGTGCCGTCGTGGTTGGCGCCCGCCCACAGGCCGAAGTTGGTGCCGCCGTGCGCCATGTACAGGCTCACCGAACCGCCCTCGTCCAGGATCTCGCCGAGCGCGGCCCCGGCGCTGGCCGCCGTACGGACGTGGTGCGGGTCGCCCCAGTGGTCGAACCAGCCGTTCCAGAACTCGGCGCAGACGAACGGCTCCTCCGGGCGGCGCCCGCGCAGCAGCCGCGCCGCCCGGCCGGCCCGCGAGCCGAGGGTCGCGGCGGCGAGCACGCCCGGCAGCGCACCGCCGTCCTGCATCAACTCGGTGGGGCCGTCGGCGGTGTACAGCAGCTCGCTGATCCCGCGCGCCACCAGAGCGTCCCGCAGCCAGAGGAGGTAGTCGGCGTCGTCGCCGTAGCTGCCGTACTCGTTCTCCACCTGCACGGCCACCACCGGGCCGTCGTACGCCGCCTGGGCCGCGGCGATCCTCGGTACCACGACGTCGAACCAGCGCGCCACCTCGTCCAGGAAGAGCCGCTGCGAGGTGCGCGGCCGCACCCCCGGCAGCGCGGTCAGCCAGGACGGCAGCCCGCCGTTGTCCCACTCGGCGCAGATGTACGGGCCCGGGCGCACCACCACGTCGAGGCCGGCGTCCTGCGCGAGATCGAGGAACCGTCCGAGGTCGCGCGGGCCGTCGAAGCGGGGCTCCGCGCGGCGCGGCTGGTGGAAGTTCCACGGCACGTACGTGTCCACGGTGTTGAGGCCGAGCGCCGCCAACCGGGAGAGCCGGTCCGCCCACTGCGCCGGATGCACCCGGAAGTAGTGCAGGGAGCCGGCGAGCATCCGGTGCGGCTCGCCGTCCCGGAGGAGCACGCCGCGCCGGTGGGACAGGATCGGCGCCGGCCGGGCCGTCCCGTCCGCCGGACCGGTGGCGATCGGCGCGGGCCGCCGCCCGGTGCCCGTGGGGCCGCTCCCGGCGTCCCCCCGACCGGCGTCCACCCCCACCGCCATGCCGCGGAATGATACCGATACCGTCCGGTCCACCGCCGGGTCCGCCATGCCTGCTCCCTGGTGACGCGCTCACGGGCCGGGCAGCCCCGGGGAACTGTCGCACACGATGTTATCGATGCCAAGTCGCCGGGAGGAGGCCAGGCTCCTGCCGAGGTGGAGGGGTCCGCGCGGCATGGGACCGTTATCATCGGGACGGGAACGGAAGGGGTCCATGGACAAGCACAGCGGGCGCGGGAGCGCGCGGCCACCGGGGATGACGGACGTCGCGCGGGTCGCCGGAGTGTCCGCGCAGACGGTCTCCCGGGCGCTGGCCGGGCACCCGAACGTGCAGGACGCGACCCGCGCGAAGGTGCTCGCGGCGGTGGAACAGCTTGGCTACCGGCGCAACAACGCCGCCCGGATGCTCTCCTCCGGCCGCAGCCGCACCATCGGCGTGGTCACCCTCCAGACCAGCTTCTACTCGCGTACCGCGCTCACCTCGGGGATCGAGCACGCCGCCCAGGCCGCCGGGTACGCGGTGAGCACCGCGACCACCGCGTCGCTGGACACCTCCGCCATCGAGGGCGCCCTGATGCGGTTGGCCGACCAGCACGTGGAGGGCGTGATCCTCGCGGTGCCGCTGATCCACGTCTCGCGGCAGATCGAGCAGTTGACCGGCGCGGTGCCGACCATCACCATCGACGGCTCGCGCACCTCGGCGACCGAGGTGGTCGCCGTCGACCAGTCGCTCGCCGCGCGGCTGGCCACCCGCCACCTGCTCGACCTCGGCCACGAGACGGTCTGGCACGTGTCCGGGCCGCAGCAGTGGCTGGACGCGGCGAGCCGCGCGGCCGGCTGGCGGGCCGAACTGGAGTCCGCCGGTCGTACGGTACCGCCGGAGCTCGCCGGGGACTGGTCGCCCGCCTCGGGCTACCGCAACGGCCTGGTCCTCGGGCGGATCCCCGACGTGAGCGCGGTGTTCGTGGCGAGTGACGAGATGGCGTTCGGCGTGATCAGGGCGCTGCACGAACTCGGCCGCCGGGTGCCGGACGACATCTCGGTGGTCGGTGTCGACGACATCGCGCTCGCCGAGTACTGCTCGCCGTCGCTGACCACGGTCGCGCAGCCGTTCGCCGAGATGGCGGAACTCGCGGTGGCGCACCTGGTGCGCGCGATCGCCGAGCCCGGCGCCGCGCCGGAACCCGCCTCCGTCGAGCCGGCATTGGTGGTCCGGGCCAGCACCGCCCCCGCCCGGGCGCGCTGACCGCCTCGGGGCGCGACGCGGCCCCGCCGCGGGCGGGGCGGACGGCGGGCGGGGCGGACCGCTGGTGGGGACGGTCCGCGGGCGGCCGTGGCCCTGGAGCGCCCCGTACGCGCGCCCGGGCCGGGCCGAGCCGGGCGCGCGGCCCGGCCCGGCCCGGTGGTCACACCATCCGCAGCGGTTTGCGCAGCCCGGACAGTTCCAGCAGGTCGAGCGGCACGACCTCCTGGGTGCGGTCGTCGACCACCGAGACCCGCACCGCCGGGCTCGGGTTGGCGTCGGTGGTCGCGCTGTCGTCCAGCGCGAACAGCACGTTCACCGGTCGCGCGCCGCCGGCGTCCCGGTGCACACCGGCGTACCGCAGCACCCGCCAGCCGCCGTCGTCCCAGGAGTCCAGCAGCCCCGACCGCACGATCGGCGACGACGCCTGCCAGGCGAGGGAGCGCTCCAGCAGCTCCACCGACGCCTCGACGGGCACCCGCCCGCCCGGGCCGGCCGGCAGCGGTGTGCCGAACACCCGCAGCCGCAGCCGCCGCAGCGGCATCCAGACCCGGTCCAGGTCGGTGGACAGGGCGAGCAGCACCGCCGCGGCGGCCGCGACCACCAGCAGCGACCAGCCCGGGTCCCGGGCCAGCCGCGTCCACCAGGCGGTGCCGGCGAAGGCCGCGGCCGCGCCGCCGGCCAGCACCGCGCCGGCCCGCAGGAAGGAGCGCACACCGATCGGCCCCTCGTCGCGGGCGCTGCAACCGCAGGAGGACTGCGGAGCCGTCGCCTTCGCGTAGCCGAGATAGCCGGTGAAGCCCGCCCCGAGCAGCGCGGTCGCCGCGCCGGGCAGGACCGCGCCGGGAGCGGCCAGCAGACCGGCGGCGGCCGCGAGTTCGACGGCGCCCACCGCCCGCAGCGCGAACGCGGCCCGGTGGCCGTTGCCGAGCACGCGCACCAGCACGGTGTTCGCCGCGACCTGCGCGGTGCGCCGACCGAAGAGCTTGGCCGCGCCGGTCGCCGCCAGCAGCACCCCGCAGACGAGGGGGGCGAGGTCCAGGATCATCGCGCCGCTCCTCAATGGCCGACGGTGACGCGGGCGATGTCCACCGAGTCGTCCGCGGGCCGCCAGGCGCCGAGCACCTGCGCGGACTGGCCGATCCGCAGCCGGGACAGGTCCGGGGTGAGCGACCCGCCGAGGTAGGACGCGGTGGTCGTCTCGGGCACGATCCGGCCCACCACGGCGTGGTTGCCGTCGCCGTGCGCGAGGTGCAGACGGTCCTTGGCGATGCCGCGCACGGTGCAGAACAGGTTGACGATGTTCACCCAGAGCGCGTCCGCGGCGATCGTGCCGTCGGGCATGTCGACGCCCCGCGCGTAGAGGCCGTCGCCGACCTCGATCGCGTCGGCGGTGGTGGTCCGCAGCTTCCAGACACTGGTCGCGTTGGTGAGCTGGATCAGGTGCCGGTCGCCGTACGAGCCGGCCACTTCGAGCACGGAGCCGTTCCTGGCGGTGATCCGGCCCTCGGCGAACGTCGACGCGGTGATCGCGGGGTCGAGTGACGGGCCCGGCGCGGCGAACGCGGCGTCGGCGTCGAGCCCGCCGAGCGCCGAGGCGCCCACGATGGTGGCGCCGCCGAGCGCGGCGGTGGTCAGGAAGCGCCTGCGGTCGAGGCCGGAACGGCCCCCGGAATCCTGGCGGTTGCTCATGTCGGTGCTCCTCCTGCCGGGTCGGGTCACTCGTAGATGTAGACCGGCAGCCTGCCGGAGCTGAGGCTTCCGATCGCGGAGAAGGCCGCGGGGGTCAGGTCGATCACGCGGTTGGTGCGGCAGACGCCGTTGCAGCAGGTGGCCTCGCCGCAGAAGCTCTGGGTGCGCGGGCCGCAGTCGGAGATCGTGACGCACACCTGCGCGCCCGAACACTGGTGCCTGACGTTCATCACCGAGCCGCAGCCGCGCCGCGGGATGCCCTCGCCGCACAGGTCGGGCCGGGTGATGTCGAAGCACGCCTGGGTGGTGTTGGGCCAGGCGGCCTGGTTGGCGCTGGACTGGCAGGTGCCGCAGGCGCCGGTGCCGGCGCTGCCGCAGGGCCCCCAGGAGCTGCCGCAGCAGAACCAGGTGGTCTCACCTGCCCAGAGGCTGGTCGATCCGCAGGCCATGGCGTTTCCCTTCGTCGAAGCGGGGCGTCCCGGGGAAGGGGACGCCGGATGGAAATGTTCTGTGCATGACAAAATCGCCGAGGTGTTGTCCGCACGGGGGAGCGGGTGCGGTGTGCGACGTGCCGTGTGCGGGGTGCGGCGTACGGTCGGCGACGTGCCCGTGGCGCCTCGTCGGGCCACGCGCGACGCGTAGCGCGGGCGGGGGGCCCAGGGCGGCGCCCGCGGCTTGTGCCGCGTGGGGACGGTGGGGCGGCAGTGCGGTGGGGCACGGCCATGATGCGCGTTTCTACGCGCGTCCGCCAGAGGGCGGACGCGCGTAGACGGACCGATTCGACGGTGCCGATGGCCGGAATCGTCACTCCCGTGTCCTTGCCGCCATTCCCGCGCCCGCCCACGATGGACGCGTGACCAGCCGCCGGATCGTCTTCGCCGTCTTCCCGGACTTTCAGATCCTGGACCTCACCGGGCCGCACGAGGTGTTCACGAACGCCGGACGGATGGCGGCGGCGTCGGCCGCGGGCGCCGTCCGGGGCGGGGACGCGGAAGGGCAGGCGGAGGAAGAGCGCGCCGACGGGGAGGCGGGACGTACCGGGATCGAGGTCGTGGCCCCCGGGCCCGGCCCCGTCGAGTCCAGCGGAGGGCTCGTGGTGACGCCGAACCGGACCTTCGCGCAGGCCGGCGGCGCGATGGACACCCTGATCGCCGTCGGGGGCCCCGGGGTCCGGCGCGCCTGCCGGGACCGGGAGTTCGTCGCGTGGTTCGCGGCGGCCGCACGCTCCGCCCGGCGCGTCGCGTCCGTGTGCACCGGCGCGTTCCTGCTGGCCGAGGCCGGGCTCCTCGACGGGCGGCGTGCCGTCACCCACTGGTCGATGTGCGCCGCGCTCGCCGAGCGCTACCCGGCCGTCACGGTGGACCCCGACCCGATCTTCGTGCGCGACGGCGACGTGTGGACCTCCGCCGGGGTCACGGCGGGCATCGACCTCGCCCTCGCGATGGTCGAGGCGGACCACGGCCCCGAGGTGGCCAGGACGATCGCGCGCCATCTGGTGATGTTCGTGCAGCGCCCGGGCGGACAGGCCCAGTTCAGCACCCAGCTCGCCGCACAGCGGCCGGACCGGTCCACGCTGCGGGAGGTCCTCGACTGGATCGCCGACCACCTGGGCGAGGACCTGGCCGTCCCCTCGCTCGCCGCCCGCGCCGGGATGAGCGAGCGCCACTTCACCCGCGTCTTCCGCGCGGAGACGGGCCGCACCCCGGCCTCCTACGTCGAGGGCAGCCGCGTCGAGGCGGCGCGCCGCCTGCTGGAGTCCACGGACACCACGATCGACGCGGTGGCGCGCCGCTGCGGCTTCGGCACCGTGGAGACGCTGCACCGCAGCTTCAAGCGACGGGTCCGGGTCACCCCGGGTGAGTACCGGCGGCACTTCGCCGCGCCCGCGCCCGCGGCCCCGCCCGCCGCCCGACCCCCGCCCGCCGCCCGACCCCCGTCCGCGGCCGGGTCCGTCCACGTGTCCGTGCCCCGGGACGTTCCCGTCCGGCCCTCCTGACAGCGGGCCGCCCCGGCCGCGGGAGCGCGTCGGAGACGCCCGAAAATGATCATTACCGAAAGGTTCGCCCGTGCGTATCGCCGTTGCCGTCTTCGACGGCTTCACCTCGCTCGACGCCGTCGGCCCCTACGAGGTGCTGCGGATGCTGCCCGGCGTCGAGGTGGTCTTCGCCGCGCCGACGGCCGCCCCGGTCACCGACGACGCCGGCTGGCTGACCCTGGTCCCGTCCGCGACGCTCGACGCCACGACGACCGCCGACGTCCTGCTCGTGCCCGGCGGCCCCGGCGCGTCGCGGAACCTGGGCAACGAGGCGCTGCTGGACTGGATCCGCCGGGTCCACGCCACCACCACCTGGACCACGTCGGTGTGCACCGGCTCGCTGCTGCTGGGCGCCGCCGGGTTGCTGGACGGGCTGAGCGCCACCACGCACTGGAGCTCGGTCGGCGCGCTGGAGTCCTTCGGCGCCACCTACACCGACCGGCGGGTGGTGGAGCAGCCCGGGGGGATCATCACCTCGGCGGGCGTGTCGTCCGGCATCGACATGGCGCTGCGGCTCGCCGAGCTCATCGAGGGCCGGGTCGCCGCGGAGGCGTTCCAACTCGCCATCGAGTACGACCCGCAGCCGCCCTTCGACGCGGGGTCGTACGCCAAGGCGCCGCAGGCGGCGAAGGACTACCTGGCGGCGCGCTGAGCCCCTGGCCCGTGCGGGGCCGTGCCGTGCCGCCCGGACTGCGCGCACGGCGCCTGCGAGGGCGGGATGCCGGGGGCCGGCGACGGTGACGGCACCGCCGCACCGGTGCCGCCGCCGGCCCCGGCATCCCTGTTCGTGGCCGCGTCCGCGGCGTGGTCGGC
Source organism: Streptomyces sp. SN-593 (assembly GCF_016756395.1). Classification (NCBI taxonomy): domain Bacteria; kingdom Bacillati; phylum Actinomycetota; class Actinomycetes; order Kitasatosporales; family Streptomycetaceae; genus Actinacidiphila; species Actinacidiphila reveromycinica. The sequence continues at coordinate 7,736,539 of NZ_AP018365.1, forward strand.
GCCCTGCTCCGCGCCCTGGTCCGCGCCCTGGTCCCGGGCGCTTTCGCCGGCGCCGTGCTCCCCGTCGTCGCCGGAGCGCGGGCCGCTGCCGGACGCGGCGCCCGGGTCATCCGCGGACCGCTCGCCGTCGCCGGACCGCTCGCCCGCCTCCGGCTGCTCCGCCTGCGGCCGTTCCCCGGCCCGCAGCCGCTCCGCCGTGCGCTCCACCGCCTCCACGAGCGGCAGCACCCGCTCGGCGACCCGCTCCCGCAGCGCGATCTCGGTGCGCGTCCTGACCACTCCCGGCAGCCGTATCAGCCGCTGGATGATGTCCTCCAGGTGCGCGTTGTCGCGGGCCACGACCCGGGCGAGCAGATCGCCGCCGCCGGTGATCGAGAACGCCTCGATGATCTCGGGCACCACCGCCAACTCGGTGCCGATCCCGTCGAGATGGCCCTGCGTGACCTCGATGCGCACGAACGCCAGCACCGGGTGGCCGAGCGCCGCGGGGGACACCCGCGGGCCCGCGGTGGTGATCACACCGTCGCGCTCCATGCGGTCCAGCCGCGCCTGGAGGGTGCCGCGGGCGACGCCGAGGATGCGGGCGTACTCTCGGACGCTGGTACGCGGCTGCTGGAGGAGCAGCCGCAGGATACGGGCGTCCAGGACATCGACGGGCATGGGCCGGTGGTCCCCTCACGGCTGTGTTCTTGGCATATTCACCGTACCGACGGGTGATCGGCGAACGATCATTTCGAGCCACGGCCGTGGCCGACCGGAAAAGTCGCACCCCGTGGGAACCGCCGGGCCGCCGACCGGATCTACCTATTCACGGGCAAGAAGCGGCTTGTGCGCATTAGGCTCCGCCCACGTGCGGGCGTGATCACGCGCGCGGCGGCGATCGCCGGACGGTGACCGAGGGTGGGGGAGTTCGCGGTGTCTTGGGACGGGCAGCACGCAGGAGGGGACGGCGGGCCCCAGGACGCACCGCCACCGGGTGGCGCGGGCGCGCCGGGCGGCGCCGGCGGTCCGCGGACCGGCCACCAGGGGAGCCCGGGCGGCTACGGCACGCCGCCACCGGTACCGCCCGTGCCGCCGGCCCCTCCCGCGGCACCGCCCACCCCGCCCGTCGGCGGAGGCGGCTACGGCGGCTGGGCCGGCTACGGCGCCCCGGCGGGCGGCTTCGGCCCGCCCGGCAGCGGCCCCGGCGGCTACCCGCCGCCCCCGCCCGCGGCGCCCGCCGTGCCGAGGCCGCCCGCCGACGCCCTGCGGGCCGTCGCCGTGGGCCTGCTCAACCTCAGCGGCCTCGGGCTCGGTTACGCCGTCATGCGCCGCTGGCTGGGCCTGGCGGTCTGCCTGGCCGCCACCGCCGTCCTGCTGGTGGTCGCGCTGCCCGCGAAGCCGGACGGCGTCGCCGGGGGCGTCGTCGCCGGCTACCTGGCGTTCCTGGTGCTGGCCGCCGCGCACGGCGCGTGGCGCGGACTGCGCACCCGCCTGTCCTGGCCGCCGCTCGCGCCGGTCGCCGCCGTCCTCGGCCTGGTGCTGCTGGCCGTCCCCGTCGGCGGCGTGGCCCTCTACGACAACGCGCGCGACGACGCGACCCAGAAGATGCTGCTGGACCGCCTCGCCGCCGCCGACAGCAAGGTGACCGCCGCCAAGGGCAAGGACTTCGACTCCGCCCGGCCGAACTACCAGGCGGCGCTCGACTCCTACCGCGACCTCAGGCAGCACCACTCCGGCTCCAAGGCCGCCGGGCTCGTGCCCGCCCGCATGCGGACCTTCTACAGCACGGTCGCCGCGCCCTACGACCAGCAGCAGTACTGCGACGCCATCACGCCGCTGAAGTACCTGCGCACCGTGCCCAGCAGCTTCGGCAAGGACGGACTCGGCTCCCTCGACACCTGGCCCGACGACCGCCTGGCGACGTCGCTGTACGCGTGCGGGGTGGCCGGCCTGGAGGACACCTCCCAGACCGACGCCTCCGGCGGCGACCAGAGCGACCTCACCGAACTGCTCTCCACCTTCCCGGACTCGCCGCAGGCCGCGAAGGTCGAGCCGGCCGTCAGCACCACGATCGACAAGGCGGTCAAGGAGATCGGCGGCAGCGACCCCTGCGCCGCGACCACCCGGGTCACCGACCTGGGCTCCTTCGCCTCCACCCTGTCCGACTCGGCCCAGGGCGGTGCCGGTGCCGCCCTGGTCAAGGACGCCTCGCGGGCCGACGGCCACGTGGAGTCCGGGACGTACGCCTGCGGCGTGCACCAGTACAAGTCCGGTGACTTCGAAGCGGCGTTCACCACGATGGACGACTTCACGGACACGTACCCGCACGACAAGAACAACGCGCTGGCCGGGAAGTTCGCCATCGCCGCGGAGATCGCCCAGGAGGAGTCCGCCGCGGGCAAGCACGTCCCGACGATGGCCTCCGGCGGCAGCATCAAGCTGATCGTCAGCAACGACAGCCCCGATCCGGTGGAGATCCTGTACACCGGCAAGGTGACCGGCAGCTTCACCCTCAAGGCGTGCGGGAGTTGCAGCGACTACTCCAGCGAGTCCGCCGCGCAGGGCAAGGCGTGCCAGGCCGGCGGCAAGCACTACCCGGAGAAGACCGTCTACCTGCCGGCCGGCACCATCTACTTCCTGCACAAGCCGTCGGGTGACTCCTCCGCCACCGCCCACGCGGACTCCGAGACGCTGCGTCCGGGCAGTTACTACACGGACTGCGCCTACACCGTGTCGTCCTACGGCGGTTTCTGACCGTCCGGGAGCCGGAAGCGGACCCCCGCCGCGGCCGTCGCGCCCGCGGTGGGGGTCCGCCGTGCCACCACCGGGTGACCCGGGGGCGACGCGGACCGCCGCAGGGACTACTCTCAGCCGCCGTACAGGCGTCAGTCGGAAGAGGTACGGCAAGTGGCCGGACATGCGTACATCGGGTCGTTCACGTCGGCGGGCGGGCGCGGAATCACCGCCGCCGAGGTCGATCCGGGCACGGGCGCGCTCACCGCGCTCGGCCACACCGCCGAGGTGCGGAACCCGTCCTTCCTGACCGCGTCGGCCGACGGCGGCACCCTCTACGCGGTCGGCGAGACCGAGCCCGAGGGCACGGCCGCGGCGTTCTCGCTCGCCGACCCGGCGGTGCCCAAGCTGCTCGGCGAGCCCGTGCCGGTGCGCGGCGGCTCCCCGACGCACCTGGCGCTGCACCGCGGCCACCTGGTCACCGCCAACTACGCGGCCACCGGCAGCGTGAGCGTGCTCGGCGTCGAGGAGGGCGGCGCGCTCGGCGCGGTGCGCTGCGTCCTGGAGCACGAGGGCGACGGGCCGAACCGCGACCGGCAGGAGGCCCCGCACGCGCACGCGGTGCTGACCGACCCCAGTGGCCGCTGGCTGCTCAGCGTGGACCTCGGCACCGACTCGGTACGGGTCTGCGAACTGGACCCGGCCTCGGGCGAGTTGGAGGTCGAGCGCGAACTCGGCCTGCGCTCCGGCATCGGCCCGCGCCACCTCGCCTTCCACCCCCGCGGCGGCCACGCGTACGTGATGAACGAGCTGGACTCGGTCGTCACCGTCTGCCGCTGGGACGCCGACAAGGGCAGCCTGCGGCCGCTGGCCGAGACGCGGGTGCTGCCCGAGAGCGCGAAGGGCGACAACTACCCCTCGGAACTGGTGGTCGCGCCCGACGGCCGCTTCGCCTGGGCCGCCAACCGCGGCCACGACAGCATCGCGGTGCTCCGCCTCGACGAGAGCGGCGAGCAGCTCGAACTCCTCGACACCGTCGCCTGCGGCGGCTCCTGGCCGCGCCACCTGACCCTGGACCCCTCCGGAACCCGCCTGTACGTCGCCAACGAGCGCTCCGGCGACGTGACCTGGTTCGACGTCGACCAGGCCACGGGTGTGCCCGCGCGGGCCGGGGCACTGGAACTGCCCGCCGCGTCCTGCGTGCTCTTCGTCTGACCGCGGCACCCGACCGGTCGGGGCGCCCCGGCGCGGTCCGACCGCGCGACCGAACCGCGCGACCGAACCGCGCGCCCGGCCGTCCTCCGGTGCCCGCGGGCACGTCCGGTGAGGCGGTGCGGAAGCGGCGCGGGCGCCCCCTCGGAGTCCTAAGGGGGCGCCCGCGCCGTTCGCGTCCTGGCGGCCCCGTCAGAGGCGCCGGAGAGCCGCTCGTCGCCTACTGCTGCTGCGCGCCGCCCTGCTGTGCCGGCTGGAGCGCGATGCCCAGCGCGGTCGCGTACTGCGTGACCACGAGCTTGCCGACCGCCGGGTACGGCCCCAGCGCGTCGGCGCCCGAGCAGCCGGCCTCGGCGGCCGCGGTGTGCAGGAGCTGCGGGGCGATCTCCGGGCCGATCAGGCACGGCGCCAGCGCCAGCGTGGAGGAGCCCGAGGAGCGCAACTGCTCCGCGGTGTTCGCGATCGCGCCGTCCACGTCCAGGGCGGCGGCCAGCACCGGCACCGCCAGCCGCGCGGCCAGCAGCAGCCCGGTCACGCCGGCGGCCTGCGCCGCCTCCTCGCCGCCCACGGTGGCCAGGATGATGCCGTCGGCCGCCGTGGCGACCGTGAAGAGCCGCGCGCGGTCGGCGCGGGCCAAGCCCGCCTCCGACAGCCGCACGTGCAGCGCCTCGGCGAGCAGCGGGTGCGGGCCGAGCACGTCGGTCAGCTCCACCTGCGCCTTGCTGTCGACCACGGCCTGGCGGATCCGGCGCAGCACCGCCGCCTCGGGGCCGGCCAGCAGCGGCACCACGACCGCCGAGGTGTCCTCTCCGGGCCGTTCGACCGCCACCTGGTCCAGCACGCCACGCAGCGACGGGAAGTCGCCCAGCTCGCCGTCCTCGCCGTCCACGAAGGCGATCCGCGGGTCGAGCCCCGACAGCTCCGAGCGCGCGATGCTCACGACCTCCTCGGCCAGGCTGAGCGCCGCGGCGGTGGGGGTGCCCGGCACGGCGAGGACCAGCGCCGGAGCGCCCTCGGGCGCGCTGAGCGCCTCCGGACGGCGGTGTCGTCCCTGCTGGCGCGGACGCGGCATTCGAACGGGGAGGCCGGAGGCGGGCCCTGTGGCATTGCTCATGGCGACGCATGCTAACGCGTCGCGCGGCATGCTTGTTCGCCCGGGTGCGAAGGAGGTCGGACCTGTCCTGAAGTGTCCGCTTCGGTTTTCGGATGCGGCCGGTCGCGGGCCCGCCGGGGTCCCCGGCGGGGCCGCCTCACGGGCCCGGGCGGTCCGTCAGCGTGAGCAGGCGCGGGTCGGCGGGCAGCGGCAGCCGGCCGTGCCGCAGGGCCCGCGCGATCAGCAGCGCGCCGTCCAGCGGGCCGCCCGCAGCCGGCACCAGGACGGCGCCGGGCAGCAACCGCTCCGCCTGCGCCCGCAGCGGGCCGAGCAGGGGCTCGCCCATCCGGAACAGCCCGCCGGCCAGCGCCACGTCCACCGGCCCGGCGCCGGGCCGTACGGCCGCGGCCGACTCCAGGATGTGCGCGGCGGCCTGCCGCAGGATTCCGGCGGCCACCGGGTCGTCGCCGGCGGCGCGCCCCACCTCGGGTGCGAACGAGGCGAGCACCGCGGCGCGGTCGGGCCGCGGGTAGAGCTGCGCCGGCATCGCGTCCAGCGGCCCGAAGCGCTCCCGGGCCGCGGCCATCAGGGCCATCGAGCCGCCGGCCCGCCCGTCGTGGGCGCGCATGGCCGCGTCGAGGCCCGCACGGCCGATCCAGGCGCCGCCGCCCGCATCGCCCAGCAGATGGCCCCAGCCGTCCGCGCGGCGCCAGGCGCCGGCGCCCTCGTGGCCGTCGCCGTCCGCGGAGGCGCCGAGCGCGATCATCCCGGTGCCCGCCGCCACGACCACGCCGGGGCGCAGGCCGAGCGCGCCCGCGTAGGCCGTCACCGCGTCGCCGGCCAGCGCGAGCCGCCGCACCCCGAAGGCGGCGGCGAGCGCGTCCGGCAGCCGGTCGCGCAGGTCGTCGCCGAGCGTGGCCATCCCGGCCGCGCCGACGCAGGCCGCGGCGATCCGGTCCGCCCCGGCGGCCGCCGTCAGCCGCTCGACGAGCGGGTGCACGCGCTCCATCAGGCTCGCCGCGTCGATGCCGCGCGGACCGGTGACGGCCGGGCGGTCGTCGGCGGCGAGGGAGGCGGCGGCGAGGGGGGTAGCGGCGGAGGCGGGGCCCGGAGAGCCCCCGGCGGCGCCGGCCGGGCCGGCCGGCGCGAGGGCGACCCGCACGCCGGAGCCCCCGGAGTCGACACCCAGCACCCACGGGCCGCCGGCGGGATCGCGAGAGTCGCCCACGCGTCAGCCGAGCCCGCGCGAATCCTGCTTGAGCGCGGTGTCCACGGTGAGCGCGGACGCCACGACCATGCTCAGCAGCGGGTCCGCGAGCTGCCGGTGGATCTGGAGGACGTAGTTGTCGGCGGTGGTGAACATCGTCTTGGCCAGCCCCTCCCAGGTCTTGGTGATCCGGCCGATCTCGGTGTCGGTGTGGTCCACGATGGCGAAGTTCCAGGCCCGCCAGTTCTCGGCCTTGATCGCGCCTATCTGCTGGCCGTTGTACATGAAGCCGAACTTGATCTTGCCGAACGCGTTCTGCTGGACGATCTCGCCCAGCGGCTCGCCGTTCGCCCGGTGCACCAGCACCTTGGACTTGATCAGCTTCGCCGGGCGGGTGAGCACGAGGTGCGGCTGCCCCTGCGCGTCGCGCACCTCCAGCTTGTGGGTGAGGAACTGGTCCACGCTGGAGACGAACCGCAGCACCTTCTTCGCGGTGCTCTGGCCGACCTCCACCACCGAGCCGAGGGTCCGGCCGTTCTGGTCGAAGACGGTGTACTCGTTGACCAGTTCGATCAGCTTGGCCTTCTGGTTCACCACGAGCACCGGCTCGGTGAACAGGGTGCCCCCGCCGTAGCCGGGTGCCATGACGCCGGCCTGGCCCTGCACCTGGTGCTGGATGCGCGAGGGGTCGGGCGAACGGCTGACGTCCAGCTCCCACGCACTGCCGCCGCCCTCCTGCGAGGGCTTCTGCCCGCCGGGGACCTGGGCCTGGCCCGGGACCTGGCCGGGGTTGGTGTGCTCGGTCCACTGGGCGCCGTCCCAGTACCGGAGCAGATTCGGAGTGCCCTGCGGGTCGGCGTACCAGCCGGCCGGGGTGTCGGAATGCGTCGTCACGCGGGCAGACTACCCCGCAGCCCGTTTCAGGGCAGTTGCCAGTTCACCGGTTGGGCGCCCTGCTGGACGAGCAGGTCGTTGGCCCGGCTGAAGGGGCGCGAGCCGAAGAAGCCGCGGTCCGCGGACATCGGCGAGGGGTGCGCGGACTCGATCACCGGCAGCGGGCCGAGCAGCGGTCGCGCGTTGCGGGCGTCCCGGCCCCACAGGATCGACACCAGCGGGCGGCCGCGCGCGGCCAGTGCTCGGATGGCCTGCTCCGTGACCTGCTCCCAGCCCTTGTCGCGGTGTGCGGCCGGGCGGCGCGGGGCGGTGGTCAGCGCCCTGTTGAGCAGCAGCACGCCCTGCCGCGTCCAGGGCGTCAGGTCGCCGTTGGACGGCCGGGGCGCGCCGATGTCGCCGTGCATCTCGCGGAAGATGTTCTCCAGGCTGCCCGGCAGCGGCCGCACGTCCGGCGCGACCGAGAAGCTCAGCCCGACCGCGTGCCCGGGCGTCGGATACGGGTCCTGGCCGACGATCAGCACCTTCACCTCGTCGAAGGGCTGCTGGAACGCGCGCAGCACGTTGGCCCCCGACGGCAGGTAGGTACGGCCCGCGGCGATCTCGGCGCGGAGGAAGTCCCCCATCGCCGCGATCCGGTCCGCCACGGGTTCGAGCGCCTTCGCCCAGCCCGCCTCGACAATCTCGTCCAACGGTCGCGCAGTCACGGTCAGTCACTCTACTGGCTCAACAGCCGTGCCGTGGACGGGAGTCCGCGATCACCGCGTCAGACGTTCCGCACGGCCCCCGGCGCGCCGGCCCGGTCCGTCTCCCGCGGGTCCCGCGGACAGGGCGGCACGCCCAGCCGCCAGTCCAGGCCGTACCGCTGGAACAGCTCCGACCGCAGCCGGGCCAACGGCATCGGGGCGCCGGGCAGCAGCAGTGCCACCGTCGCGCCCATCAGCAGCGCGCGCAGCAGCCGGTACTCCTCCCGCGCCGCCTCCGACCCCCACCGCACCACCGTCTGCTCCAGCAGCGCCGCCAGCCGCTGCTGCTCCGGGCACTGGATGAAGCCCTCGTCGGCCAGGATCTGGGACATGTGGATGCGCATCAGCTTGGTGTGCGTGACGGTCAGGCCGAGGATCGCGTCGATCGCCCGCGCCATCACCTCGTCGCCGTCCGCCGGCTCGGGCGCGGCCTCCAGGCCCGCCGCCAGCTCCTGGTTCATCAGCCGGTGCACCGCGGACTGCACCAGCGCGCGCTTGCCCGAGTAGTAGTACGACACCAGGCCGCGTGCGGAGCCGGCCCGTTTGGTGATGTCGGCCAGCGTGGTGGCCTCGTAGCCGCGCTCCTCGACCAGCTCGACGGTCGCCTGGAGGAGGCGTTCGCGCGAACGTTGACGCATCGCTTCATTGACCGATGCGCTGCGAGGGGACATGATGAACTCCTGCGTTGACTGGCTGCGAGCCAATATACTCAACGCGGCTCGCCGGGCCAGATAGTGGCGGGTGTACGGGGATCGGGCGTCGGCTCCGGCGACACGGGGGATCGTCGGAGCCGAGGCCCGGTTGTGCCTGCTCAGGGCCCGTCCGGTTCCCTTCGGGCGTGGGGAGCGCCGTCCCGGTCGCCTTCCGGCGGGTCCAGCACGGCCAGCAGCGCGTCGGGCCGGTCCGCGACCGGCAGCGGGTCCACCAGCAGGACCCGGCAGCCCAGCGCCGCCGCCCCGCCGTCGGCCTCCGGGCTGTCCCCGACCATCACGGCGTCGCGTACAGCGTCGCCGCTGACGCCGAGCCTGTCCAGGGCCACCCGGAACAGCCGCGGGTCGGGTTTCTGCGCCTCGTGCTCGTAACTGAGCACGAACGCGTCGACGAGATCCGCCACGCCGTGGACCCGGAAGACCGGCCGCAGGTCCCATCCGATGTTGCTCACCACCGCCACCGGCACCCCGCGCCCGCGCAGTTCGGCCAGCACCCGGGCGGTGTCCGGGTAGGGCTGCCAGGCGGCCGGGCTGCGGTGCCGCTCGTACAGCGCGTCGTGCACGTCCCACGGCAGCCCCGCCGACCGCGACAGGGCCGTGTACGCCGCCCGGTGCCGCTCCGCCGTCAGGTCCCGGGTCCGCCACGCCTCCGCCAGCCGATCCGGCAGCCGCTCGGGCGGCGGCCCGCCGGGCTGCGCGCCGGCCCGCTCCAACTCCTTCGCATACCTGGCCACCTCGTCGTCCGCGGCCTCGACGCCCTCGGCTCCGAGCGCGCCCCTGAGCCACCGCTCGCAGGACTCGATCCGGAACAGGGTGCCCGAGAAATCGAACATGACCGCCTTGATGGTGCCTCCCCGGTAGTCGTCGCTGGGTCCAGCATTCCAGACCCGCTCCGGGGCACTCGGGGGCACTCGGGGCGCGGCGGCCGGGGGCCCGGGCGGCGGGAGCGGGCGGACCGCGCTCAGGTCAGGGCGTGCAGACCGGGGCCGAAGGTGATGACGAGCGGTACCGCCGGGACCAGCAGCGCCAGGACGGTCAGTCGCAGCCGTTGGGCGACCGGCAGCCGCGGGGCCGGTGCCAGCAGGCGGCTGACCCGCCCGGGGACTTCGGCCGGTGCCCCGGGGGTCGGGCCGAAGACCCCCCGCGGCTCGTTGAGCTCGACCAGGGCCAGCGCGGTGGTGAGGCGGCCGAAACGGCGCGAGGCGGTGTCGTCGGCGGCCAGTTCGATCAGGTGGTGGACCTGGTCGCGGAAGGCGGCGAAGACCGGGACCTGCGGGAAACCGCCGGCGAGCGCGCCCGCGCAGTGCAGCAGGAGGTCGTGGCGGGCCCGGGCGTGGCCCTGCTCGTGGGCGATGACGGCGTCGAGCTGGCGGCCCTTGAGCCGGCCGAGGGCGGCGGTGGTGATCACCAGTTGCGGCTCCGCGCCCGACAGCCACCACGCGTCGCAGCGGGCGTCCTCCAGGACGACCAGCCGGTCGCCGGGCGGCACCGACTCCCCGGGCAGCCGCGGCGCGCGCTCGTGGATCTCGGCCCGGCGGGTACGCCGCCGGCCGCGCGCGGAGCGCACCTCGCGGGTGAGCATCGCCCCGGTCCACACGCCGCCGAGCGCGAGCGCCACCGCGAGCGTGCCGGCCCACCGGCCGTACCCGGCCAGCCCGTAGGCGTCCTCGACGCCGTGCGGCGCGAACGCGAAGACATGGCCGCGCACCGCCGCCCACGCCGCCGAGGCGGTGAGCGCCATCGCCGAGACGCAGCACAGCAGCACCGCGGCGACCACGCACTGCCACACCCACAGGGCGAGTACCGGCTCGCGCTCGGGCCAGTCGGCACGTGCGAGCAGACGTGGCGCCGTCGCCGCCGCAAGTGCGCCGAGGACCAGCAGCACGAACGGGACCGTCATGCCGATCACCCTAGGAGTCGCCCCGCGCACTGTGACGCGGCAAGTACGCCGATGTGACGCACAACTCACCGCTGCGCCGCGGACATCCGCCCCACCGCGCCCCCGGACGCGGCGCGCGGCTCACAGCAGGAGCAGCATCACCACCATGCCGAGCGCCATCGACACCCGGCAGGCGGCGGCCACCTCGGGGGAGTGCCGCAGCGGGACCCGCCCGCCGCCGGGCGGCCCGCCGGCCACCGCGCCCGCGTGCCCGCCGGCCCCGGGTCCGCCTGCCGCGGGTACGGGTCCGCCCGCCCCGGAGAGCGGCGGCACGGCACCGGGCACGGGGCCGCCGGCTGCCTGCGGCGGGACCGCCAGCCCCACGCCGGCCCGCAGCACGTAGACAGCGAAGTAGACGAGGAGGAGGCCGGTCGCCACCGTGCTGCCCGCGCCGCCCATGGCCATGGTGCGGCCGCCCGCCGGTGCCGTCCGCGCCATGGCGACCGCCATGTAGACCATCGCGGCCGAGCAGACCACGTGGTGCGCCCGGTGGCCCGGGGAGTGCGTGCCGGGGAGCAGGGCGCGCAGCGCCGCCGCCGCGTAGACGACCGCGAAGACGGGGGCGACCCAGCGGTGCGGGTCGAGCACCGAGGCGGGTACCGCCATCACCGCCATTCCGGCGCCCATCACCGCCTCGTCGCGGTCCTCGGCGCGCGCCAGGCAGGACACGGCCGCCGCCGCGCTCAGCGCGACGAGGAGCCATGCGACCAGCGGCGGTTCGCCCATCGGTGCCCGCCCCCTCCCCGTCCGCCCCGCCATCCTCGTCCCGCCGCCCCCGCGCTCCGGACCGGCCCGCGGGGACTCCCGGTCCGCCCGCGCCCCGTCCGCCCGCCCGTTCGGGTCCTACCCGACCCGGCGGGCGCACAGTCGGGCGCGCGGGAGTGCCGACGGTGGTGCAACGGTACGCCGCGCGCCCCGGGCCGAACCGGCGCCGGGCGGTGCTCCGGGCGCCCGCCGGGCTCCCGCGCGGGCCTCCGCGCGCTCGGCCGCCTTCGATAACCTGGCCGGCATGGACACCGCATCCCTCAGCTTCCGCCCCGCGACCCCGGCCGACGTGCCCGCTCTCGTGGACCTGGTCGAGTCCGCCTACCGGGGCGACACCAGCCGCGCCGGGTGGACCACGGAGGCGGACCTGATCGAGGGGCAGCGGACCGATCCGCAGGGCGTGCTGGACGTGGTGGAGAAACCCGACAGCATGATGCTGGTGGTGGAGCGCGACGACGAACTGGTCGCCTGCTGCCAGCTCGAACACCGCGGGCTGCACGCCTACTTCGGCATGTTCGCGGTCCGCCCGTCGCTCCAGGGCGCGGGACTGGGCAAGGTGATCATCACCGAGGCCGAGCGCGTGGCCGCCAGGGAGTGGGACGCGGCCGAGATGCACATGACCGTGATCAGCGCCCGCGAGGAGCTGATCGCCTGGTACGTGCGCCGCGGCTACACCCGGACCGGCGAGATGTCGCCCTTCCCCTACGGCCAGGAGCGGTTCGGCCGCCCGACCCGCGACGACCTGGAGTTCGAGCTGCTGACGAAGCGGATCGGCTGACGCACCACCCGGGCGCGGCCGGGCTCACAGCCGGCCGGACTCCGTGACGCGCCGCAGGAACTCCCGGGTGCGCTGCTCGCGCGGGTCGCCGAAGACCTCGGCCGAGGTGCCGCGCTCCAGGACCACACCGCCGTCCAGGAAGCACACCTGGTCGGCGACCTCGCGGGCGAAGGCCATCTCGTGGGTCGCGATCACCATCGTCATGCCCTGCTCCTTGAGGTCGCGGACCACCGCCAGCACCTCGCCGACCAGTTCCGGGTCGAGCGCGGCGGTGATCTCGTCGAGGAGCAGCAGCCGCGGCCGGGTGGCCACCGCGCGCAGCAGCGCCACCCGCTGCTGCTGGCCGCCGCTGAGGCGGTCCGGGTACTCCCGGGCGCGGTCGGCCAGGCCGAGCCGTGCCAGCAGTTCCCGGGCCCGGGCCTCGGCCTGCTCGCGCGGCTCCTTGTGCACCCGGCGAGGCGCGAGGGTGATGTTGTCCAGCACCGTCATGTGCGGGAAGAGGTTGTACGCCTGGAAGACGACGCCGATCCGCCGCCGTACGTCGTCGACGTCGGCGCGCGGGTCGGTGATCTCCTCGCCGTCCAGGAAGATCGCCCCGTCGTCGACGTCCTCCAGGAGGTTCGCGCACCGCAGCAGCGTGGACTTGCCGGAGCCGGACGCGCCGATCAGCGCGGTGACGGTGTGCGCGGGCACGTCGAGTCCGATGTCGCGCAGCACCACGGTCCCGCCGTAGGTCTTGCGCACCTCCTCCAGCCGCAGCACGGGCTCGGCGCCCGGCGCGGTTGCTCCGACCGCGGTCGGAGCGGTCTTCACGAGGCCGGCGGACCCTCCCTCGGCCGCCGTCGCCTCCGCCGCCGGCGGTTCGGCCCCGCCGGCCCGCTCCGGCTCGCCCACCAGGTCCTCCGTGCTCATACCGCGCCTCCCTGCGACTGCCGCCGGTTCATCCGCGCGGCCACCCAGTCGGTGAAGCGCGTCATGGGGATGGTGATCACCACGAAGATCAGGCCCGCGACGACGTAGGGCGTGTAGTTGAAGTCGCGGCTGGCGATGATCTGCGCGGCGTAGACCGCGTCCACCGCGCCGCCGATCGAGACCAGGCCGGTGTCCTTCTGGAGGGACACCAGGTCGTTGAGGAGCGGCGGCACCACCCGGCGCACGGCCTGCGGCAGCACGACGTGGCGCATCGCCTGGGCGTTGCTGAGGCCGAGCGAGCGGGCGGCGGCGCGCTGGCTGGGGTGCACGCTCTCGATGCCCGCGCGGAACACCTCGGCCACGTAGGCGGTGTAGGTCAGGCACAGCGCGAACGCGCCGAGCAGCACCGGGTTGTTGGTCACCCCGGTCAGCCGCAGGGCCGGGATGCCGAAGACGCACAGCAGGATGCAGATGATCAGCGGCAGCCCGCGGAAGAAGTCCACGTAGGCCGTCGCCAGGGCGCGGACGGGGAAGAACACCGGGCCGCGCAGGGTGCGCAGCAGCGCCGTCAGCAGCCCGGCGACCAGGACGATCGCGCCGCAGACCACCAGCAGCCGCAGGTTCAGCCACAGGCCGACCAGCACCGGGTGCAGGGAGATGCGGGCGTAGTGGGCGTCGAAGAACGTCTGCCGGGTGCGGTCCCAGCCGGGCGAGTCGACGATCAGCGCGTAGAGCACGGCCGCCGTCGCCACGGTGCTGGCGGCGGCGACGGCGAAGGCGCGGCGGGTGCGGTTGCGCCGGTGGCGTTCCCGGGCGATCCGCCGGGCCGAGGGGCGGTAGGGGTCCGCGTCCGCCGCGGCCCGGCCGCCCTCCCGCTCGTCCTGGACGGTCACTTGAGCACCGGGGCGTTCACCGCGTCCGACAGCCACTTCTTCTCCAGGGCGGCGAGCGTGCCGTTCGCGCGCAGCGTGGTGACCGCCTGCGAGACGCACGAGGTGAGCTTGCTGCCCTTGTCCAGCACCAGCCCGAACTGCTCGGGCGCGGTGCCGGTGGCGGCGAACTGCCCGACGACGGTGGCGCCCGGGACCTCGGAGCCGGTGATGTAGAACGCGGTCGGCAGGTCGACCACGATGCCGTCCACCTGGCCGTTCTTCAGGGCGGCCACCGCGAGGTCGTTGCGCTGGTAGACCGCGGGCTGCCGGGTGGGCTTCACCACGTCGTCGATGACGTCGAGGCTGGTGGTGCCGACCTGGGCGCCCAGCTTCGCGTTCTTCAGGTCGGCCAGCGAGTGCGCCCCGGCGATCTTCGACCCCTTGGGCGCCACGACCGCCTGCCGCACGTCGTAGTAACCGGGGGAGAAGTCCACCGTCTTGCGCCGCGCGGCGGTGATGGAGACCTGGTTGATGTCCACGTCGAAGTTCTTGGCGCCCGGGGAGAAGGCGCTGTTGAACGGCACCTTCTGCCACGTCACCTGGTCGGCGCTGTAGCCGAGTTGCCTGGCCACCGCGTAGGCGACGGCCGACTCGTAGCCCTTGCCGTTGGACGGCTTGTTGTCCACGAACCAGGGGTCGTACGCCGGGTTGTCGGTGCCGACGGTGAACGTGCCGGAGGTGTGGGTGGCGAGCGAGGCGGGGCTGCACGAGGCCGTGGCGGTGCTCGTGGCACCGTCGGACGGCGAGGGGGCCGCCGAGGAGTCGCCGTCGTCCTGCGGGGCGCAGGCGGCCAGCGCCAGGACGAGCAGGGGGGCCGCGGCGAGGGCCGCGCGATGACGGGACGGGAGGATCGCGGGACGCATGGCGGGACCTTGGCACCCGACCGGGCGGTCTGTCCACGTCATTGGGAACTCCGTCCGGATGTCGGACCATTGTGTCCGCCGTGTTTCCGGCCGTGCGCGGGCGGTCGCATCCCGGTCGCGCTGGGTGACCGCCCCGGTGCCGGTCCGCCCTCCCGGCCCTGGTGTCACCGCGCGGCGGCCGTTGACGCCGCGTCGAGGTCGCGGCCGAGCGCGGGCGGCAGGTCGGTGGCGGCGCCGTCCAGCCGCAGCGCCCGGGTCAGCGCCCAGTCCTGCGGGGTGTTGACGCTCCAGGCCATGACGGCGATGCCGGCCGCGTGGCAGCGGCGTACCACGTCGAGGGTGAGCCGGGTGAGGTCGAGGCTCACCAGGCGGGCACCGACCGCCTGGGCGCGCGGCACGATGTCGGGGCCGAGGTCGCCGGCGACCAGCACGGTGGCGACCTCCGGCAGCAGGGCGTGGATCTCGGCCAGCGCCTCGTCGTGGAAGGACAGCACGCTGACCCGGCCGGTCGCGTCGCGCTCGCGCAGCACCGAGGCGAGTACCCGGGCGGCGGCGACGTCCTTGATCTCGGCCTGGATCGGGCGGGTCACGCCGTCGAGGACCTCCTCGAAGACCGGCACCCGCTCGCCCAGTCCCGCGTCCAGCCGGCGGATCTCGGCCAGCGTCAGGTCGCGGACCAGGCCGCTGCCGTCGGTGGTGCGGTCCACGGACGCGTCGTGCATGACGACGAGGGCGCCGTCCCTGCTCAGGTGCAGGTCCAGTTCGACCTGGTCCACGCCCTCGCGTTCCGCCCGGCGGAAGGACCGCAGGGTGTTCTCCGGCTCGACGCCCATGACCCCGCGGTGGCCCACGGTCAGGAAGCTCATGGGGGCACCCTAGTGGCGGGGCTGGTCGCCCGGTTGCCTGCCCCGCCGCCCCGCCGCCCCGCCGCCCCGCCGCCCCGCCGCCCGCGTCCCGCGCCTCCGCGGCGGTCGCGGGGGCTCCGTTGCCGGGCCGGGCGCACACTCGGGCGCGCCACGCAACTTTTAGCGCCCCATCCCGGCATCCGACCGTAAAAACAACGGACTTCCGGGGCTTGGACCGCGCATTCTCAAGGTCGCGGGCTTGAAGGCGGTGCCCTGGCGTGATTACGCTGTTCCCACGACAGTTTCTTTTGCGGAGGAGGGGTCATGGGCGAAGTTCTTTCGTCGAAGGCGGCAACCGGAGGCGGGATGTCCGGCGAAGGCGTGCTCGGACACCCCCAGTGGCCGGTGTTGAAGCAGGCCGTCGAGGCGATCCGCCCGTGGCAGCGGGGGGACGGCTCGATCGACTTCGACGCCGAGGACGCGCCCACCCGCGAGGACGCCGCCCGCACCCTCGGCCGGGTCGTGGACGCCCTGGAGCAGCTCGCCCCGCTGCTGCCGCACGACGAGGCGTACCACCGGGCGCTCGTCACGGACCTGCACCGCTGGGCCGACGGCGGCTTCGCCGTGCCCGACTTCCTCGACTCGCTGCTGGCCTTCCAGCCCGCCGCCGACCGGCGGGACGGCCTCCAGCACCTGGTCGTCTTCCCGATGTACACCCAGAACGGCAACCCGGACCGGGACCTCGAAGCGGTCGTCTTCCGTGTGGTGTGGCCGGAGTGGCTCGCCGAGCTGGAGCGCACCCGCTACGACAACCCGCTGTTCGTCCCGATCACCTTCGAGGACTTCACCCCGGGATACGACACCAACTCCGCGGTGCTGTTCCCGGAGACCGTCGCGGTGCGCAAGGCGCCCGAGCGCTGGACCTGGGGCGCGATCTTCTGCGACCGCGAGGCCGCCCGCTTCCGCGCGGTCACCTCGGCCGCGGTGGACACCCTCGGCCTCGAACTGCCCGAGGACGCGGCCCGCCTGGTCGAGGACCAGGAACTCGCCCAGCAGACCTACGTGCTGTGGGACATGATCCACGACCGCACCCACAGCCACGGCGACCTGCCGTTCGACCCGTTCATGATCAAGCAGCGCGCGCCCTTCTGGATGTACGGCCTGGAGGAGCTGCGCTGCGACCTGACCACCTTCAAGGAGGCGGTCAGGCTCCAGGCCGAGGGCCACCCGATGGGCCTGGGCGTGCAGTACGCGATCCTCTTCGACCGGCTCTTCCGTTTCCCGGTCACCGGCGCGCGGGTGCGCAACTACGACGGCCTCGGCGGCCAGCTCCTGTTCGCCTACCTCCACAAGCACGACGCCGTACGCTGGACGGACAACACCCTGCACATCGACTGGGAGCGCGCACCCCAGGTCACCAACCAGCTCTGCGGCGAGATCGAGACGCTCTACCGCGACGGCATCGACCGGCCCAAGCTCGTGCACTGGCTGGCCGCGTACGACCTGGTCGCGACCTACCTCTCGCCCCACCCCGGGTCGGTCTGGGCCAAGGGCGCGGACGCCCTGGACCTGTCGCTCCCGCCGCGCAAGCTGGTGGACGACGTGCTGCCGGACGAGTTCCCGCTCAGCATGTTCTACGAGGCCCTTGCGAAGAAGCTCCGCGAGGTGATCGCCTCGACCAAGGGCATCACCGGCGACAGCGCGCTGCGAGGCGCCGCGTGACCGGCGCCGGCGAGGAGGCGGAGATGAGGACCGACAGGTACACGGGAGGACTCGACGGCGCGGTGATCGCGGTCGCGGGCGCGGCGGGACCGGCCGGCCGGGCGGTGCTCCAGCGGCTGGCCAGGGCCGGCGGCCACGTGATCGCCGCCGACGCGGACGCCGAGCGGCTGGCCCAGGCGGTCGACGCCGCGCGGTACGACGCGGGCGGCGCGGACATCACCGGCGAGGTGGTGGACCTGCTGGACCTGGACGGGGCGCGGGAGTGGGCCGGGCGGATCGAGAAGGACCACGGCCGGGTCGACGGCCTGGTGCACCTGGTCGGCGGGTGGCGCGGCTCCGCGTCCTTCGCCGAGACCGACCTCGCCGACTGGGACGTGCTGCACGACCTGCTGGTGCGCACCGTCCAGCGCACCACCCTGGCGTTCCACGACGGCCTGCTGCGCAGCCCCGGCGGGCGGTACGTCCTGATCAGCGCGGCCGGCGCCAGCGCGCCCACGGCCGGCAACGCCGCGTACGCGGCGGCGAAGGCGGCGGCCGAGGCGTGGACGCTGGCGATGGGCGACTCCTTCCGCAAACTCGGCGGCGAGGCCCTCAGCGCGGCGGCCACCGTACTGGTGATCAAGGCCCTGGTGCACGATGAGATGCGGGCCCAGCGCCCGAACGCCAAATTCGCCGGCTTCACCGACGTGCGCGACCTGGCCGAGGCCATCGCGGACGTGTGGAACGCAAGCCCCCAGCAAGTGAACGGGACCCGACAGTGGCTGACGCCCCGACCGTGACCGAGTCCACGGCCCCCCACCCCCTCGACCCCTCCTCCGCGCCCTACCCCGCCGGCCCCACCGACGCGGTGCGCCGCCACGACCCGAACACGCGGGGCTTCGCCAGCGACAACTACGCGGGGGTCCACCCCGAGGTGCTGGCCGCCCTCGCCCTGGCCAACGGCGGCCACCAGGTGTCCTACGGCGCCGACGCGTACACCGACCACCTCCAGGAGCTGTTCCGCGGCCACTTCGGCCCGACCGCCGAGGTCTTCCCGGTCTTCAACGGCACCGGCGCCAACGTCACCTCCCTCCAGGCGGTCACCGAACGCTGGGGAGCGGTGGTCTGCGCCGAGTCCGCGCACATCAACGTGGACGAGTGCGGGGCCCCCGAGCGGGTCGGCGGCCTGAAGCTGCTCACCGTGCCCACCCCGGACGGCAAGCTCACCCCCGAGCTGATCGACCGGCAGGCGTACGGCTTCGACGACGAGCACCGCGCGCAGCCGCAGGTCGTCTCGATCACCCAGAGCACCGAACTGGGCACCTGCTACACACCCGAGGAGATCCGGGCGATCTGCGACCACGCCCACGGGCTGGGCATGGCCGTGCACGTGGACGGCGCCCGCCTCGCCAACGCCGCCGCCAGCCTGGGCGAGCCGCTGTCCCGCTTCACCACCGAGGCGGGCGCGGACATCCTGTCCGTCGGCGGCACCAAGAACGGCCTGCTGCTCGGCGAGTGCGTGGTCGTGCTCAACCCCGACCGGGTGCGGGCGCTGAAGCACCTGCGCAAGCTGTCCATGCAGCTCGCCTCCAAGATGCGCTTCGTCTCGGTGCAGTTCGAGGCGCTGTTCGCCGGCGACCTGTGGCTGCGCAGCGCCCGGCACGCCAACGCGATGGCCGGCCGGCTGGAGCGCGCGGTCCGCGACGTCGAGGGGGTGACGGTCACCCAGCCGGTGCAGGCCAACGCGGTGTTCGCGCTGCTGCCCCGTGAGGTCAGCGAGCGGCTGCAGAAGCGTTACCGCTTCTACTTCTGGGACGAGGCGACCGGCGAGGTGCGCTGGATGTGCTCCTTCGACACCACCGAGGAGGACGTGGACGGCTTCGCCGCCGCGCTCGCGGAGGAGATGCAGTCCGCATGAATATGCGGAAGCCTGTAAAATAATTTGTTCGTGGGTCGGCGGCTCCGTAGGCTCCCGGTATGGAGCCCGTTCCGGAGACCGCCGACCTTTCCGCCTACCTGCGCGCCGATGACGTCATCGACCACGGCCATCCGCAGGTCCGGCGGACCGCCGCGCTGCTGCGTTCCGGCGCGTCGAACCCGTATGAGTATGCGAAGGCGGCCTTCGTCCACGTGCGCGACGAGGTGCCGCACTCCTTCGACAGCGGCGACGACCGGGTGAGCTGGCGCGCCTCCGACGTGCTCTCCACCCGCAACGGCATCTGCTACGCCAAGTCCCACGCGCTGGCGGCCCTGCTGCGCGCCGAGGGCATCCCGGCCGGGCTCTGCTACCAGCGGCTCGCGGACGGCGGCGGCACCGTGCTGCACGGGCTCGTCGCGCTGCTGCTGCCCGGCTCCGGCCGCTGGAGCCGGCAGGACCCGCGCGGCAACAAACCCGGCGTTGACGCCCGTTTCCGCCTCGACCGGGAACAACTGGCCTTCGCCGTACGGCCCGAGTGCGGTGAGCTGGACTACCCGGCGGTGTACGCGGCCCCGCCCGCGCAGGTGCTCGCCGCGCTGCGCGGCTCCGCGGACCGCGCGGAACTGGCCGCGCGGCTGCCGGCCGGACTGGAGTGAGCACGCCGGGCCGCGGACCGGGGCGGGCGGCCGCTCAGGCGGTCGTGGCCCGCCTCAGCAGCAGGTACATCTCGCAACCCAGGCAGTACGCGAACGCCGCGTTGAGGAAGGCGGCGGCGAGCGCGCACGCGGTCGCCGCCATCCCCAGCCACTGCGGCCCCACGAGGTAGCCGACGGTGCCCAGCGCCGCGAAGAACAGCCCGACGGCCTGCGCGAAGCGCGGCGGCGCCGCGTCCTCCGTCCCGGGCGGCGGGCCGAGGCGCGGCCGGACCAGGGTGCGGAACACCCAGCCGTAGGGCGACCGGGCCACCCCGGCCGCCGCGCCGACCGCGAAGACCACCGCCTGCGCCGCCAGCAGCCGGCCGCTGCCGGTCACCAGCACCACCGCCAGGACCACCGTGGTCACCGCGGCGCCGAAGCGGGGCCCGCGTATGTCGATCTCCATGGCGGACATCATCGCCCGGCTCCGGCGCGCCGGGGCCGCGGGAATCATTGCGGTCCTGTGAACGCTTGCCCTGGCGGGCTTGCCGGCGGGGCCGGCGGGCCCGTAGGCACGTGGTGCGAAGGGACGTCCGCGGCGCGGACGCCGGCAGCGACCGGGACACGACCGAGGGAGGCGCGACCGCCATGACCGGACTGATCGTCTGCCTGGCCGTGCTCGCGGTGGCCGGGGGCTACGGACTCGTGCACCGGCGCAGGGACGGGAGGATCAGGGTGCGGGCCAAGGACGGCGGGCAGCGGCTGACGGCCGGCGACCTCGGGGCGCACCTGGGGGAGCGGGCCACCCTGGTGCAGTTCTCCAGCGCCTTCTGCGCGCCCTGCCGCGCCACCCGCCGGGTGCTGGGCGAGGTGGCGGCCCTGGTGGAGGGCGTGCGGCACGTGGAGATCGACGCCGAGGCGCACCTCGACCTGGTGCGGCGGCTTGACGTGGTGAAGACCCCGACGGTCCTCGTGCTCGACGCGGACGGCGCGGTGGTGCGCCGGGCCACCGGGCAGCCGCGCAAGGCCGACGTGATCGCCGCGCTGGGCGCCGCGGTCTGAGGCCGTCACGGCGCTGCGCAGCCGTGCCCGCCGTGGTCGCGGGGGAGCGGCCGGGTCGGCGCGGCCCGGCGACCGCGTCCGCCGGCCGTGCGGGCGGCGGGCCGTGCGGGCCGCGGGCTGTGCGCGCGCCGTCGAGGAGGCCCGGGCGGCGGCCCTGCGGAGCCGGCATCGGCGGGGTCGGGCGGGGGAGTGCTGGTCGGCGGTGGCGGGAACACACCACCGCGCCTGCGTGATCGTCGTTCCACCTGCCCGTGCACCCTTGACGGCCGGCACCGTGAATCGTGACTCTGACGTCATGTCCCGGGTCCGTTCCGGGCATCGGGACCGCTGCCCGGATCGCGCGCCGCGGCCCGGCCGCCCGGCGCCGTCTCCCGGCTCCGGCAGCGACCCCGCGGGGCACCGCACCGCCCGCCCGCCACGGAAGGACGTGTCCATCCCGTGACCGCAACGCCCGACCTCGCCTCGCCCCGTCCGGACCCGCCGGACGTCGACCCGGACGTCTTCCGGTCGGTCTTCCGCCGCCACGCCGCGGGTGTCGCCGTCGTCACGGCGCAGGGGGCGCGCGGCCCGGTCGGGTTCACCGCGACCTCGCTCGCCTCGGTCGCCGTCGAACCCCCGCTGCTCTCCTTCGGCATCAGTGTCGGCGCCTCCTGCTGGCCGGCGGTGTCGGCCGCCGAGCACGTCGGGGTGCACGTCCTCGGCGACCACCAGGGCGAACTGGCCGCCCTCTTCGCGAGGTCCGGGGCCGACCGCTTCGCGCCGCCGACCCGGTGGTCGCGCGGCCCGTACGGAGTGCCGCTGCTCGACGGGGTCGCCGCCTGGCTGGTCGGACGGGTGGAGGGACGGGTACCGGCCGGAGACCACCGGATCGTGGTGGCCAGGGCGGTCGCCGGGGACCCGCGCGGGCCCGGTGGGCCGCTCGTTCACCACCAAGGGGGCTTCCACCGGCTGCCGGGTTACGCCGGGCGCTGACGCGGGCAGGCGGGAGAGCGGGGTCGGGCACGTCGGGCACGTCACAGTTCACGGGCCTTGCGAAGGCGCCGACGCCTCTGTGTACTGACGAGTAATATGTTCGGCGGGGGCAGTTGCCGCGCCCTGGCATGGCCCGCCCGCGCGGGAGCCTAACCTGGGCAGTTCACGAAGACGTGCAGGACGGAAGCAGTAGGAGAGCAGGCGTGAGCTTGAGGATCGTAGTCGCAGTGAAGTATGTGCCTGATGCCACGGGTGACCGTCATTTCGCCGAGGACCTGACCACCGACCGCGACGCGGTCGACGGCCTGCTATCGGAGTTGGACGAGTATGCCGTGGAGCAGGCGCTCCAGATCGCGGAGGCCGCCGACGACGCGGAGGTCACGGCGGTGACGATCGGTCCGGAGGACGCGCGGGGTGCGGTGCTGAAGGCGCTCCAGATGGGTGCGGCCAAGGGTGTGCACGTGGAGGACGACGCGCTGCACGGTACCGACGTGATCGGGACGTCGCTGGTGCTGGCCAAGGCCGTCGAGCACATCGGGTTCGATCTGGTGGTGACGGGGATGGCGTCGACGGACGGCACGGCGGGTGTGGTGCCGGCGTTGCTGGCGGAGCGGCTGGGTGTTCCGCAGGTGACGTTGCTGTCGGAGGTGTCGGTGGCCGGTGGGAAGGTGACCGGTCGTCGTGACGGTGATGTGGCCAGTGAGGAGTTGGAGGCGGCGCTGCCGGCGGTGGTGTCGGTGACCGACCAGTCGGGTGAGGCGCGGTACCCGTCGTTCAAGGGGATCATGGGGGCGAAGAAGAAGCCGTTGGAGACGTTGGACCTGTCGGATCTGGGGGTGGATCCGGCCGGCGTGGGTCTGGGCGGGTCCTGGACCGCGGTGCGGGATGCCACGGCGCGTCCGCCGCGGACGGCGGGCACGATCGTCAAGGACGAGGGCGAGGGCGGTAGGCAGCTCGCCGAGTTCCTGGCCGCGCAGAAGTTCATCTGAGCGGCCGCCTTCTGGTTGCCGCCCCGCTGTCTTTTTCCCTACGTGCAGGAGAACGATTTCCATGGCTGAAGTCCTCGTCTATGTCGATCATGTGGACGGTGCCGTCCGCAAGCCGACGCTTGAACTGCTCACTGTCGCCCGTCGGTTGGGTGAGCCCGTCGCGGTGTATCTGGGTGCGGGTGTCGAGGGGGCGGCGGAGGTGCTCGGTGCGCATGGTGCGGGTCGTGTGCTGGCTGCTGACGCGCCGGAGTTCGCGGAGTATCTGGTGGTGCCGAAGGTGGATGCGCTGGAGGCTGCGGTGAAGGCGGTGGGTCCGGTGGCGGTGTTGGTGCCGTCTTCGGCGGAGGGCAAGGAGGTGGCCGCGCGGTTGGCGTTGCGGTTGGGTTCGGGTGTGATCACCGATGCGGTGGATGTGGAGGCCGGTGCGGAGGGTCCGGTGGCCACGCAGTCGGTGTTCGCGGCGGCGTTCACCACGCGGTCGGTGGTGAGTCGGGGGGTCGCGGTGATCACGGTGAAGCCGAACGCGGCGCCGGTGGAGCCGGTGCAGGCGGCCGGGGCGGTGGAGGAACTGGCCGTGGTGTTCGGGGAGTTGGCTACGGGCACGAGGGTGGTCTCGCGTACGGCGCGTACGTCGTCGGGGCGTCCGGAGTTGACGGAGGCGGCGATCGTGGTTTCGGGTGGGCGGGGGGTGAACGGTGCGGAGAACTTCTCGGTGATCGAGGCGCTGGCTGATTCCCTGGGTGCCGCGGTGGGTGCCTCGCGGGCGGCGGTGGACGCGGGCTGGTATCCGCATTCCAACCAGGTCGGCCAGACCGGCAAGTCGGTCTCCCCGCAGTTGTATGTCGCCAACGGTATCTCCGGGGCGATCCAGCACCGGGCCGGGATGCAGACGTCCAAGACGATCGTCGCGGTGAACAAGGACGCCGAGGCGCCGATCTTCGACCTCGTCGACTACGGCGTCGTCGGCGACCTGTTCAACGTCGTCCCCCAACTCACCGAGGAGGTCAAGGCCCGCAAGGGCTGAACCCCCACCCGACACCCCGGCCCCCGCGTGCCCCCGGGTATGCGGGGGCCGCCGCGTGTCCGCGGCTCGGCGGTCCGACCGGCCGTCGCGGCCGACCGGCCTCCGCGCGGTCCGCCGCGCCCCGGCTGCCTGTTGACCGGGCGCGGGCGGCCCGGCTAGCTTGCGCTTCAACGGTCTGTTGAAATCCGGGGAGGGCGCAGATGCCGGCCGAGACGACACTCGCGGAGGCCGTACGCACACGGATCGGCGCCGCGCTGGCCGCCACCGACGCCGAGCTGGCCCGCCGCTACCCCGGCGACCGCGCCGCCCGCCAGCCCGTGCACACCGTGTACGTGCCCGCCGACGCCTTCGACGTCGGGACCGTGCGGGACTGGGGCGACCGGGCGCTGGCCGCACTCGACGCCCACGCGCCCGACGCCGCCGCGCTCGGCGCCGTCCTCGGCCTCACCGGCGACCTCGCCGCCGAGGTCCACGACAGGGTGCGCGCCAAGCTGCGCCGCGAACCCGTGGAGGACCTGCGGATCGACTTCGAGGACGGCTACGGCGCACGCCCCGGCGCCGAGGAGGACGCCGCGGCCGTGGCCGCCGCCCGGACCCTCGCCGCCGCGGTCGCCGACGGCACCGCGCCGCCGTACGCGGGCATCCGGATGAAGTGCATGGAGGCCGCCGTACGCGACCGCGGCATCCGCACCCTGGACCTGTTCCTCACCACCCTGCTCGACGGCGGTGCGCTTCCGGACGGGCTCGTCCTCACCCTGCCCAAGGTGACCTTCCCCGAGCAGGTCGCCGCGATGGCCGACCTGTGCGGGGAGTTCGAGCGGGCCGCCGGGCTGCCCGCGGGGCGGCTCGGCTTCGAGATCCAGATCGAGACCACCCAGGCCGTCCTGGGGCCCGACGGCACCGCCACCGTGCCCCGCCTCATCGACGCCGCCGGCGGCCGTGCGACGGCGCTGCACTACGGCACCTTCGACTACAGCGCCGCCTGCGGGGTCAGCGCCGCCCACCAGGCCATGGACCACCCGGCGGCCGACCATGCCAAGGCGGTCATGCAGGTCGCCGCAGCCGGCACCGGCGTCCGCCTCTCCGACGGCTCCACCAACGTGCTCCCCGTCGGTCCGACCGCCGACGTGCACTCCGCCTGGAGGCTCCACTACGGCCTGGTACGCCGCTCCCTGGCCCGTGCGTACTACCAGGGCTGGGACATGCACCCGGCGCATCTGCCGACCCGTTACGCGGCCACCTACGCCTTCTACCGGGAGGGCCTGGCCGCGGCTGCCGCCCGCCTCACCGCCTACACCTCCCGCACGGCCTCCGGTCCGGTCCTCGACGAGCCGGCGACCGCCCGCGCCCTGGCCGGCTACCTGCTCCGCGGCCTGCACTGCGGCGCCCTCGCCCCGGGCGAGGTCCCCGTGCCCCTCCCGGCCCTCACCGCGCTGGCCGGCGCCGCCTGAGGCGGTGGGCCGGTGTGCGGTCCCTCCCTGCTGTCCGCCGCCGCGCCCCGCGGTGCCGGAGGGCGTTCACGCGCCGGAACGGCTCCCGCGCCGCCCGGGCGCCTACTGCTGGGGAGGGAACTCGGCCGAGCCGCGCTCGATCAGGCGGACGGGCAGCTCGGTGCGGCTCGCGCCGTCCGTGACGATGCCGTCCAGCCGGCGGAAGAGCTGCTGCGCGGCCACCCGGCCGATCCCGGGCGCGTCCTGGGCGACCACGGTGATCGCCGGGTCCAGCACGTCCGCCAGTTCGAAGTCGTCGAAGCCGACGAGCGCGATCCGCTCCGGCCGCCCGGCCAGGACCCGCACCGCGGTCACCGTCACCCGGTTGTTCCCCGCGAACAGCGCCGTCACCGGCTCCGCCCCGCCCAGCATCGCGTCGAGCGCCGCCTCGACCCGCTCCGGCGTGGTGGGGCCCATCGCGTACCACTCCGGCCGCACCTTCAGCCCCGCCGACGCCATCGCCTCGCGGTACCCCCGCAGGCGCTCGCCCGCGGTGTGGATGCCGGGCTGGTCGCCGATGAACCCGATCCTGCGGTGGCCGTGCGCGATCAGGTGCGCGACGCCCTCCCGGGTGCCGCCCGCGTTGTCGGTGAGCACCACGTCCGCGTCCAGCCGCCCGGCCGGCCGGTCCACGAAGACCGTCGCGACCCCGGCCGCGATCTCCGGCAGGAGATAGCGGTGGTCGTCCCCCGCCGGCACCACGACCAGCCCGTCCACCCGCCGCGCGCAGAACGCCAGCACCAGTTCCTGCTCCCTGCGCGGGTCCTCGGCGCTCGACCCGGTGAACAGCAGCGCGCCGTGCGAGCGGGCCACGTCCTCCACCGCCCGGCTGAGCGCGGCGTAGAAGGGGTCCGCCAGGTCCTCCAGCACCAGGCCCACGCTGGCCGTGCGCCGGGTCCGCAGGAGGCGCGCGCTGTCGTTGCGCCGGAAGCCCAGCGCGTCGATCGCGGCCTGAACGCGGGCCGCGGTGTCAGGCGTCACACCGGGTTCCTCGTTCACCACCCGCGACACCGTCTTGAGGCCGACGCCCGCCCGCGCGGCGACATCCTTCATGGTGGGCCGGGGTGCACGTCCTGGTGTTTGGGTCACGGTCGTAGTATTCCCTGCGACAAGAGATGGACAACGTTGTCACGATCAGGTGAGACTACCCTCGTCCGCACCCTTGTCGTCAGCGACCCCGCAAGCAGCACAGGACGAACGCCCCGCGACCGAACACCCACGCTCCGCATCCATCCGACCGTCACCGAACGCCCACGGAACACACCCCCTCCGACCACCTGGCACCCCGCGCGACGCACCGCCCGACGCGCGCCGCGCCTCCCGACACGCCGCAGGTCACCGCGCGGCACGGCACCCGCAGTCCGGGGTCCGTGGTCCCGCGGTCCGCACGACGCACCCGCACCATCCGCACGACGCACTCACCACCCGCACTCCCCGCACCGCACCCGCACGACGCACGCACCACGACACGCCCACCGCGGGCACCACGTACGCACAACGCACAAGGAGACGCCGCAGCGATGCACCCTGACAGCGCGACCGGTCCACTCGTGGCCGCACTGGACATCGGCGGCACCAAGATCGCCGGAGCCCTCATCGACTCCGAGGGGCGGTTGCTGGCGCGCGCCCTGCGGCCCACGCCCGGCGGACCGGACGGTGAGCTGGTGATGGGCGCGGTCGACGAGGTGCTCGCCGAACTGCGGGCCGCCCCGCGGTGGGACGGGGTCGTGGCGGTCGGGATCGGCAGCGCCGGACCGGTGGACGCGGCGCAGGGGACCGTCAGCCCGGTCAACGTGCCCGGCTGGCGCGAGTTCCCGCTCGTGCCGCGCGTCTCGGCGGCCGTCGGGGGCCTGCCCGTGGTGCTGACGGGCGACGGCGTCGCGATGACCGCGGCCGAGCACTGGCAGGGTGCCGCCCGCGGCTACGACAACGCGCTGTGCATGGTGGTGTCCACCGGCGTCGGCGGCGGGCTGGTGCTCGGGGGCGCGCTGCTGCCCGGGCCGACCGGCAACGCCGGGCACATCGGGCACATCAGCGTCGACCTCGACGGCGACCGGTGCCCGTGCGGGTCGCGCGGCTGCGTGGAGCGGATCGCCAGCGGCCCCAACATCGCCCGCCGCGCCCTCGACGAGGGCTGGCAGCCGCTGCCCGGCGCGGCGCCGACGGCCGCGTCCGTCGCGGAGTCGGCCCGCCGGGGGGACGCCGTCGCGCTGGCGTCCTTCGACCGGGCCGCCCAGGCCCTCGCCGCCGCCATCGCGGCGACCGCCACGCTGGTGGAGATCCACGTCGCCGTGATCGGCGGCGGCGTCTCCGCGGCCGGCCCGCTGCTCTTCGACCCGCTGCGCGAGCACCTGGCCCGGTACGCCACGCTCTCCTTCGCCGCCGGGGTCGACGTGGTGCCGGCGAAGCTCGGTACGGACGCGGGCCTGGTCGGCGCCGCGGCGGCCGCGGCGCAGGCGCTCCAGCTCTTCCCGACCACGGCGTAGGGGCCGCGCCCCGGGCCGTCGACGTCCGGCCCGGGGCCACGCCCCGGGCGGTCGCCTCGCGGTGGGCTTCGGGCCGTCTGCGGGTTGCCGGGCTGCCCGCAGGGGGTGTCGGGGGCGGCGGTGGGTCCCCGCCCGGCGGGGCGCGGGGGTTCGGATGTCACGTTGCCGGCTGCACTTGCAGACGGCGTGCGGCTTCAGCGGGTCCGCGCGGCGGCGGTGAACAGGGCGATGACGCCCTCGGGGGTGTCGGGGCCGAAGAGGAGCTCGTGGAGTTCGTCGCCGTCGGCGGCCGCCGCGGCGCTGCGCGGGAAGAGCGCCTGCTCGTAGGCGGTGAGGGCCGCCTCGACGTCGCCGGGGTGCGCCGCGAGCGCGCCGGCGAGCTCGGCGCCGTCGTACATCGCGAGGTTGGCGCCGTCGCCGTTGGGGGCCGCGAGGTGGGCGGCGTCGCCCAGCAGGGTCACCCCGGAGACGCGGTCCCAGCGGTGGTCGACGGGTAGGGCGCTGAGGGTGCGCAGGACCGGCGGGGTCTCACCGTCGGTGATCAGCGCGGTCAACTCCGGCGCCCAGCCGTCGAACTCCCGGGCGATCCGCGCGGCCGCCGCCGTGGGGTCGGCGAAGTCGACCGCGGCGAACCACTCCTGGGACCGCGAGAGCGCCACGTAGGTGTGCAGGGTTCCACCGCTCTCCCGGTGCGCCTGGATGCCCTTGCCGGGGGCGGTCGCGAGCAGCGCACCGCCGCCGACGGCCTTCGCGGCCGCGGGGTGCCGGGTGTCGGCGTCGAAGAGGTAGGTCTCGACGAACGACCTGCCGATGTACGCGGGCCGGGCGCCGGAGACCAGCGGGCGCACCCGGGACCACGCTCCGTCCGCGCCGACCAGCAGGGACGTGGTGAGGCTGGTGCCGTCGGCGAAGGCCACCTCGTGGCGGCCGCCGCCGAGCGCGCGGACGCCGGTGGCCTTGTGCCCCCAGCGGACGGTGCCGGCCGGGAGGGAGTCCAGCAGGACCCGGCGCAGCTCGCCGCGCAGCACCTCGGGACGCCCCCGCGAGCTGTCGTCGTCGTACAGCACCGTGCCGTCCGGGGCGAGCACCCGGGTGGCCTCACGGCCTTCGAGGATGATCCCGCGGAACGCGTCGAACAGGTCCGCGGCCCTGAGCGCGGGTTGGCCGGTGTCGTCGTGGATGTCGAGCATCCCGCCCTGCGCGCGGGCGGCGGGGGAGGGCTCGGCCTCGTGGACGGTGGCGGGGATGCCGTGGACGTGCAGGACGCGGGCGAGGGTGAGGCCGCCGAGTCCGGCTCCGATGATCGTGACGTGGGGTGCCATGGCTGACTCCTCGGGGTCGGGGCCGCCCCGGAATGCCGGCCGGCCAGGTGTGGAACGTTGTTCCAATGGTGGAACGGCGCTCCAGTCATGTCAAAATGGCGGGCATGGCAACGCGGACGACCCGCCGCTCGCAGCGGCGCACGGAGGCGCTCTCCCGGGAGCGCATCGTCGGGGCGGCGGTCGAACTGCTCGACAGCGCGGGCGAGGGCGGACTGACCTTCCGGGCGCTGGCCGAGCGCCTCTCCACCGGGTCCGGCGCGATCTACTGGCACGTGGCGAACAAGGACGAGCTGCTCGGCGCGGCGACGGACGCCGTGATCGCCGGTGCGCTGCCCGCCGGTCCGGGCGACCCCGCTGCCGGGCCGCGGGAGGAGATCCGCGCGGTCGCCCTCGGCCTGTTCGTCGCGATCGAGGAGCATCCGTGGCTGGCCACGCAGCTCTCGGCGCAGATGGCGCGCAACCCGTGGGGGCCGGTCACACCGCGGATCTTCGAGCGGGTCGGGCGGCGGGTGCGCGCGCTGGACGTACCCGAGGAGAACTGGTTCACGGCCACCTCGGTGCTGGTGCACTACGTCCTCGGCGCCGCCGGCCAGAACGCCGCGAACACCGCGGGCGCCCGGGCGCTGGGTCCGGACGCGGACCGCGCCGCGTTCCTGGACTCCGTCGCCAAGGCGTGGGAGGACCTGGACCCGGAGGACTACCCGCTGACCCGGGCGGCCGCGGACCAGATCCGCGACCACGACGACCGCGAGCAGTTCCTGGCCGGTGTGGACCTCGTCCTCGCGGGCGTCATGACGCTGCGGCCCGCCGCTCCGCCGTCCTGAGTCAGGCCCCGCGCCCCGCGCCCCCGCCCGCCGGGCCGGGCGGCCTGGCGGCGGGACCGGCGGGGCGGGACGTTCACACGCCGAGCGAGCCCAGGGGGTCGTCCAGGACCGGCTGCCAGGCGAGTTCGGCGGCGCCGACCAGGCTGTTGTGCTTCAGCGCGCACGCCAGCAGCGGGACGCCTCCGCTGCGCCCCCACAGACTGCGGTCGGCGACGACCGCGCGCAGCCGGTCGGGATCGGCGTCGAGCAGGTGGCCGTGCAGGCCGCCGAGCAGGATGCGGTCGGGGTTGAGCACGTTGACCAGCCCGGCCAGGCCGGTGCCGAGGCGGTCAATGAGGGTGTGGGCGGCGCCGCGCACGGCCGGGTCGTCGTACTCCGCGCGCAGGAGGTCCCGGGACTGCTCCAGGAGCGAGACCTCCGGTCCGGCCGGGCGCCCGGCGGCCTCGATGAAGGCGAGCGGGTCGGCCTCCACGTCGAGGCAGCCGCGCGAGCCGCAGTGGCAGGGCCGTCCGTCCGGACGGACGGTCAGGTGGCCCACCTCCAGGGCGAGTCCGGCGCTGCCGGTGTGCAGGCGGCCGTCGAGCACCAGGGCGCCGCCGACCCCGCGGTGCCCGGAGGCGACCACCAGCAGGTGCTGGGCGTCACGGCCGGCGCCGTGGCGGTGCTCGGCGAGCGCCGCCACGTTGACGTCGTTGCCCACGAAGCAGGGCACCGGGCGGCCGCCGGGACCGGTGATGCCGGCCTTGGACACCTGCTCGGTGAAGACCCTCAGCACCGGCGCGCCGGCCGGCCAGGCCAGGTGCAGCGGGTTGAGCGCGGTGCCCTCCGGCTCGGCGACCGCGGACGGCACCGCGAGCCCCGCGCCGACGCACTCCCGCCCGTGGGCGCGCAGCAGTTCCGCGCCGGCCGCCACCACCTCGCCGAGGACGTGCGCCGGGTCGGCCGGGACCGTCATGGAGCCGGGCGAGGTCGCCACCGTCTCGCCGCCGAGGCCGACCAGCGCGGCGCGGAAGCCGTCGGCGTGCACCTGGGCGGCGAGCGCGACCGGTCCCTCGGGGGCCACTTCCAGCCGGTGCGAGGGGCGGCCCTGCGCGCCGGAGGGCCCGGTCGGCCTGGTGTCGACCCGGATCAGGCCGAGAGCCTCGAGTTCGGCCGCCACCGCTCCGGCCGTCGCCCTGGTCACACCCAGTTCGGCGGTGAGCAGGGCGCGGGTCGGCGCGCGGCCGGTGTGTACCAGGCCGAGCGCTGGACCGAGCGCGCCTCGGCCGCGCTCAAGCCTTGTCCGAATCTGTGTCACCACTCTATTCTCACTTTGTGCCGACGCTGAACAAAATAGGGACGGCGCTGTCCCGATCCCACCACACATTCGCCCCCGACCCCGCGCTGCGCGCCCTGCGCGTCGCGTTGACGGTCTTCTTCGCGGTGGACGGGTTCCTGTTCGCCGGGTGGGTGGTGCGCATCCCCGCGATCAAGGCGCAGGTCGGTGCGTCCGCCGGGCAGTTGGGGCTGGCGCTGCTGGGCGTCTCGGTCGGGGCCATCGCCACGATGATGCTCACCGGGCGGCTGTGCCGTGCCTTCGGCAACGAGCGGGTGACCGTCGCGACGGCCGCCCTGCTGGCGGTCAGCGTGGCGCTTCCGCCCCGTACCCACTCGGCCCTCGCCCTCGGCCTGGTGCTGCTGCTCTTCGGCACGTCCTACGGGGGGCTGAACGTCGCGATGAACAGTGTCGCCGTGGACCTGGTCGCGGCGCTGCGCCGTCCGGTGATGTCCAGCTTCCACGCGGCCTACAGCCTGGGCGGGCTGCTCGGTGCGGGCATCGGCGGGCTGCTGGCGTCCCACCTGTCGCCCGCCACCCATCTGATGCTGCTCACGCCGATCGGGCTGGTGACGGTGGTGTTCGCGGGGCGGGTGCTGGTGGCGCACCCGCTGAGTCGGGGGCGGGTGGAGGTGGGCGCCGCGGGTGGGTCGGCCGCGGGGCCGGTGGCCGGTGGTTCGGCGGCGGGCGGGGCGGCCGGTGCGGCGCCGGGTGCTGAGGTGGCCGGGCGAGGTGGGGTGGGTGGCCGCGGTCGGGGGAGCGGGCGTGGTGACGCGGCCGGGGCGGGGGCGCCCACCACCGGGCGCGCGTCCTCCGGGCACCGGACCGCCCTGCTCGTCGCCGTGTTCGGCCTGATCGCCGGGTGTTCGGCCTACGGTGAGGGCGCGCTCGCCGAGTGGGGCGCGCTCCACATCCAGCAGGACCTGCACAACGGGCCCGGGATCGCCGCCGCCGGCTACGCGTGCGTCACCTCGGCGATGACGCTCGGGCGGTTGACCGGAACCGCGCTGCTCACGCGGCTCGGGCAGAGCCGTGCGCTGGTGCTCGGCGGTCTGACCGCGTGCGTCGGGATGCTGGTGGGCGCGCTCGCGCCGTTCACGGCGCTGGTGATGGTCGGGTTCGCGTGCACCGGGCTCGGGCTGGCGAACCTCTTCCCCACGGCCATCGCGCGGGCCGGCGCGCTGACCGGTCCGAGCGGTGTCGCCGCGGCGTCCACCCTCGGGTACGGCGGGATGCTGCTCGGACCGCCCTCGATCGGGTTCCTGACGGACGCGGTGGGGCTGCCCATCGCGTTGACGACGGTCTCCGCGCTTGCCGCGGTCGCGGCGGTGATCGCCTGGTCGGTGCGGCATACTTCGGCGCCTCGGGCGGTCTGAGGGGGCGGGGGCCGGGCGGGTCGGCGGTGGCCCGGCTCGGGTGGGGGTGGGGCGCGTTGGCTGCGGCGGCGGGGTTCGGGACTGCATATTTACGGCGCCCGCGGGTCCCTCGTCAGCTTGCCGTTCTTTCCCGCGCCACAAATATACGAACGTCCCGAACCCCGCCCCCTCCGCCCCCGCTCACGTTCCCCGGGGTCCGGTGTCCCGGGGTGGGGTGGGTGGGATGTGGGTGGGTGGGTTCCCGGCTCGCGTTCCCCGGGGTCCGGTGTCCCGGGGTGGGGTGGGTGGGATGTGGGTGGGTGGGTTCCCCGCTCGCGTTGCCCGGGGTTCCGGTGTTCGGAGATGGGGGTGGGGGTCCCGCTCGCCTTCCCCGGGGGCCCGGTGTTCGGAGATGTGGGTGGGTGGGCCTCCTGGTTGCTTGTCGGACAAGGGGGGTGCGGGAGGGCATGTGGGGTGAAAGAGCGCAACTTCGACAGGAGTTGTCGGGGCGGCTAGCTTCTGCTGGTCCTCGGCGCTCGCCGGCGGACGTACACCAGGCACCCCCGAACAGGGAGATACGTATGCCCCGGCTTGCGCTGTACACGTTCGGCGTCCTCAAGGCGCCGCTCGCCGATCCCGCGCCCATCGTGCGCGAGTTCCACGAGCGGGGTGAGGCCGTCTACCGGGGGATCGGCGGGCATGCGGGGTACCTCGGCCGGGCCGAGCCGGCGGAGGGTGCGAGGGGCGACCTGTTCGAGCTGGACTGGGGTGCGTGGGGGGAGTTCGCCGTGCCGGGCTGGTACGGCAAGGGGCGTACGGCCGACACCACGGCCCTGGCCGCGACCCTGTCCCTCTGGACCGGCCTGGAGGCGGCCTTCGACGCCGTCTACGGGGGACCGCACCGGGAGGCGCTGAACCGGCGGTACGACTGGTTCGAGCGGACGGGGCACCCGGGGTACGTGTTCTGGTGGGTGCCGGACGGGGTGACGCCCACGTGGCGGGACGGGGTCTTGAGGCTGGAGCACCTTCACGGCCGCGGGCGCGCGCCGTACGCCTTCGACTTCCGCGGTTTCTTCACCCCGGAGGGGGACCCGGTCCGGGTCAGGACCTGACGAGCATCCGTTCCAGGACGGCGCGGTGGTGGGGGCGGGCCTGCTCGTAGCGGGTGCGGCCGGCATCGGTGATGGCGACCCGCACGCCGCGCCGGTCCTCGCTGCAGATGCCGCGGTCGACCAGGCCCTCCTTCTCCAGGCGGGCCACCAGCCGGGACAGCGCGCTCTGGCTGAGGTGGACGCGGTCGGCCAGTTCCTGCACGCGGAACGTGCAGCCGTCCTCCGCGTCGTCGCCGACCAGGACGTCCAGCACCTCGAAGTCGCTGGCGCCGAGTCCGTACTGGTGCAGCTCGCGGTCGATCTCACAAGCCGTACGGGCGTGAACAGCGAGGATGTCCCGCCATTCCTGCACGAGCGCGCGCTCACCCTTGTCGCCGGTCATGGCGCCACGGTAGCAGAAAACGGACCATTATGCGCGGTCATTTAATGCGCTTGCATTGGATGCGCGTGCATGTACTCTGTTCGGCATGACCTCTCCGTCAGTCCCGTCCCCCTCCGTCCCCCGCTCCGACGAGCGATGGAGCGCCCTGCAGTGGGGCACCCTCCTCGTGCTGTGCGCCGCGCTCTTCCTCGACGCCCTCGACGTCTCGATGGTCGGCGTCGCGCTGCCCTCGATCGGCAGCGACCTGCACCTGTCCACGTCCTCGCTGCAATGGGTCGTCAGCGGCTACATCCTCGGCTACGGCGGCCTGCTGCTCCTCGGCGGCCGGGCGGCCGACCTGCTCGGCCGGCGCCGCGTCTTCCTGACCGCGCTCGCGGTCTTCGCGGTGGCCTCGCTGCTCGGCGGCCTGGTCGACTCCGGCGACCTGCTGATCGCCACCCGGTTCGTCAAGGGCCTCAGCGCCGCGTTCACCGCGCCCGCGGGCCTGTCCATCATCACCACGACCTTCGCCGAGGGCCCGGTCCGCAACAAGGCGCTGACGATCTACTCCAGTTGCGGGGCGACCGGCTTCTCGATGGGCCTGGTGCTCTCCGGGTTCCTCACCGAGGCCGGCTGGCGCTGGACCATGCTGCTGCCCGCGCCCGTCGCGCTGGTCGCGCTCGTCGCCGGGCTGAAGCTGATCCCGAAGTCGCCGCGCGAGAAGGCCGACGGCCGCGGGTTCGACCTGCCGGGCGCGGTCACGGGCGCCGGCTCGATGCTGCTGCTGGTGTTCACCGTGGTCTCGGCCTCGACCGCCGGGTGGGCCTCCGCCCGCACGCTCGGCTCCTTCGCCGCGGTCGCGGTCCTGCTGGCCGCCTTCGTCGCCATCGAGCAGCGCTCGTCCCACCCGCTGGTCCGGCTCGGGGTGCTCCGCGACTCCCGGCAGGTGCGCGCCAACCTCGGTGCCGCCACCTTCTTCGGGTCCTACGTCGCCTTCCAGTTCCTCGTCACGCAGTACCTCCAGAACGTGCTGGGCTACAGCGCCATGCAGACCGCGCTCGCGTTCCTGCCCGCGGGCTCGCTCGTCGCGATCCTGTCCACCCGGATGGGGCCGGTCGTCGACCGGTTCGGCACCCCGCGGGTGATCGCGGCGGGCTTCACCTCACTGGTCGTCGGCTACGTCCTGTTCCTGCGGATCGGCCTGCACCCGAACTACGCGGCCGTCATCCTGCCCTCGATGCTGCTGCTCGGCGGCGCCTTCGCCGCTGCCTTCCCGTCGCTGAACATCCAGGCGACCAACGGCGTGCGCGACGAGGAGCAGGGCATGGTCTCCGGGCTGCTGAACACGTCCTTCCAGGTCGGCGGCGCGATCTTCCTCGCCGTCGTCACCGCGGTGGTCACCTCCGGCGCGAACGGGCACCCCGCGAGCCCGCAGGCCACCCTCGACAGCTACCGGCCCGGCCTGTGGGTCGTCACCGGGGTCGGCTTCGCCGGGCTGCTGCTCACCCTGAGCGGGCTGCGCCGCCGCCGTCCCTCGTACGGCATCCTCGTCGCCTCCTCGGAGACGGAGGCGGCCCGCGCCGACGGCGGGCAGGGTGCGGACGTGAGCGTCGACGACGGCCGCGTCGCCGCCCGCGACTAGGGCCTGAACGGCCGGCCCCGCGCGAGGAGGGAACGCGCGGGGCCGACCCGCGCCCTGACGGCGACGCCGTCCGTTGACCGCCTGCCGGCTCCGACCGGGCCCCGCCCGGGTCAGGGGCGGTCGACGGCGTCCAGGGCGCGGCGCGCGATCGAGTGGCTGCGGACCAAATCGGCCAGCGAGCGCTTCCCGCGGGTGATCCCGGCGAACGCCCGCCAGGCCGGCGGGAAACTGGTGAGCGCCGCGTGCAGCAGTCCGGGGCGCCGTTCGAACAGCGCCAGCATCCGCCGTCCCACGCCCATCTCGACGCCCAGTCCGGCCTTGACCGCGAAGGCGTAGTTCAGGGCCTGCCGGCGGGCGTCCACCGCGTCGTGGGCCTCGGCGATGCGCACCGCCCACTCCCCGGCCAGCCGGCCGGAGCGAAGCGCGTAGGAGATGCCCTCGCGGGTCCAGGGCTCCAGCAGCCCGGCGGCGTCGCCGCAGACCAGCACCCGGCCGCGGGAGAGCGGCGAGTCGTCGGCGCGGCAACGGGTCAGGTGCCCGGAGGAGACGCTCGGTTCGAAACCGGACAGGCCCAGCCTGGCCACGAAGTCGTCGAGGTAGCGCTTGGTGGCGCCGCCGTCGCCGCGCGCCGAGATGACCCCCACGGTCAGCGAGTCGCCCTTGGGGAAGACCCAGCCGTAACTGCCCGGCAGCGGGCCCCAGTCGATGTGCACCCGGCCGGCCCAGTCCTCCGCGACCGAGGCGGGCACCGGGATCTCGGACTCCAGCCCGAGGTCGACCTGGTCGAGCTTCACCCCGACGTGTGCTCCTATCCGGCTGGCACTGCCGTCGGCGCCGACCACGGCCCGGGCGTAGACGGTCTGCTCCTCGCCGCGCGGGACCCCCGGGCCGCCGGTCACCACGACCGCGACGGTGCGGCGGTCCGGCACGCCCGGGCCGTGCTGCTCGACCCGGGAGACGGTCACGCCGGTGCGCACCTCCGCGCCCGCCTCGCGGGCGGCGTCCACCAGCCCGGCGTCGAACTCGGGCCGGTTGATCAGGCCGAAGAGCATCTGGCGGGAGCGCTTGGTGCGGGTCAGCCGGCCGTTGAGGCTGAAGGTGACCGCGTGCACCCGGTCGCGCAACGGGAGTTCGTAGCCGGGCGGCAGCGCGTCACGGGACGGCCCGATGATGCCGCCGCCGCACGTCTTGTAGCGCGGCAACTCGGACTTCTCCAGCAGCAGGACCCGCCGACCGGTCACGGCCGCCGCGTGGGCGGCGGACGCGCCCGCCGGTCCCGCACCGACCACCACGACGTCCCAGACCGGCTCGGTCCCGTCGTTCTCCGCACCGCTGCCCTGGGCCGGCTGCTCACCGCTCACGTCGTTTTCGCTCCCGCTCGCCACGCTCGGCTGTCGTCGCTGTTCAGCGCTGTCCGCAAGCATCCTATTGCGCCCGTGGCCAAGGGCTCGCTGTGGCACCATCGGCAGTCGGCCCGCCGGTACCGGCGGGGGTGCCGGTCTGCCGGTGCCCGTCCTTCTTTGTCGGCCTTCGTCCCGCCGGTTCCGGCCGCCCCCGCGGCGGCGGTCCCCGGCCCTCCTCCCTCCGTCCGCCCGCCGCCCCACCAGGAGCATCCATGTCCTCAGTCCCGCTGTCCGAGACCGTCGCGTCGCTGATCCCCCGTGCCAGGACCGATCTGGCCGAGCTGGTGTCGTTCGCGTCGGTGGCCGACGAGCGGCAGTTCCCCCGCAGCGAGTCGCAGAAGGCGGCGGCCTGGATCGCGGAGGCGCTGCGCGCGGAGGGCTTCGAGGACGTCGCGCTGCTCGACACGCCGGACGGCACCCAGTCGGTCTACGGCCTGCTGCCCGGCCCGGCCGGCGCGCCCACGGTGCTGCTCTACGCGCACTACGACGTCCAGCCGCCGCTGGACGAGTCCCGGTGGCTGTCCCCGCCGTTCGAGCTGACCGAGCGGGACGGTCGCTGGTACGGGCGCGGCGCGGCGGACTGCAAGGGCGGCCTGGTGATGCACCTGACCGCGCTGCGGGCGCTGCGCGCGCACGGCGGCGTCCCGCTCAACGTCAAGGTGATCGTGGAGGGTTCGGAGGAGCAGGGCACCGCCGGCCTGGAGGTGTACGCGGAGGAGCACCCCGACCTGCTGACCGCCGACGCGATCGTGATCGGCGACACCGGCAACTTCCGGGTCGGCCTGCCGACGGTCACCGCCTCGCTGCGCGGCATGGTGGTGTCCGAGGTCCGGGTGGCCACCCTCGCGGGCAACCTGCACTCGGGGCAGTTCGGCGGTGCCGCCCCCGACGCGCTGGCCGCGCTGATCCAGATGCTGGCCACGCTGCGCGACCCGTCCGGCGCGACCACCGTGGACGGCCTCGACAACTCCGGCGAGTGGACCGGACTCGCCTACGACGAGGCCGACTTCCGCCGCGACGCCAAGGTGCTCGACGGTGTGGAGCTGATCGGCGACGGCACCGTCGCGGACCGGCTGTGGGCCCGGCCCGCCGTGACCGTGCTGGGCATCGACGCCCCCGCCGTGGTGGGCGCCACCCCCTCGGTGCAGGCCGAGGCGGGCGCCCTCGTGAGCGTCCGGGTGCCGCCGGGCGCCGACGCGGCCAAGGCCGCCGAGGCGCTGGAGAACCACCTGCGGGCGGCCGCGCCCTGGGGCGCCAGGGTGGAGGTGCGGCAGAGCGGCAGCGGCCAGCCGTTCGCCGCCGACACCGGCAGCCCGGCGTACGCCTCGATGGCCGAGGCGATGCGGGAGGCGTACGGCCAGGAGATGGCGATCGTGGGCCAGGGCGGGTCGATCCCGCTGTGCAACACCCTCGCCACGCTCTACCCGTCCGCCGAGATCCTGCTGATCGGACTGAGCGAGCCGGAGGCGCAGATCCACGCGGTCAACGAGAGCGTGTCTCCGCAGGAACTGGAGCGGCTGTCGCTGACCGAGGCGCTGTTCCTGCGCCGGTACGCCGCGGCGCACCCCGCCGGCCAGGAGTCCTGACCGGCGGCGGCCGCCGCCCGCGGGGACCGGGGCGCGGGGCACGGCGGGTGCGCCCGGCGCCCCGGCCCGCGGTCACCGCGCGGGGTGGCCGGCCTCCAGGCTCAGCGCGCGGCCCTGCTCCCGTGCCCGCAGCGCCCATCGCAGGCGGTCCAGCCGGACCGGTGGCAGCAGGCCGGCGGCCTCGTCCTCGGTGACGAAGCGCCAGCCGCGCAGTTCGTCCTCGGGCAGCAGCAGCCGGCCGATGTCCGCCGACGGCATCCGGCCGCCGTCGAAGAGCAGCCGCAGCCCGCCGTGTCCCGGCGGCTGCGGCGGTTCCCAGTCCACGACGAGCAGGTCGAGCCCGCCGGGCAGCTCGATGCCCAACTCCTCGGCCACCTCCCGGTGTCCGGCCCGGGACGGCGACTCGCCGCGCTCCACGATGCCGCCGGGGAACTCCCAGCCCGGCTTGTAGGTCGGGTCGACCAGCAGCACCCGGTCGGCGTCGTCGAAGAGCAGCACGCCCGCGGCGACCGTCTCGGCGCGCGGCTCGGGCGTCTGGACGATGCCGCACACGCCCTCGCCGCGGCCGATCGCCTCGGTCACGGCCACCGCGGTCTGCCGCGGGTCGAGCCCGGCGGTGTCGATCACGTGCGCGTCGGCGGCCAGCCAGGGCAGCGCCGCGGTGTAGTCCACGACGCGGTCGAGCGCCCAGCGGCGGGCGGTGTCGTCGGCGCCCGGGTCGTCGGGACCTGCCGTCCGGGCCGCGATACGGGCGCGGAGGATCGTTTCTCCCGGGTCGAGCAGGACGTGCCGCACCTCGATGCCCCGGGCCGCGAGCCCGCCGAAGATCTCGTCGCGGTGCTCCTGGCGCAGCAGCGTCATCGGTGTGATGAGCACGCCGCCGACCTCGGCGAGCAGCGAGGCGGCGGTCTCCACCACCAACCGCCGCCAGATCGCGAGGTCCTGGTAGTCGGTGACCTCCTGGAGCCGCTTCTCCGGCAGCAGTTGGCGCAGGCAGCCGCCGAGCACCTCGGGTTCGTACAGGGTGCTCTCCGGTACCAGGTCCAGCATCTCCCGCGCCGCGCCGGACTTGCCGGCGCCGAACGCCCCGTTCACCCAGATGATCACGGTGCCCCCTTCTCCGTTGACCCCTACGAATTGCCCGGATCATCGGCACCGGCAAACGCACCCGGTCACGTGGTGACACCCGGTGGTCCCGAGGTGCCCGAGCGGGGTCGCGCGCGGCGCCGCCGGCGGCGGTCAGAACAGGGCTTCCTGCGGCGGCGCGGGGGAGCGCAGCGGTGCGGTCGGGGCGGCGCGGGCGTCGGCGGGCTCCCGGCCCGGGCCCGGACGGCGCAGCGGCCACCCCGCCGCCAGGCGGGTGTCGAACAGCAGCGGGCCGCCGGGGGTGTCGAGGTACACGTCGTGTCCCGCGACCGCGCGGACCGTGCCAGCCAGCGCGCAGCCGGGCACCAGCGCGGTGACCTCGGCGGCCGGGGGAGGGGGCGGCGGGTCGGCGGCGAGCCCGAACACCTCGGCGTGGTCCACGCAGTGCGGCGGCGCGGGCGCGAGCGACTCCGGCAGCCGGTCGCGCAGGGACGCCGCCCGCGCGTGCAGCGCCGCCACCTCGGCGGCGCGGGCCGCCGCGTCCGGCAGGCGGTGCCGGGCCGCCCGCTTGGCCGGGTCCCGCACCCGGTCGGGCACGTCAAGGGCGCTGCCCAGCACCGATTCCGTCCGGCGCGCGGCCATCAGCGGCCCCTCGCCGAGGAAGGCGAAGCACACCGCCGCCTGCTCCAGCAGGCGCACGCGCCCCCGGGCCGCCGCGGTGATGCCGACCTTGAGCAGACCGGGCCCGAAGTACGCCAGGTACACGCGGTACGGCCGGCCGTCGTCCGGCACGGTGTCCGTGGCGACCGAGGACCT
This sequence comes from Streptomyces sp. SN-593, assembly GCF_016756395.1. Lineage (NCBI taxonomy): Bacteria > Bacillati > Actinomycetota > Actinomycetes > Kitasatosporales > Streptomycetaceae > Actinacidiphila > Actinacidiphila reveromycinica. The sequence goes on from NZ_AP018365.1 coordinate 7,777,246, forward strand.
GCGGTCCAGCGCGGCGCAGGGCTCGCACTGGTCGCGCCGCGCGCCGGGCGGCAGGTCGGCGGCATCCGGGCACGGGATGGTGCGATCCGCGCGCCGCACCCCCGCGCACCGCCGCGCCGCGGAGCCGTCCACCGACAGGCGCAGGGCACTGCCGAGCGGGAGGGGGCTCGCACGCACGCCGTGCGAGGGGTGCCACCACGTCCAGTGGGCGCCCTCCTCCCGCCAGCGCGTGCCCGTGCTCCGCCACATGCCGTCCACGGTAGGGCCCACCACCGACAGTCGGCCGTGCACGCTCTGGCCGCGCGCCGGGCGCCCGCGCCGGTGGCCTGGCGCCGGCGGCCCTCGCCGCCCGGGGGCGCCGTCCGCCGGAAGCCGGCTGCCTGGTGCGCGGCGGCCTTCCGCGTGGCGGCGTGGACCAGGCCGCGGACCGGTGGGCGGGTGCGGGTGGCCGGCCCGGGTGCCGGTCCGCGCGGGCGGCGGTCGCCGGGCCGGCCGCCGCCTCCCGTCCGGCGGGAGGCGGCGGCAGGACCGGCGCTCACCTGCACGCTTCACGCTTCACGCTGTGTGCGCTCCGCGCGAGCCCGCGCGGTGCGGGACGTCGTCGCGTCGGGCGTCTCCGGCCCCTCCGGCCTCTCCGGCCTCTCCGGCGTGTCCGGCGTGTCCTCAGGCGACCGAGGCCGCGACGGCGACGCGGTCGGGGGCCGCGGTCTCCTCCAACGGCACCGTGGCGGTCCGCAGCGGGACGAGCGTCGCCTGCCGCGCGGGGGTGCGCAGCATGAACCACACCACCTTGCCGGTCTCGTCGGGCAGCAGGTCGGTGCCCCAGCCGTCGCACATCGCCTCGACCATCGCCAGCCCGCGGCCGGTGGTCGCGGTCGGCTCCATCGGCTGGAGATGCGGCAGCCGCGGGTCGTGGTCGGTGACGGCCACGGTTAGGCGGTCGGGTACCAGGGTCATCCGCACCGCGCACTGCTTGTCGGGCCGCGCGTGGCGGTGCACGTTCGCCAGCAGCTCGCTGATGCCGGTGGCGGCCGCGTCGACGAGCGACTCCACCCGCCAGTAGCGCAGTTGGGCCGACACGATGCGGCGGATCTGCTGGATGCGGTACGGATGCGCCTCGAGTTCGAGCGCGCACTCATGGCGTACCGGGTCGGTCTGGTCGGATTGCATGATCACGGCTGCGACTCCCTCCGCGGTGGGGCCGGCGTCCCGTGCGGGACCAAGCCTCACCGCTCCGATGGGAACACTTGAGCGGGGATGCGTAGAGTGACTGCGGCAGTACTCCGTGATGCGTCCTCAGGTTCACCCGTTGCGGGGGTGCGCGCAACTCGGAGCTACCAGCCGGATGCCGCCGTCCGCAACCGGTCGCGGACGCGGAGCACGTCGGGGTTGGCGTCCGCGCCCGGGCGCTGGACCAGGAAGAGGGTGTTGAGCGGCGGTTCCTGCGGGGCGTGCAGGAGGGCCAGCCTGCCGGAGTCCAGGTACTCCTGGCACAGCGAGCGCGGCAGCACGCTGAATCCGGCGCCCGCGTTCACCGCCGACAGCACCGCGTAGAGGTTCGGCACGGTGACCGCGGCCCGGGCGGTGAGCTGCCTGCCGAACACGCTGCGCCAGTAGCGCCGGACGATCGGCTGGTCCTCGGCGTACGCCACCATCGGGACCTCGCGCAGCGCCGCGCCCAGGTCGTCGCCGCCGGACGCCGCGGCCACGCGCTTCGCCCAGGCGGGGGCGGCGACCAGCAGGTACTCCTCGTCGGCGAGCGGCACGGACTCCAGGGCCCGGCCGCGCGGCCGCCGGGTGGCGATCACCAGGTCGTGCCGGCCCGCGCGCATCTCCTCCAGCAGCGGCTCGGGCAGGCCCTGGGAGACGCGCAACTGCACGCCGTCGGCGACCAGCGGCACCAGCGCGGGCAGCACCCGGACGCACAGCAGCTCCGACGGCCCGGCCAGGTGGACGGGCACCGCCGCGCTGCCGGTGTCCTCCAGCGTGGCCAGGGCGTCGATCGGTCCGGCGATCCGCCCGGCGAGTTCGTGGGCGTAGGGGGTCGGCTCGGCGCCGCGCGGCAGCCGGCTGAACAGGTCGCGACCGGTCTGCTGCTCCAGGGTGCGGATCTGCGCGGTGACGGTGGGCTGGGAGAGCCCGAGCAGCGGCGCCGCCGCGGTGAAGGACCCGGCCCGGTACACGGCCAGGAACGTCCGCAGCAGGTTCAGGTCCGCGTGCGGCGGCAGTTGGGAGCCCCCGGCCGCTGCCGGCCTCAGGTCGGCCGCGGCAGGCTTCGGGCCGGTCGCGGCGGGCCGGCGTGCGGCCGGCGCCCGCTCTTCCGCGGCGTCCGGTGTCCGGTGCTCCATGGCGTCCACCGTAGCAAGTGCCGCCATCGGGGTTCCTATGCCGGACATCGGCTTCCCTATTGGCAGGCGGATGGCTGCGCCGACTACCGTCGGGTGGGTCGCCGGGCGGCCGCACGCCGCTCCGACGGAGGCGACACAGCCAGCAGCACGGGAGAGAGCACATGGCGAGGATCCTGTTCGTGATGACCGGCGCCGACCACTGGACGCTGGCCGACGGCACCACCCACCCCACCGGGTTCTGGGCCGACGAGGCGGCCGTCCCGTACGAGGCGTTCCGGGCCGCCGGCCACGCGGTCACGGTCGCCACCCCGGGCGGCGTGGTGCCGCCGGTCGATCCCGCGAGCCTGGCCGCCGGTGCCAACGGCGGCGAGGACAACGCCCGTACGGTCCGGGCCGTGGTCGAGGGGGCACCGGAGTTCGCCTCCCCGGTCGCGCTGGCCGGGGTACGGCTCGACGACTTCGACGCGGTGTACGTGCCCGGCGGCCACGGGCCGATGGAGGACCTGGCGGTCGACGCCGACGCCGGGCGGCTGCTCACCTCGGCCCTGGACCGGGGCCTGCCGGTGGGCGTGGTCTGCCACGGCCCGGCCGCCCTGCTCGCCGCCGTGCGGGAGGACGGCGGCAACGCGTACGCCGGCTACCGGATCACCGCCTTCACCAACGCCGAGGAGCGGCTGGCCGGCAGCGCCGACGGGGCCAGGTGGCTGTTGCAGGACCGGCTCACCGAGGCCGGACTGGAGGTCGAGGCAGGCGAGCCGTGGGCGCCGCACGTCGAGGTGGACCGCAACGTCGTCACCGGCCAGAACCCCGCGTCCTCCGGTCCGCTCGCGGCCGAACTCCTCAAGAAGCTCGCCTGAGGCCGCCCGCGCCTCCGCTCCCTCGGAAGGAATCCCCCCATGACCACGCAGAACGCGATCAACTGGCCCGAGAAGTACCTCCCCGGCACCTGCGACAACTTCGTCTCCAACGAGGTGATCGCCAGGGGCGTGACCGCCGACCGGGTCTGGCGCCACCTCACGGACACCTCCACCTGGGAGTCCTTCTACGACAACGTCTCCGACATCTCCTTCCCGCACGGCGGCGGCCCGCGGCTGGAGGACGGCCGGGAGTTCTCCTTCAGCACCTTCGGTTTCCCGCCGCTGGCCGCCCGCGTCGTGGAGTTCCGGGCCCCGGCCGGGGGCGAGCCCGGCCGACTGTCCTGGACCGCCCTGCAGGACGGTCCGCCCGAGGAACGGCTCGACGTGCTGCACGCGTGGCTGGTCGAGGACCTCGCGGGCGGGCGGGTCCGCGTCCTGACGCAGGAGAGCCAGATCGGGCGCCCGGCCGCGGAGTTGGCCGGACAGGTGCCCAACCCCATGCTCAACGGCCACCAGGCGTGGCTCGACGGCCTGCTGGCCGCCTCCCGCTGACCGCGACCGGGACCGCGGGTTCCCGCCGCGCCGCCCCACCCCGCGCACCGGCACCGTAGGCTGCCGGTGCGGGGGACAGGGGAGGCGGCGGCGCACGGCGCCGGGGCGCGGATCGCCCGGCGCGGTCACGGAATCGGGCGCCGCGGGAACGGAGGGGGAGCCCGGATGGGCAGTGTTCACGTCAACGGGATCACGATCGGCCACGACGACACCGGCGGGGGAGGGGGACCGGAGGCGGGCGGCGGCCCGGCGGTGCCGCTGCTCCTGGTCCACGGCCACCCCTTCGACCGCACCATGTGGGGCCCGCAGGTCGCCGTCTTCGGCGCCGGGCGCCGGGTGATCGCCCCCGACCTGCGCGGCTACGGAAAAAGCACGGTGCGGTCCGGCAGTACCGGACTCGACGTGTTCGCCCGCGACCTCGCCGCCCTGCTCGACGCCCTGGAGGTGGAGCGGGCGGTGCTGTGCGGGCTGTCCATGGGCGGCCAGGTGGTGCTGGAGTTCCACCGGCTGTTCGCCGCGCGCGTCGCCGGACTCGTGCTCGCCGACACCTTCGCGCAGGGCGAGACCCCCGCGGGCCGCAAGGAGCGGTACGACCGGGCCGAGGTGCTGGAGCGCGACGGCATGGCGGCGTACGCGCACGGCGTGCTCGACTCGATGGTGGACCCCGGGACCGTCCGCGATCAGCCGGAGGTGGCCGCGCACGTCCTGCGGATGATGCTCGGCGCGCCGCCGCAGGGCGCCGCCGCCGCGCTGCGCGGCCGCGCCGAACGCCCGGACTACACCGGCACGCTGGCGCGGATCGCGGTGCCGACCCTGGTGGTCGTCGGGCGCCGGGACGTCTTCACGCCCGTGTCCGACGCGGAGTTCCTGCACGAGCGCATCGCCGGCTCCCGGCTCGCGGTCGTCGAGGGCGCGGGCCACATGCCGAACCTGGAGCGGCCCGGCGCGTTCGACGCCGCGCTGGCGGGCCTGCTCGCGGCCGTGGACGCGCGGGAGCGGTAGGCGGACGCGCGCGGCCGGGGTGGACGCGTGAGGTCGGGGTGGACGCGCGCGGTCGGGGTGGGCGTGTGCGGCCGGAACGGGCCACCCGGGGTGGGCCCCGCCCCGGAGATGTGACGAAACACTGACATCGGCCGCCGTCCCTGGCCCTCAGGGTCCCCGCGTGGTCGAATCGTTGCATGGACAACCACACGGCCGGCGCCGAACCCGGCCCCGAGGAGGGGCGCGGCACGCCGGTCGGACGGCGGTTGGTGCTGGGCATGCTCGGCCTGGGCGCGGCGGGTGTCGGGGTCGGCGGCGCGGTGCAGGGCCGGCTCGACTCGATCCTCGCCTCGGTCAGCGCCAAGGACCCGACGGGGGTGACCGGACTGCTGCCGGGCGGCGGCGGTTTCCGGTTCTACTCCGTCTCCGACTCCATCCCGCACCGCGGTGAGAGCGACTACCGGCTCACGGTCGGCGGCCTCGTGGACCGGCCCGCCTCCTACCGGCTCGCCGACCTGCGTGCCCTGCCCCAGACCCGGCTGGTGCGCGACGTGCAGTGCGTCACCGGCTGGCGGGTGCCGGGGACCGCGTTCTCCGGGGTGCGGCTGTCCACCCTGCTGGACGCCGCGGGCGTCAAGTCGCCCGGCGCGGCGGTGCACTTCACCTGCTTCGACGGCGTCTACACCGAGAGCCTCACCCTCGCGCAGGCGCGCCGCAGCGACATGCTGGTCGCCCTCACCATGAACGACAAGCCGGTCACCGCCGCCCACGGCGGACCGGTCCGCCTCTACGCGGCCCCGATGTACTTCTACAAGTCCGCCAAGTGGCTGTCGGGCATCACCGTCACCGAGAAGGTGGAACGCGGCTACTGGGAGCAGTACGGATATGACGTCGACGGATGGGTCGGAAAGTCCAACGGACGCCATGACGCGCCCACGTCGTGACCGCCCGGCGCCCGCCGGGACCGTACGGCGCTTCACTCGCGCCGAGACCTGGGTGCACCGCACCCTCAACACCCTCATGGCGGTCTGCGTGTTCACCGCCGCCTGCCTGTACTTCCCGCCGCTCGCCGAGATCGTGGGCCGCCGCCGGCTGGTGGTGACCGTCCACGAGTGGTCCGGTGTCCTGCTGCCGGTGCCGCTCGTCCTCGGACTCGCCTCCCGCGCCTACCGCGCCGACACCCGGCGGCTGGGCCGGTTCTTCCCGCACGACTGGACGTGGCTGCGCACCGCCGTGCGCGAGCGCCGCCGCGACGCCCGGCACGCGGGCAAGTTCAACGCCGGGCAGAAGCTCTACGCCGCCTTCGCCGTCGGCGCGGTCCTGATCATGATCGGCACCGGCCTGATCATGTGGTTCCCCCGACTGAGCCCGCTGCTGTGGCGGACCGGCGCCACCTTCGTCCACGACTGGCTCGCGCTGCTCGTCGCCGCCGTCATCACCGGGCACGTGTGGTTCGCCGCCTCCGACCCCGAGGCACGGCGCGGCCTGCGCACCGGCCGGGTGCCCGGCTGGTGGGCCCGCCGGGAGCACCCGCTGTGGCGCGCCGAACCGCCCGCCCCGGGCGCCGGCGACACTCCCGACGGCCCCGGCGGACAGGCGCGCTGACCGCGGCCGCCGCGGGCCGCAGGGCCCCGCCGCCGCGGCCGGTTCGGTTCCGTTACAGCCAGGACACCGCCCGGCCGCCCGCGCGCCACCGGGGTTTCGCCGCCGGCACCTAGCGTCACCGCATGACCACGTCGCAGGTGACGAGCCGCAGGGCCGCCGATCCGGCCGAAGCCGAGACGCGGTCCGCGCCGCCCGCAGCCCCGCGCGAGCCCCATCGCGCGGGGAGGCGGGTCCGGTTGAGGCTGACCGGTCCGCGCCGGCTGGGTGCCCGCGCCGCGGTGGCCCTGCTGCTGCTCGCCGCGCTGTGCACCACCGCCGTCGTCGGCGCCGTCACCGTCCGCGCCGACACCTCGCGGCTGCGGACCACCGTCTCCGAACGGGCCGCCGTCGCCGCGCAGTTGCGCTCCGCGCTGGCCGATCTCGACGCCCAGCACGCCGACACCCTCGCGCCCGGCATGTCCGCCGACGGCAGCGGCACCTACGTCGGCAACCAGCTCCAGGCGCTGATCACCGCCCAGCAGCGGCGCGCCCAGGTCAGCGACGCGCTGCGGCGGTTGAGCGGCGACAGCGCGCACGGCGCCCTGGTGCGCGCGCTCCTCGACGGGCTGGGCCGCTACGACGACCTGAGCGGCCGCGCCGCCTTCGTGGACGAGCAGGCGCCCGACCGCCTCGCGGGCCACCCGCCGGCCGTCACCGTGGCCATGAACGCCCAGGCCGGCGCGGTCATGACGCAGACGCTGCTGCCCGACGCCGACGCGCTCGCGGCGGACTACCAGCGCCAGGCCGGCCTCGACGCCTCCCGGGTGCGCGCGGACACCCGGCACCGGATCGCGGCGGTCGGCCTGCTCGGCGCCGCCACCCTGCTGTTCCTGCTCTGGTGGCAGCGCGAACTCGCCCGCGACTACCGCCGGTTGCTCAGCCCTCCGCTGGTCGCCGGCACCGCGGCGGTGCTCGCGGTCTGCCTGGCCGGCGTGGTCGCCCTCGGCTCCTGCGCGAGCGCCGCGGACACCGCCGACGGCCAGGGGCTGCGACCCTGGTCCCGGCTGGCCGAGGCGAGCGCCGTGGCCGCCCAGGCGGCGGCCGCCGAGAGCCGCTGGTTCGTGCAGGGCGACGACCTCGGCAGGAGCGACGCGGCCCTGTACGCCACGCTGACCGGGCGCCTCGACACCCTCCTGGCACCCGACGGCCAGGCCACCGCCGCCGAGCGCCCCGCCTACGAGGACGTGCTCACCCGCTACCGCCGCTTCCGCGCCGACGACGCCGCCCTGCGCCGGCTGAAGGGCGAGGGCAGGACCGACCAGGCGGCGGTCCTGCTGACCACGGTCGGCCGCGGCGACATCGCCTTCGACTTCTGGGACTTCGCGACCACGCTGGACGCCCTCGCCGCCCGCCAGCTCGACGACTTCGCCGCGCACGCAGCCGACGCCCGCGACGCCCTCGACGGCTGGCCCGCGGTGCCCGCCGGCGCACTCGGCGCCTCCGCGCTGCTGTCCCTGCTGGCGGTCCGGCCGCGGCTGGCGGAGTACCGCTGACCGCCCTGCCGGGGCGTGTTCTCCCCCACCGTCGGGCGGAGCCCGCGCCACCGGACGCCGCCCGACCGTATATTGGATCCAAGCCGTACCGCCTGGGGGGACCGAGCGAGGCTCCTCACCCACGGCCGTCCTGGACGAGATGAGAGCACGCCCGATGACCACAGACTCCGCGCCCACCCCGGAAGGGGAGTCGTCCATCCCGGACGAGGTGTGGGAACAGTTCCTCTCCGACAACGAGCGCGACATCCGCGCGTCCGCCCCCAAGGAACCGTCCGCACGCGCCCGGATCGTGGCCCGGCGGCTGCGGGAGCAGGAGGAGCGCGCCGCCGCGGAGGGCGGCCGGCGGCGGCGCGGCAGGCGTAGCGGCGTCGCTGCGCCTGCCGCGGCCGACACCTCCTGGCGCACCGGCCGCACCGACGAGGGCGACCGCCGGACGCTGCGCCGGGGACGGTTGCGCGGGGTGGCCGCGGTGGTCCTGCTCGTGGTGGTCCTGCTGGTCGTGCTCTCGCCCGGCCACGCCTGGTCGCTGGTCACCGGCAACGGCTGAACCCGCCCGCGCGGCCCCCGGCCACCGCCCCGCCGGGGAACCCGGCCGGTCGGCGGCGGTGTCCGCGCCGGCGGCGCCCGGTCGAGGAGGCCGCTCAGTCGAGGGCGGCCGGGGCCGGCTCGCCCGCCACGATCAGGTCCGACAGGTGCTCGGCGATCTCCTCGCGCACCACCTCGGGGATGCCCGCGTCCGTGACCAGCGTGTCGACGTCCTCCAGGGCGGCGAACGAACTCAGGCCCACCGTGCCCCACTTGGTGTGGTCGGCGATCACCACCACCCGCCGCGCCGAGCGGACGAACTGGCGGTTGGTCTCGGCCTCCGCGAGGTTCGGCGTGGACAGGCCCGCCTCCACCGAGATGCCGTGCACGCCCAGGAAGAGCAGGTCGAAGTGGAGCGACTGGATCGCCCGGTCCGCGACCGGCCCGACCAGCGTCTCGGACGGCGTCCGCATCCCGCCGGTGATCACCACGGTCGCCGCGGCCGTGCCGTGGGCGCCGCCCACCGGGCGCTGCCCGGACTGGAAGACGTCCGCGACCCGCACCGAGTTGGTCACCACGGTCAGGTCCGGCACGTCGAGAAGCTGCTGCGCCAGCGCGTAGGCGGTGGTGCCGCCGGCCAGCGCGATGGCGGCACCCGGCGGGACCAGGGTGGCGGCCGCCCGCGCGATCGCCTCCTTCGCGCCCAGTTCCAGGCCGGACTTGGCCTCGAACCCCGGCTCGTGGCTGCTGGGTTCGACCACCGGCACGGCGCCGCCGTGCACCTTCTCCACGACGCCCTGCCGGGCGAGCGCGTCCAGGTCGCGGCGGACCGTCATGTCGGACACGTTCAGGCGGCGGGTCAGCTCGTTGACCCGCACACCGCCGCGCCGCCGGACCTCGTCCAGGATCAGGGCCCGACGCTGCTCCGCGAGGAGGTTCTGGTTGTCGCTCACCCGTGACCCCGTCCCGTCCGTGATGTTGTCCTATCGGCAGACCGCTCATCTTAGGGCCTGTCCGGCGGATCCGGCCGGGCCCGCGACGCCCGGTACCGCACCCCCGGCGCTGCCGGACCCTGCGCGGACGACCCGGTCCTTGCGGGTACCGGACCCGCGGCCGGGCCGGTCCCGTCGCTACGTGAGGTTGGGGAGGTCCTCGGGGTAGAGGAGCTGCAACTCGTCGTGGGTGGGCTCCTCGACGTGGGCCATGCGGACCGCGTGCCGTTCGATCATGCCCTCGAAGGTCTGGCGCGCGGTGCGGCCGTTGCCGAAGGCGGGGCCCTTGGGGATCGCGGTGAAGTACTTCAGCAGCGCGTCGGCGGCGTCGTCGCCGAGCCGGTACTCGTGCTCGGCGGCCTGCGCCTCGACGATCCGGAGCAACTCCTCCGCGCTGTAGTCGCCGAAGGTGATGGTGCGCGAGAAGCGCGACGCCACCCCGGGGTTGGAGGCGAGGAACCGCTCCATCTCGGCGGTGTAGCCGGCCACGATCACCACGACCGCCTCGCGGTGGTCCTCCATGAGCTTCACCAGGGTGTCGATCGCCTCGCGCCCGAAGTCGCGGCCGGCGTCCTCCGGCGCGAGCGCGTACGCCTCGTCGATGAACAGCACCCCGCCGCGCGCCCGGTCGAACGCCTCCTGGGTGCGGATCGCGGTCGATCCGATGTGCTCGCCGACCAGGTCCACGCGGGCGACCTCGACCAGGTGCCCGCGCTCCAGGACGCCGAGCGACGCCAGGATCTCCCCGTACAGCCGCGCCACCGTGGTCTTGCCGGTGCCGGGGGAGCCGGTGAAGACCAGGTGGCGGCGCGGGGAGGGGGCCTTCAGCCCGGCCTGCTCGCGGCGCCGCCCGACCGAGATCAGGTCGATCAGGGTGCGCACCTCGCGCTTGACGCCGTCCAGACCGACCAGCGCGTCGAGGTCGCCGAGCACCGCGTCGCTCTCCCGCGCGGTCACCCGGACCTGCGCCTCCTGCTCCGCTTCGGCCGGCCGCTGCGCCGGGACACCGCCCAGCAGGCCGTACGACTGGGCGCCGGTGCTCCGCAGCCGGGCGGAGGGGCCGGAGTCGGCGGGCGCGGGCCCGGCGTCGGCGGTGCCCGCCGCGGTGGGCACCGGCGCGGGCACGTCGTCGGTGGCGGCGCGGTCGCTGGTGCAGTCCTCGGTGACCGGGCCGGGCTCGGAGAACTCGTAGCCGCCGCGGGCGCAGCGCTCGGTGCGGCAGCGGGTCAGGTGGGACCGGCAGCCGTCGATGACGTGGAAGCCGAAGCCCTTGCTGCCGACCACCCGGCAGCCGTTGAAGGCGCCCCGGCCGCCGGCCGAGACGTAGACGCCCGCCTCGGTGGGGTTGGTGATGGTGCAGCGCTCCAGCGCCGGGTCGGCGCCCTTGGTGACGATCACCCCGGTCGCGGTGTCGTCGACGGTGACCTGCGCGAGGGTGCCGCCGCTGCCGTGGTCGCGGAACCACGCGCCGGTGGCCGCCTCCTTGATCCGGCAGTCGTCCAACTGCACGCTGGCGCCGTCGCTCACCGACACCGCGGTGTTGCGGATCTGCGTGAAGTCGCTGTCCACGACGTCCGCGCGCGAGCCGCGGTCCAGCACGAACAGCGCGTCCGGCACGTCGTGCACGCGGCAGGAGTCGAGTATGGCCACCGCGCCGTCGCTCACCCACACTGCCGGGTAGTCGCCGGTGCTGTCGTGGATCTCGCACTGGTTGGCGTCCGCGCGGGTGCCCGGGTCCCAGACCGACAGGCCGTTGCGGCCGAAGCCGCGGACCGAGCTGCGGGTGAGGGTGAGCACCGAACGGGCCCGCAGGTCCACCGCGTTCTCGGGGATGTCGTGGATGTCGCAGTCGGCCATCGCCAGCACCGCGTCGGTGTCCAGGGTGATGCCGTCGCCGGTGGTCCGGTGCACCTGGCAGTCGGTGAACTGCCCGCTGCCCTGCGCCGACACCTGCACGCCGGTGCCGCGCACCTCGTAGACCTCGCAGCTCACCGCCTCCAGCGAGCTGCCCTCGCCGGTGATCGACACCCCGGCGCCCGAGGCGTGGTGGATGCGGCAGCGCTCCAGCCGGGGGCCCGCGCCGCCGCGGACCGCGAAGCCGTTCTGCCCGGCGGCGACGACCTCGCACTCCTCGAACAGGCCGCCCGCGCCCTCCAGCACGCTCACCCCGACGCCGGCCGGGTTGTCCACGGTGCAGCGGCGCACCGTCGGCCGGGCGCCGTCGCGGACCTCCAGGCCGACCGCCGAGCGGGTGCTGATCCGCACCCCCGACAGCTCCGGGGCGCCCGCCTCGACCAGCACCGCGGCCGACGTGACGTCCTGGCACTCGACCACCAGGTCCTGCACCACCGCGGGCCCGCGCAGGGTCAGCGCCACACCGGAGGCGGGCGCGAGCCGCACGGTGCCGGGGCCGTCCGCGCAGCGCAGCGTGACCGCGCGGTCCACCAGCAGGTTCTCCCGGTAGGTGCCGGGACCCATCGAGAGCACGTCACCGTCACTCGCCGCCTCCAGCGCGGCGGCGAGGGTCTCGTACTCACCTGTGCGGCGGCGCCACCGAGAACTGCTCGGATTGGTCACCTGCACCACGCCATGTGCCATCGGGCTGCTCAGCCCCCACCCTCTTGCGTCGGCCGACCGGGGATCAACCGTAGCGCGAGCGGAGGCATGCTGGTGACGCGCGGCGGACTGGTGGACACCCAGGGGCCCGCGCGGGCGTCAGCCGCCGGCGCCCGCGCGGCCCCAGTCCTGGCCGACCCGGGCCCATTCGCGCGCCCAGGACTCCAGCCGGCGCAGCATCAGACGCCACATCAGCAACTGGCGCCCCATCACCAGCAGTCCGGCCGCGGCCGATCCGGCGGCCACGCCGGCCAGCACCGCGTGGGTGGAGGCGGTGGCGGAGTCCAGCGGCGGCGCCGCCGGGGCGCCCTTGCGGTCGGTCCAGATCCTGATCCGGCCCTGCTGCAGCACCTCCAGGTCGGAGGAGACCGTGGCGGTGTGCGAGGCGCCGTCGGGCCCGGTCCAGCGCAACTGCTCGGTGGGGTGCGTCTCGGAGCCGGACGGCTTGGACCGGGCGAGGGTCGCGGTCACCAGGGTGCGCTCGGCGTGCTCGGTGGCGACCTCGTGGCGCAGGACGCGGCCCACCGATCTGTCCGCCCACCAGCCCAGCAGCGGCGAAGCGCACAGCAGGGCGACGAACAGCACCCCGAGCCACGTCTCCACCACGTCCGTGCGCCGGCGCAGCGGATTGCGCCGCCAGCGCCATCCGCGCACGGTGCCTGTCGTGCGACCCCTCATCGGCGGTCACCCCCTTCACACCCATCAACTACCGCAACCGGCGCGGTTCAATGCACGGCCAGCCCGCGGGGGCGCGGAAAGGGCGCGTCGAATCGTCACTCCACCACGGTCAACGCGTCGCCGACGTGCAGGGTTCCTGACGACTCGGGTACGAGGTTCTGGCCGAAAACCAGCTTGGAGTCGATGTTGCGGTGCCGGCCCAGGGTGCGCAGCGGCTCCCGGCCCCTGGCCCCGGTGCGCTGGTCGGTGGTGGTGATCACGCAGCGCCCGCAGGGCTTGGGCACCCGGAAGAGGACCTCGCCGATCCGCACCCGCCGCCAGCCGTCCTCGGCCCACGCCTCGGTGCCGTCCACGACGGCGTTGGGTCGGAACCGGTCCATCGGCAGCGGGCCCTCGTGGGCCTGGTCGCCCGCCGCGATCAGCGCGTTGAGCGCGTCGAGCGACGCGCTGGTGGTGACCAGCAGCGGGAAGCCGTCGGCGAGGCTGACGGTCTCGCCCGGTTCGGCGTACTCGGGCGCGATGGGCCGCCGCAGGTCGGGGCGGTCGAGGTGGACCAGCCGCACAGCGGTGCCCAGGTGGGCGGAGAAGTAGGTGTCGGCCGCCTGGCCGGCGGTCCGTACATCCAGCTCGCCGGCGAAGATCCGCACCGTCTCCAGCGGGCCGGGCGCCGGCATGGCGACGTCCAGCGGTTCCCGGCCGGGCGCGGTCACGCGCAGCCCGCCACGGCCGTCGAGCGCGGTGTGCACCAGCGCCAGCCGGGGGTCCTCGCGTTGCGTGACGGCCTTGCCGGTGGCGGCGTCGACCAGCATCCAGCGGCGGTCCCCCGCGAGCCCCCACGGCTCCACGACCGCTGCCGGCGTGCTCGTCGCCCGCATGGACTTGACCGGATACAGGTGCAGCGCGCTGACGGTGGGCATGGTCATAGGACCATCGTGCCATCGCCCTCGGGTGCCGCTCCGGGTCAGCCCTGGTAGTACCCGCCTCCGGGCTGCGCCGGCGGGACCCCGAGCCCCAGGTTGCGGCGCTGGTAGGTGTCCTCGGGGTGCCCGGCGGGACCCTGCCGGGGCGCCATCGGCCGCGGCGGCGCCGGACGGGCCGTCTGGTACCCGGAGGGCGACGGCTGCTGCGGTTGCGCAGGGTAGCCGCCGTAGCCGTTGGTCTGCGGCTGGCGCGGCATCCCGGCCTGCTGCGGGGCGTAGGACGCGGGCTGCTGCGGGTAGCCCCCGCCCTGGTACCCGTTCTGCGCCGGCTGGTACTGCGGCTGGTGCTGCTGGCCCATCTGCTGCACCGGGGCCGAGGGGCCGGCCGGCAGGGCCGGGAGCGCGGCCGGCAGCGCGGGCAGATTCCCGCCCCCGCCAAAGGAGTTGTAGCCGCCGGACTCGTACGAGGGGTACGGCGCGGGCACACGGATGGGGGCGATCTGCGGGGTGCCGCGCTCGGCCACGAGGCTGTCGTAGATCGGGGTGTCCGGGAAGGACGCAGACGAAGGGTAGTAGCTGCCGGAGCCGCCACCGTACGAACCGCGGGGGGTGGTCATGGGCCATAAGTTAAGCCCACGATGTGGTTGTTGGGGAGACCGATTGGTTGGTTGTTTTGCGTGCAGTGAGTGACCTCAGGCCACCAATACGAGCGAATCCCCGGAAAACGGTCACCATCTCAGGATGTGATCAGGTAAAAGGCTCGTGTCGCGGGCGTGACCCCCGGGGTCGGCGCACCCTCCGGCGGGCCGTCTGACGGGGCGTCAATGAGGCCGCACGCAGGGGCGGGGCGCGATCACGCGGTCGCGTCGGGCTTGGCGTAGGTGCGGCCCTTCCACGCCGCGCCCCGGCCGCGGTAGTGCTCCACCGCCGAGTCGACCGTCATCAACAGGTAGAGCGCCGCGGTGTACGGCAGCAGCGGGGCGAGGGCCCACGGCTGGCCGTAGTACCGCAGCATCGGCAGGTACGTCCCCGCCATCACCGCCCACGCCGCCGCGCCCAGCACGCACAGCGGCCACGCTCCCGCGACCGCGCCGCCGACCGCCGCGACCGGCGGCACCAGGTAGATCAGCGCCAGCCCCAGCACGGTGCCGGCCAGCACCAGCGGGTTGTGCCGCAACTGTGCGTAGGCGCTGCGCGCCACCATCCGCCACAGCTCGGCCAGATCGGGATACGGGCGCACGCTGTCGACCCGCTCGGCCAGGCCCAGCCAGATCCGGCCGCCCGAGCGCTTCACCGCGCGCGCCAGCGCCACGTCGTCGATCACCGACTGCCGGATCGCGTCCGGCACGTCGGCGGCCTTCGCGGCGGACGCGCGCAGCAGCACGCACCCGCCGGCCGCCGCCGCGGTGCGGCCCCCGGGGCGGTTGATCCAGCGGAAGGGGTAAAGCTGCGCGAAGAAGTACACGAACGCCGGAACGATCAACCGCTCCCAGCCGGTCTCCACCCGCAGCCGGGCCATCTGGGAGACCATGTCCAGGTCGTTGCCGACGGCGGCCTCCACCAGGGCCCGCAGGCTGCCCTCGCGGTGCGCGATGTCCGCGTCGGTGAGCAGGAAGAACTCCGCGCCGGTGCGCTCGCGGGCCAGTGCCATGCCGTGCCGGACCGCCCACAGTTTGCCCGTCCACCCCCGGGGCGGCTCGCCCGGGGAGGTCACGGTCAGCGGCAGCGCGCCGGGCCGCTCGCCCAGCTCCCGCGCCAGGTCGCCCGTGCCGTCGGTGCTGCCGTCGTCCACCAGGAAGACCTCCGCGCGGCCCGGGTACTCCTGCGCCAGCAGCGAGGCCAGACTCCGCCCGATCACCTCGGCCTCGTCCCGCGCGGGCACCACCACCGCGACGTCCGGCCACTCCCGCACGGACCCGGCGCCGCCGCGCGGCAGCCGCACGTCGGTACGCCAGAACCCCCCCTGCCCCGCCAGCAACCACAGCCACGCCACCAACGACACCCCTGCGACCCCAGTCATCACGCTCACCCCCGCAGTCTGCCCGAGGTCCGGCGCCGCGACGGCGCCAGGACCCCGCACGGCGTGCCCGGCGGCGGTCCGCGGGCGGCGGTCGGCGGCGGGCGGCGGTCGGCGGCGGTCCGCGGGGGACCGCTTGGCCGAGGGCTGTCCCGCGATTCCCGACGGGCGTGCGACGACAGCCACGGCGTCTCCCTTCGTTGTCTCGCTCGTCCTTGTATGCGACGGTATGGGAGCGCGCGTCCGCCTTGCGATCCACCGCATCCGACGCCGCCCGCTGATCCGCCGGGGACTACGGGACAGCCCGTAGAGTGGGGCCGTGAAGATCGGGTTGGTGGATTCGGGGATCGGGCTGCTGGCCGCCGCCGCGGCCGTACGGCGGATGCGGGCGGACGCGGACCTGGTCCTCGCCTCGGACCCGGAGGGCATGCCCTGGGGCCCGCGAACCCCTGGCGACGTGGCCGCGCGGGCCCTGGACTGCGCGCGGGCCGCGGCGGCCCACGGGCCGGACGTCCTCGTCGTGGCGTGCAACACCGCGTCCGTGCACGCGCTGCCCGCGCTCCGGGCGGCCTTCGAACCCGGGCTGCCCGTCGTGGGCACCGTGCCGGCGATCAAGCCCGCGGCGGCCCGCCACCGGGACGTGGCGATCTGGGCCACCCCGGCGACGACCGGCAGCGGCTACCAGCGCGGGTTGATCGCCGAGTTCGGCAACGGCGCGCGGATCACCGAAGTCCCCTGCCCGGGGTTGGCCGACGCGGTGCAGCACGCCGACGCGGACGCCGTCGCCGCGGCGGTCGCCGCGGCGGCGGCCCTCACCCCGTCGGGCGTAGGCGCCGTCGTCCTGGGGTGCACCCATTACGAGCTCGTCGCGGACCGGATCGCCGCGGCCCTGCCCGGCGCCGTCCTGTACGGCTCGGCGGACGCCGTGGCGGCCCAGGCCCTGCGCAGGGTCGCCCCCACCCCGGGCGGCGGCACCGTCGAGGTCGTCCTCAGCGGCCGCCCCGCTCCCCTGCCCGCCGCCGCGCTGGCCTATCCGCAGGGTGCCGGGCTCGCCGTGACGGCCGCCACGGCCTGACCCGGAACGGTGCCGGACGCCCCGCGGATAGGTACGCTTCGGGGCATGACGCACGCTCCCCGGCCGGAGACCGGCGCGTCCCGTGTGTGGACGGGTCGGGCCAGGAACCGCTTGCAGTGGGTGCCCGCCGCGGTGGGCGCCGCCTGCGTGGCGCTCGGCATCTCGCTCGCGGTGGAGGGCCCCGGCCCCACCGCCAGCCTCGCCCCGCTCGTGATGTCGGTGGTCGGCTGCCTCGCCGTGGGGCTGCTCGTCCTGTTCGGCACCGTCGCCTTCACCCACGTCCATGTGCGCGTCGACCGCGAGGCGGTCCAGGTGCGCTGCGGGCACATCGGAGTGCCGCGCCGCCGCATCCCGATGGGCGAGGTCAGCGGCGCCCGGCTGGACCCGGTGATCAGCCCGCGTTCGTGGGGCGGCTGGGGCTACCGCTGGCGGCCCGAGAAGGGCACCGCGGTCGTGGTGCGGCGGGGGCCCGGCATCGTGATCGACCTCGGCGGCGGCCGGTGGTTCACCGTCACCGTCGACGACGCCGAGGGCGCGGTGCGCGCCATCCGCGAGATGCTCGGGATGACCGCCCACCCGCGCGACCAGCAGGGCCCCGGCATCCGCTGAGGCGGCGCGTCCCGACCGGGCGACCGGGCGGGTCCGGGGCGCGGTCGTCGGGCGGTAGGTGGCGGGCGGTGGGCGTACGGGCCCGTACGGGCGGGGCCCGATCAGGCGTCGGCGAGGGTGCCGGGCGCGGCGCCCTCACCGTTCGCGCCGGCCGTCCGGCGACGGGAGCGGCGCCCGCGGGGGAGCGGGTGTGCGGGCCGGGGCCCGACCAGTCCCGCGCGGGGATGCCGTGAGCCGGCACCCCGGGGTCGGCGAGGGCGCGTCCGGCGACGGGAGCGGCGCCGGAACCGCGTCGGGCCGGCTACCGCTCGGAGGCTTCCCGCTCGGAGGCCGCTCGGCCGGAAGCCCCTCGCTCCGGAGCCTCTCGGTCGGGAGCCGGTGCCTGCGCCGGGAGCGGCCGCGAGGTCGCCACGCCGGCCAGCAGCCCGGCCGCGGCCGTCACCGGGGCGTAGCTGAGGACGTGGTCCACGGCCGCGAGCAGCCCCAGGCCGGTGAGCGCCGCCGCGGCGGTCAGCACCGCCGGCGTCGACCGCGGGGAGCGCCACAGCGCGCACAGCGTCCACAGGTAGGCGCCCCCGAGCAGCGCCACGCCGGGCACCCCCTGCTCCGCGGCCAGTTGGAACGGCGCGGACTGCGGAGTCTCCGCGGTGGGGGTGTCCGAGGGCAGCGGCGTGCTCTCCTCGGCGAAGCGCCCCGGTCCGACCCCGCGCAACGGGTGCCGCCCGGCCAGGTCCACCGCCTCGTGCCACAGCGCCACGCGCGGCTGGGTGAGCTGCCCGGTCAGCGACTCCGACAGTCCGCCGGGCAGCGCGCCCACGGCGACCGCGCAGCTCCCGCCGACCGCCAGCGCCGCGGCCAGCGCGAGCCCGGCCAGGCCGACCAGCCGGTGGTGCCGCATCCTGGCCGCCGCCAGCGAGCACAGTACGACCGTCACCCCCGCCGCGAAGGCCGCGGACGACCCGAGCACCAGCGCCGCGACCGCGGCCGTCAGCGCCAGCAGCCGCAGCAGCACCCGCCACACCACCGCGGGCACCCCCCGGACCGGCTCCGTGACGCCCCAGGCGGCGCAGCACGCCGCCCCGGCGGCCAGCACGAGCAGCGCGGCGTCGGCGTTGGGGTAGCCCAGCGGCGGAGCGCTCGCGCCCGACAGCCGGTGCGCCGGGCCCAGCGCCAGCGCGAGGACCGTCACCGCGCCCGCGACGAGGGTCAGCTTCGGCAGCATCGCGCCCAGCACCCGGCCCGCCGCGTATCCGGCGGTGACCGCGAGCAGCGCCAGCAGCGTGCCCTCGGGCCTGGCCTCGCGGCCGCCGGCGCAGACCACCACCCACACCGCGCAGCAGGCCAGCACGACCATCCCCGCCGCGTCCACCCCGCCGGCGGTCGGGCTCCGCGGCACCCGGAGCGGCGGGAGCGGCCGCCCGCGGGCGCCGGACCCGGCCGCGGTGCCCTGCGTGGCCCCGGAGCGGGGCGTGTACCCGGGCACGGCCGCGGACCCGGCCCCGGGCACCGACGCGGAGAGGGTCCCGGCCCCAGCCCCGGCCCCGGAGGCGACGGCAGTGACCCTGGCTGCGGACGCGGACCCGGGCGTGCTGCCGGACGCGACCCCGACTCCGGACGCGGACCCGACCCCGGAGGAGGGCCCGGAGATCACGGGCGTGCGGGGGCCGCCGTCCCCGCCGGTGTCCGTACGTGACGACGCGGGCGCGAGGTCGGTCGTGCCCCCGCCCGCGACCCCTGCCGCGCCGATCCGCGCCCCGCCGTTCAGATCGCCCTCCGGTCCGCCCTCGTCCGCCCGGTCGCCGCCGTGGTCGCCGGTGGTGCCCGCGCCGCCCGTATCCGCGGCCCGGCGCGGACGCGCCTTTGCCCCCGCGCGGACCCCGCGCGCCGCTCCGGGCGCGCCGCCGGCCGTCGTGTCCATCCCCGACCCCCTGCCGCCACCCGGGCGCGACGGGGTACCGCCGAGCCCGCGTTCCCCGCGTGGGCGCTGCTGTCCGGATCACCGTAACGGGTGACCACCCGCCCTGTGGATATGTCGCACAGGAAGCTCTTCGAGCTTGTGAAACCTGGTGCTGATGTGGCGTTCACCTTCCATCTCGTAGGCTCGGGGCATGGCGACTCCCCAATTCATCCTGGACATCCGCGGCAGGGCGGGGGACGTCCTCCTCCTGCTGCCCGGCGTGGTCATGGTGGTCTTCGACGACCGCGGCAGGGTCCTGCTCAACCGCCGCACGGACACCGGACGCTGGGCGCTCATCAGCGGCATCCCCGACCCCGGCGAGCAGCCGGCCGAGAGCGCGGTGCGGGAGATCCAGGAGGAGACGGGCGTCTCCGCGGTGGTCGACCGGGTGCTCAGCGTCTTCACCACCGAACCGGTGACCTACGGCAACGGCGACCGGGCGCAGTACATCGAGACGGTGCTGCGCTGCCGGGCGGTCGGCGGCGAGGCGCGGGTCAACGACGACGAGTCGCTGGACGTGCGCTGGTTCGCGCTCGACGAGCTGCCGCCGCTCGGGCCGCTCGCCCGCGACCGCATCGACTCGGCGCTGAGCGACCGGCCGACCTGGTTCGCGCCCGCGCCCGCGCCGGACGCCGCCCTCGCGGCGGAGGGTGCCGGGCAGCGGCTTCCGTAGCCCCCGACTCCGCTCCGGCCAGGGGGCTTTGTCAGTGCTTGGCGGTAAAATCGACAGTGTTCGAAAGGGTTGGCCGACGCCTCAGGAGGAAGCCGATGGCCGCTGCCGCACCGCCCCTGGATACCCGCCGACACGCATCCGCACCCTTGCCCGCACTGCCGAAGAAGCCGCTGCCCGCGGGCCTGCCCCGCGAGTGGTACGTCGCCCACAACCGCCGCCTGAAGACCATGCGCCTGACCATCGCCCTGCTCGACTCGGGGGTCTACGAGCCGGCCCAGGCGGGGAACGGGCGGATCCGCCGCACCGCCGAGCGGATAGGCGTCCACCCGCCGTCCGACATCACCTGCCGCATGGTGCGGAACCTGCTCGGGTACGGGCGCTGACGGTCACGGCGGCCCGCGGGAGACGCCTCCCGCGGGCCGCCGTGACCCGCGCGCGAACCGCTACGCCTTGCGGTAGGTGTACGCCTCCGCCGCTGCCGCCGCCACCGCGTCGATGTCCGCGCCCGTGGACGCGGTGACGACGGCGGCGACCGCCCCTTCGAGGAAGGGGGCGTCCACCAGCCGTGCGCCGGAGGGGAGTTCGTCGTCGGCCAGCAGCGCCTTCACCGTGAGCACCGCGCTGCCGAGGTCGGCGAGCACCGCCACGCCCGCGCCCCGGTCCACGGTGCGTGCCGCCGAGGCGATCAGGTCGGAGCTGGTGCCGAGTCCGCCGTCGGGCCCGCCGCCGGCCGGGGCGAGGGGAACCTCGCCGGCGCCGCCGCTGAGCGAGGCCGCCAGATCGGCGACCGCGTTCGCGGCCGCCGCGCTGTGCGAGACCAGCACGATCCCGACCAGCGCGGGTGCGGAGCCTTCGGTGCTGCTGCCGGTGCTGCCGTTGCTGCCGGTGGTCGCGGTCATGAGGAGGACGCCTCCCTGGCGGTGTCGGCGAGCGCGGTGAGCAGGAGGGCCGCCGAGGTCGCGCCCGGGTCCTGGTGGCCGATGCTGCGGTCGCCCAGGTAACTCGCCCGGCCCTTGCGGGCGCGCAGCGGAGTGGTCGCCACGGCGCCCTCCTCCGCGGCCCGCGCCGCGGCCGTCAGCGCCACCGCGGTGCCGTCGCCCGCGTCGAGCGCCGCGGTGAACGCGTCGAGCGCGGGCACCAGCGCGTCCACCATCGTCTTGTCCTCCGGCACCGCGCCGCCGAGCTGGCACAGGCCCTCCACCCCCGCCTTCAAGCCGTCGCGCAACTGCGCCGCGGTCACCGCGGGCGCGTCGCCGAGCGCCTTGCCGGTCCGCCGCAGCAGGGTGCCGTACAGCGGCCCGGAGGCGCCGCCGACGGTGCTGATGAGCTGGCGGCCCACCGCGACCAGCACCCCGCCGGGCGTGTCCGGCGGTTCCTGCCCGATCGCCGTGCGCGCGGCGAGGAAGCCGCGGCGCATGTTGCTGCCGTGGTCGGCGTCGCCGATCGGTGAGTCGAGCTCGGTGAGGCGGGCGGCCTCCCGCTCGATCACGGACGTCGCCGTGTCGAGCCATCGGCGCAGCAGGTCCGCGTCTATGTCGGCCGGCAGTTCGGGCTGTTCGGGGGCGGCGTTCATACGGTGTGCCTTTCCACGGGTGGTCGAACCGGCACGGCGCGCGGTGCGCGCCCGCGGACCCGGCACCGGCCGGGCGCCGCGGTCAGCAGCCCCAGCGCAGCGCCGGGGTCGAGACGGGCGCGTCCCACAGCCGCAGCAGCTCCTCGTCGGCCTGACAGATCGTCACGGAGGCGCCCGCCATGTCGAGCGAGGTCACGTAGTTGCCGACGAGCGTACGGGCCACCGCGACCTTGCGGGCGGCCAGGACCCGGTGCACCTCGGCCGCGAAACCGTACAGTTCCAGCAGCGGCGTGGCGCCCATGCCGTTGACCAGCAGCAGGACCGGCGCGTCGGGGCGCAGGTCCTCGACGACCGCGTCCACGGCCACGTCGGCGATCTCGCCGGAGGTCATCATGGCGCGGCGCTCGCGGCCCGGCTCGCCGTGGATGCCGACGCCCAACTCCAGTTCGCCCTCGGGTAGGTCGAACGTCGGACCGCCCTTCGACGGGGTGCTGCACGCGCTGAGCGCCACCCCGAAGCTGCGGGACACCTCGTTGACCTGGTGGGCGATGGCCGCGACCCGGTCCAGCGGAGCGCCCTCGTCGGCCGCCGCGCCCGCGAGCTTCTCGACGAACAGCGTCGCCCCGGTGCCGCGCCGGCCGGCCGTGTAGAGGCTGTCGGTCACCGCCACGTCGTCGTTGACCAGCACCTTCGCCACCTGGACGCCCTCGTCCTCGGCGAGTTCGGCGGCCATGTCGAAGTTGAGCACGTCGCCGGTGTAGTTCTTCACGATGAACAGCACCCCCGCGCCGCTGTCCACCGCCGCCGCGGCCCGGACCATCTGGTCCGGCACCGGAGAGGTGAAGACCTCGCCCGGACACGCGGCGGTGAGCATGCCCCGCCCAACGAAGCCGCCGTGCAGCGGCTCGTGTCCCGACCCGCCCCCCGACACCAGCCCGACCTGCCCGTCGTACGGGGCCCCGCGGCGGACGATCACCCGGCGCTCGACGTCGACGGTCAGGTCGGTGTGCACCGCAGCGAAGCCCCGCAGCGCGTCCGGGACGACGGTCTCCGGTACGTTGATCAGCATCTTCACGGGAATCTCCTCGCCAGGCCGGCAGCCAGGGCAACCGCCTGTGTCGTAGCAGGTCAGAGGATGGGTCCAGGGTGATCGATGGCGGCGTCCCGCGGGTGTGCGCCGCGGCACGGCGCGGCCGGTCCGCCGGCCGGTGGCCGGCCGGCGCGGGCCGCCGCCGGTACGCCGGGGCCCGGTACCGACATCACTCGTCCGGGCGTGCGATTCATACCCCCCAGTATCCGCCGGTGATCCGGAAACGTCACGACGTGGACGGCCCCGCGCCCCGGGCCCGTGCTTCCGGCGCTGCCGGGCCCCTCGTGCCCCCGCGGGGCCGGTCCGGCCCGCTCGGGCCGCTCTCCACCCCGAGTCCACCCGGATCTCCACCCGTGGGTGGATCGTTCCGGCGGGAGCGGCGCCTAGCGTGCGGGTGTCGGCGGCAGGCCGGCGGAAACGCGCGTGGGAAGGGCCGGGATGAACCCCCTGGACATCGTCCTCCTCGTGTCCGGCGTGGGCTACGTCCTCGCCCGCCGGACGATCGGCGAGGCGCTGCGGGCCGGACCCGTGCTGGCGGTACCGCTGGCGCTCGCCGCGCTGGGGCTGGTGGCCGTCAGCGGCGCCCGCCCCGCGGGCCCGGCCACCGTCGCCCTGGTGGCGGCGGGCTGCGGGCTCGGTGCCGCCCTCGGGCTGGCCCGGGGCGCGACCGTGCGCCTGACCGAGCGGGACGGGACGCCCTGGATGCGGTACGGCGCCGGCACGCTGCTGCTGTGGGCGGCGGGCGCGGTCCTCCAGGCCGGAGCGGCGCTGCTCGGGCGTGCGGCGGCGCCCGCGGCCGCGCACGCCGCCGCACACGGCCTGGTGCTCGCCGTCGGGATCGGCGTGCTGGCCGAGACGCTGGTGGCGCTCTTCCGGGCCTCGCGTGCCGGCCGGCCGGGCAGGGACCCGGTCGACCACGGCGGGCCCTGGCCGCGCAGGCCGGGCGGCGGCACCCGGGAGCGGGACACCGGGCACGCGGGACACGCGGAAACGACACGACAGGGGTAGGCGGGGGTGCCGGTGTGGGTGCGGGTGCCGGTGTCCGTGCCCGTGCGGGTGCCGGTGCGGGTGGGGGCGCGGATGCCGCCGGTCGGCGGCCGGCCCGGCGGCGCTGGTAGTTTCGCAGCGGCGGCCCGACCGGCTGACCGGCCGTCCGCCGGGCGGACCCGGATGCCGGACCTGTCAGCCGCCGACCCGGCCGTCCGACCCGGCCGTCCGACCCGGCCGTCCGACCCGGCCGTCCGGCCACCGGACCGGTGCCGTCCGGGCGGAGGGCCGCGCCGACCGACCGCCGGACCTGATGCCCGGCCGACCGCGGGAAGAGAGCCTGAGTTGCACCGGATGCGAGCCGTGACCGCCTGGCTCACGGCGGAGAACCACCTCCTCCAGCTCTTCAGCACCGCCACCGGGATCGCGGTCTGCGCGGTGCTGGTCCACCCTCGCGGGGCCTCCGGCACCGGCCTCGCGGTGCTGTGCCTGCTCGTCCTGAACTCGCTGCTGTTGTGCACCCGGCTGATCCCCGAGGGGACGCTGTCCCCCCGGTCGCAGACCGCCGTGCTGGGTGCGGGATCGGTCGCGGCGGCCGCGCTGATGAGCATGGACCGCTCCGGTTCCGCGTCGCTCTTCGCGTTCTTCGTCGCCGGCCACGCCGGGTACCGCCTCGGACAACGCGCCGCGGTGATCCTCGCGGCGGCCACCAGCCTCCTGTGCGCGACCGTGCTGCTCTTCCCGGTCGGCAGCGGCTACGGCCACGTCTCCTGGTACCTGGGCGCGTTGACCGGGGTCAGCGTGCTGGTCGGCATCTCCAACCGCTCGCACGCCGACGCGCTGCGCTCGGCGCGGGACGCCGCGCGGCAGGCCGAGTTGGCCTCGCGCTCCGAGGCACGCGCCGAGGCCCTGGCCGAGCGCGCCCGGATCGCCCGGGACGTGCACGACGTGCTCGCCCACTCGCTGGCCGGGGTGAACATGCAACTGGAGGTCACCGACGCGCTGCTGGAGTCCGGTGCGGTGGACGAAGCCCGGCAGGCCGCGCAGCGCGCGCAGAGCCTGGTGCGCGCCGGCCTGACCGAGGTCCAGCGCACCGTCCGCGACCTGCGCGAGGACGCCCTGCCGCTGCTCGACACGCTGCGCGCCATGCTCGGCTCGATCCCCGGCACCGGTACGCTGAGCGTCGACGGATCGCCGCGCGAACTGCCGGTCCGGCCCGCCCAGGTGATCGTGCGCTGCGCCCAGGAGGGGCTGACCAACGCGCACAAGTACGCACCCGGCGCACCGGTCCGGCTGCATCTGGCGTACGGCCCGGACGAGACCGCCTTCGAGGTGGTGAACTCCGCGCCGCCGGCGGGTTCCCGGCCGCTGGCCGGTGCCGGCGGCGGCATGGGACTCGTCGGGATGCGCGAGCGCGTCGAACTGGTGGGGGGCACGGTGACGGCCGGTCCGGTGGTGGACGGCGACGACGCGGGAGGATGGCGGGTGCGCGTGGTGATACCGGTATGAGCGGGTACGCCCCGGAGGGGCCAGGACCGGGATCGGAGCGCCGTGCCGGGGAGCGGCCGGGCGGCGACGCGGCGGGGACCGACGGGGACCGGCCGGTGCGGGTGGTCGTCGCCGACGACCAGACCGCGATCCGCGAGGCGCTGGCGGTGGTCCTCGACCTCCAGCCGGGCCTGGACGTGGTGGCCACGGCACGCGACGGCGCCGAGGCGGTGGCCGCCGCGGCGGAGCACGCCCCCGACGTGATCCTGATGGACCTCAACATGCCGCGGACGGACGGCGTGGAGGCGACCCGGCAGGTCACCGAGCGCTTCCCGGACGTCGCCGTGGTGGTGCTGACCACGCTCTCCGACGAGCAGGACATCCTCGCGGCGCTGGGCGCCGGCGCGCGCGGCTACCTGACCAAGGAGTCCGGCCGGCAGGACATCGCCCGCGCGGTGCGGGCCGCCGCGGCCGGCCAGGCCGTGCTCGACCCGGCGGTCCAGGAGCGGCTGCTGGCGGCGGCCGTCAAGAGCGCGGCCCCGGTGGAGCGTCCGGGCGCCGGGCTCGCCCCCGACCTGACACCCCGGGAGACGGAGGTGCTCACCCTCATCGGCGAGGGCCTGACCAACCGGGGGATCGCCGAGCGGCTGGTGGTCAGCGAGGCCACCGTGAAGACCCACATCAACAACCTCTTCGCCAAGGCGCAACTGCGCGACCGCGCGCACGCGGTGAAGTACGCGTTCCTCCACGGGCTGGTGCGGGCCCGTGGATGACGTGGTGGGCTGAGCCCGGACGAGCGCGGGCCGGGGACACGCGGTGCGTGTCCCCGGCCCTCCGGCCTCGCGCCTGCGCGCGGTGGTGTGTCAGCTACTGACCGGTGCCATCTGGTCCACGATGTCGGGGTTGTCCTTCATCCATTTCTTGACGCCGTCGGTGGTCTTGCCCTGTCCGGCGGCTTGGATGTCGGCTTCGAGGGAGCTGAGTTGCTTCTCGCTCATCTTGAAGTTCTTCATCCAGTCGGTGACCTGGGGGATTTTCGTGGCGCTGTTCTTGTTGGCGATGTTGTGGATGGAGTCGCTTGCGCCCCAGAGGCCCTTGGGGTCGCTGAGTTTGGTCATCTGGTAGGTGCTGTAGGCCCAGTGGGGGGACCAGAGGACGACGGCGACGGGTTTCTTCTGGTCGTAGTCGCGCTTGAGTTCGGCGAGCATGCCGGCGGTGGAGCTGGCGACGAGTTTGTATTCCTTGTCGAGTCCGTAGCCGGGGAGGACCTTGCTGCTGAGGAGTTTCATCTCGCCGGCGCCGGGTTCGATGCCGATGATCTTGCCGCCGAACTCGGCGGACTTGCCCTTGAGGTCGGCCATCGACGTGATGCCCTTGACGTAGGACGGCACCGCGATCTCCAGGGAGGTCTGGTCGTACCACTTGCCGAGATCGGACAGTTGGCTGCCGTACTGCTTCATGTACGACGCGTGGGTCGTCGGAAGCCAACTGTCGGTGAGGTAGTCGAAGTTGCCGTTGGCGAGTCCGGTGTAGGCGGCGCCGGGGTCGTAGGTGTTGACCTGGGTCTTGTAGCCGCGCTCGTCGAGGACCTCCTTCCAGAGGTTCGCCGAGGCGATCGACTCGTCCCAGTTGAAGTCACCGATCTTCACCGTCTTGCCCTTGCCCACGTCGGTGGCGCTGGATCCGGCGACCGGTGCCATCTTGTCGACGATGCCCGGGTTGTCCTTCATCCATTTCTTTACGCCGTCGGTGGTCTTGCCCTGTCCGGCGGCTTGGATGTCGGCTTCGAGGGAGCTGAGTTGCTTCTCGCTCATCTTGAAGTTCTTCATCCAGTCGGTGACCTGGGGGAGCTTGGTGGCGCTGTTCTTGTTGGCGATGTTGTGGATGGAGTCGCTTGCGCCCCAGAGGCCCTTGGGGTCGCTGAGTTTGGTCATCTGGTAGGTGCTGTAGGCCCAGTGGGGGGACCAGAGGACGACGGCGACGGGTTTCTTCTGGTCGTAGTCGCGCTTGAGTTCGGCGAGCATGCCGGCGGTGGAGCTGGCGACGAGTTTGTATTCCTTGTCGAGTCCGTAGCCGGGGAGGACCTTGCTGCTGAGGAGTTTCATCTCGCCGGCGCCGGGTTCGATGCCGATGATCTTGCCGCCGAACTCGGCGGACTTGCCCTTGAGGTCGGCCATGGACGTGATGCCCTTGACGTACGACGGCACGGAGACCTCCAGGGAGGTCTGGTCGTACCACTTGCCCAGGTCCGTGTAGCTGCTGCCGTACTGCTTCATGTACGACGCGTGGGTCGTCGGCAGCCAGGCGTCCGTGAGGTAGTCGAAGTTGCCGCTGGCGAGTCCGGTGAAGGCCGCGCCGGGGTCGTAGGTGTTGACCTGGGCCTTGTAGCCGCGCTCGTCGAGGACCTCCTTCCAGAGGTTCGACGAGGCGATCGACTCGTCCCAGTTGAACGAGCCGAGCTTCACCGTCTGGCCCTTGCCCACGTTGGTGGACGCGGCCGTCGGCGACGAGCTGTCGCCGTTGCCCGAGAAGGCCCCGATGCCGCCCGCGACCAGTGCGAGGACGACCACGGCGGACAGCCCGACCGCCGGACGCGGCCGGTAGCGCAGCACCGACAGGCCCTGGGTGGAGGTGCGTGCGCGGGCCAGCGCGCGGCGGCCCAGCGGCGAGACCTGGTCGCCGAGCGCGCCGGTGATCCGGTCGAGGTAGATGGCGAGCACCACCACGGAGATGCCGCCCTCGAAGCCCAGGCCGATGTCCACCTGGCTGATCGCGCCGAAGACGGTCGAGCCGAGGCCCTCCGCGCCGACCATGCCGCCGATGACGACCATGGACAGCGCGAGCATGATGACCTGGTTGACGCCGGCCATGATGGTCGGCAGCGCCAGCGGCAACTGGACCCGCAGCAGCGTGCGCGACGGCGGAGTGCCGAACGCCTCGGCCGCCTCGACCAGTTCGGCGTCGACCTGCCGGATGCCCAGCTCGGTCATGCGTACGCCGACCGGCATCGCGAAGACGATGGTGGCGATGACCGCGGGCACCGTGCCCAGGCTGAAGAAGATGATCGCGGGGATCAGGTACACGAACGCCGGCAGCGTCTGCATGACGTCCAGCACCGGCCGGATCAGCACGCTCGCCGTGCGGCGCCGTGCGGCCCAGACGCCCAGGGGCACCGCGAGTACCAGCGCGACCACGGCGGAGACGACCACCAGGGACAGCGACTCCATCGCCTCGTCCCACTGCGCGACGGAGTCGATGAGCGCGAAGCCCACGAAGGCCAGCACGCCGGCGGTCAGTCCGCGCATCCACAGTGCGAGCACCGCGAGGATCGCCGCCATCAGCAGCGGCGACGGGC
The DNA here is from genome assembly GCF_016756395.1 of Streptomyces sp. SN-593. Classification (NCBI taxonomy): domain Bacteria; kingdom Bacillati; phylum Actinomycetota; class Actinomycetes; order Kitasatosporales; family Streptomycetaceae; genus Actinacidiphila; species Actinacidiphila reveromycinica. The sequence continues at coordinate 7,805,676 of NZ_AP018365.1, forward strand.
CGCCGAGCGCCCACTCCACGCCGTTGTACATGCCGTTGACGATGTGGCTGATGAAGTCGAAGAGCCAGGACAGGTGGCGGGTGAGCCAGTGGACGACGTCCTCGGCCCAGTTGCCGAAGTGGAGCCTAGGCACGGGTCGCCTCCTTGCCCTCGTCGTCGCCGTTGCCGTTGCCGCCGCCAGGAGCGGCGCCGGAGTCGCCCGGGCCGCCAGGACCGTCCGGTCCGCCGGTGCGGCCGGGGTCGCCGCCGGCGGGCGCGTCGGCCTCGACGAGGGCGGGGAAGTCGGGCAGCCGGTGGCTTCCGGTGTCCTCCTGGCCCTCGCCGAGCGCGGCGAGCAGCGTCACCCGCGGTATGACGCCGGTCAGCCGGCCGTTGTCGTCGAGCACCGCGAGCGGCAGCTTCGACTGCGAGGCGGGGGTGAGCAGCTCGGACAGCGGCGCGTCGGCGTGCGTGGTGACGCAGTCGGTGTCCATCAGGTCGCGCACGGTGCCCTCGGCCTTGCGCAGCGCCTCGGTGACGCGGCCCTCGGTGACGGTGCCGACCAGCCTGCGCCCGCGCTCGACCACGAAGGCGGCGGACGCCTGGTCGGTGCGCAGCGCGCGCATCGCGGCGCGCGGTCCGTCGTTGGGGCTCACCATCACCCGCGGCTCCTCCATGATCGAGGCCGCGGTGAGCACCCGGGAGCGGTCGACGTCCTGCACGAAGCTGGCCACGTAGTCGTTGGCCGGGTCGGTGAGGATGTCCTCCGCGGTGCCGATCTGGACGATCCGCCCGTCGCGCATCACGGCGATCCGGTCGCCGAGCCGCATCGCCTCGTTGAGGTCGTGGGTGATGAAGACGATGGTCTTGTGCAGCCGCTGCTGGAGTTCGAGGAGCTGGTCCTGCATGTCGCGGCGGATCAGCGGGTCGAGCGCCGAGAACGACTCGTCCATCAGCAGCAGGTCGGCGTCGGTGGCCAGCGCACGCGCCAGGCCGACGCGCTGCTGCATGCCGCCGGACAGCTCGTCGGGCCAGGAGTTCTCCCAGCCCTCCAGGCCGACCAGGGACAGTGCCTCGGTCGCCTTCTCCGCGCGCTCCTTCGGCGGTCGGCCCTGGACCTCCAGGCCGTAGGCGGCGTTCTCCAGCACGCTGCGGTGCGGGAACAGCGCGAAGTGCTGGAAGACCATGCTGATCTTGCGGGAGCGCAGGTCGCGCAGGGCCTTCGCGGACAGGCCGGTGAGGTCCTGGCCGTCGAACAGCACCCTGCCCGAGGTGGGCTCCAGCAGGCCGTTCAGCATGCGCAGCAGTGTGGACTTGCCCGAGCCGGACAGGCCCATGACGACGAAGATCTCGCCCTGCTCCACTGCGAAGGAGGCGTCGATCACCGCCGCGGTCGTTCCCTCCTCTCTCAGTTCAGCCCGGTCGGCCCCTTCCTGGAGCCGTCGGATGCCTTCCTTCGGCCGTCGGCCGAAGACCTTGAATACGTGCTCGATGACGAGCTGTGACACGTTTGCCTTTCGGGGCAGGGGACAGGGCGGAACCGAAGGCCGTCGGCAGCACGGCCGGTGAGTTTCGTCGGTGCACAACGAAACTAACCGGCGGCGAACCGGCTGTCCTGGCGGCGGAGACCGCCCCCGGATCCGGACCCTCGGGTCCGCGTCGCCGCCTACCCCGTGGTGTGCACAGTGCAAACAAGTTCGTGGAAGGCCGCCTTGTTTGTCCTGTTGTGTGATGTTTTAAGGGCCGGTTGATCGTGACCGGATCGTGCCTCTTATGACATCGATCCGCAGGGTGGCAACTGTTGACCCGGCCTTGACCAAGTGTTAACGAATCGCGGGGTCTTTCTATGGCTTTGCTGTGAGCGCCTTCTCGAACCAGTGGTGGGCGTAGGGCTCGTCGTTGAAGGGGGGTACCTCGCGGAAGCCGAAGGAGTGGTAGAGCCCGATCGCCGCCTCCAGGGCCCGGTTGGTGTCCAGGCGCAGGGTGGTCCGTCCCGCGACGGCGGCGCGTGCCTCCAGTTCGGCGAGGAACCTGCGGCCGAGGCCGAGCCTGCGCGCCCGCGGCGCCACCCACATGCGCTTGATCTCGGCCGGTGCGCCGGCCGGCAGCTTCAGTCCGGCGCATCCGACGGGTTCGCCGTACAGCCGGGCGACCAGGAACACCCCGTGCGGCGGGCGCAGGCCGCCCGCGTCGGGCAGCAGGCTCGCGGCGGGGTCGAAGCCGCTGTCGAAGTGCCCGTCCAGCTCCGCGAAGTACGCCCGCAGGCAGTGCTCGGCGTCCGGGTGCGCGGGGTCCGTGGCCTCCAGCGTGACGGTCGAGGCGGTCAGCAGCCGCTCGACGTCGGCCATGGCCGCGGTCAGCCGGGCCCGCTGGGCGGGGTTGAGAGGGGCCAGCAGCGTGCCGGCCAGCTCGTCGCTGCGGTCGTCCAGCGCCGCGCGCTCCGCCCGGCCCGCGTCGGTGAGCCGGACCGTCCGCACCCGCCGGTCGCCGGGCGCGGGCTCCACGGTCACCAGGCCGTCGGCCTCCAGGGCGCGCAGCAGCCGGCTGGTGTACCCGGAGTCGAGGCCGAGCCGGTCGCGCAGCCGGCGGACGTCCTGCCCCTCCTCGCCGACCTGCCACAGCAGCCGGGCCTCGCCCACGGGCCGGGCGCGGCCGAGGTAGCGGTCGTGGAGCACGCCCACCCGTTCGGTGACGGTGCGGTTGAAGCGGCGCACCTGGTCGATCTGCGTCTGCGGTTCATCCATTGTCTGACTCTAGTCAGGCAATGGGGGCGGGGGTCAACCCGTGGCGGCGGCGCGGGGCCGGAGGCCGGGTGCCCGGACCGCGCGGCGGCCGCCGGGCGTAGGGTGCGGGAAGGTGAACGTTCAGCCATTGCACGGGCATGGACACCCCAGCGCGCGGAGGCGGCCGATGGAGGGCAGTACGGGCAGGCCGCGACGGGCCCTGTGGATCACGGCCGCGGCCGGCCTCGCGGTGGACCAGGTGACCAAGGCCGTCGCCGCGGTCGTCGTGGAGGGCCGGCAGCCGGTGCACGCGCTGGGCGGCAGCGTGACCTTCACCGCCTTCCGCAACCCCGGTGCCGCCGGGTCCTTCGCCCCGCACGCCACCGTCGTCTTCACGCTGCTGGCCGCCGGTGTGCTCGCCTTCATCACCTGGGCGTCGTCGTCGGTGCGTTCGGTCGGCTGGGCGGTCGGCCTCGGCCTGCTCTTCGCCGGTGCCGGCGGCAACCTCGCCGACCGGCTCTTCCGGCACCCCGGTTTCGGCCGTGGCGCCGTGCTGGACTTCATCCAGGTCGGCCACTCCGGGATCTTCAACCTGGCCGACCAGTGCGTGACGTTGGGCGCGCTGACGATCCTGGTGCAGACGTTCCGCGGCGTCCCGATGCGCGCGCACAGCGCCGCCCGCTGACGGGGCCCCGCGGCGGGGCCCCGGACGACAAGCCCTGGCCGGGGCCGTTCAGGAGCCCTCCTGCGCGGTCCACACGTCCGGTCCGCCGCCGTGCCAGACGAACAGGTCGGGGTCGTCGAGGCTGACCGTGTCCGGGTCCAGGCCCGCCCGGCGCAGGAACTCCAGTAGGTCGGCGGGCCCGCGGGCGAGCCCCAGGGACTCCCGGCCGACCCGTATCCGCCGGCCGCCGGGGGTCGGCGGCTCCACGATCACCTGCGCTCCGCTGTCCGCGTCCATGCCCCCAGCCTGCCCACGCGTCGCCGCGTACGCACGTCGGCGCGGTCACGACCCGAGCCAGACGCGGACGCGGGCACCGGACGAGCGCGCGGGGCCTGGCGGTCGCGCGGTGCCGGGCAGTCGGTTGCTGTGGCGGGGGAGGGGACGCGGGTCTCAGCGCGCGGCGCCGAACGCGCGGCGGTACGCCTGGGGGCTGACGCCGGTCGTGCGCTTGAAGCGGTCGCGGAAGGCGGTGGGTGAACCGAACCCGACCTGGGCGCCGATGCGTTCGACGGTGTGCGGAGTGGTCTCCAGCAGGTGCTGGGCCTGCCGCACCCGGGCCCGGTGCAGCCACTGGAGCGGGGGGAGCCCGGTCTGGTCGCGGAAGCGCCGGATCAGGGTGCGGGTGCTCATGCCCGCCCGCGCGGCGATGCCGGCCAGGGTCAGTTCCCGCCCCAGGTCCTCCTGGAGCCAGGCGAGCAACGGTTCCAGTTCGGCGCCCTGCGGGGTGGGCGGGTGGGCGTGCGCGATGAACTGGGCCTGGCCGCCCTCGCGTTCGAGCGGCACCACGGACAGGCGCGCGGCGTCGGCGGCGACCGCGGAGCCGTAGTCGGAGCGGATCATGTGCAGGCACATGTCCAGGCCCGCGGCCGCGCCCGCCGAGGTGAGGAACTGGCCGTTGTCGACGTAGAGCACGTCGGGATCGACCTCGACGGCCGGGTACGCGGCGGCCAGCAGGTCGGTCGCGACCCAGTGCGTGGTCGCGCGCAGGCCGTCCAGCAGGCCGGTCGCGGCGAGCGGGAAGGCGCCGCTGCAGATGGAGGCGATCCGCGTGCCGTTCGCCGCGGCGGCGCGCAGCGCGTCGCGGACGGCCGGCCCGAGCGGCGCCGCGGGGTCGGCGGTGCCCGGCACGATGATCGTGTCCGCGCTCGCGAGCGCGTCCAGCCCCCAGTGCGCGGTGAGGGTGAAGGCGCCCGCGTCGACCTGGGGCCGCTCGGCGCAGACCCGGACCTGGTACGCCGTCCGCCCGTCCGGCAGCCGTGTCCGGGCGAAGACCTCCAGCGGTGTCGACAGGTCGAACGGGATCACCCGCTCCAGCGCGAGTACGACGACGGTGTGCATGGCACGAAACTACCCTGCCGCTCTGGTGGCGCAGCAGGCCGACCGCCCCCGGGCGGACGGTGGAACCACACGTCAGGACACGTTCCGGGCCGACGCCGCGCACTTGGCGATATCCCGTGGGAACCTGGCGTTCCCGCCACTGGGGCGTGGCCCTCCCGATGCCTAGCGTCAGGGGGTGAACCGGCTCCGACCGGCCCCCGCACCCGAAGGAATCTCAATGACGAAGTCAAGCCGCTTGTGTGACCGGTGGGGCGGAGGTGAACGGCTTTCCGTCACGCAGCATCGCCCACAGCACGTCGACTCGGCGGCGGGCGAGCGAGAGCAGGGCCTGAGTGTGCAGCAGCCCCTCGCCTCGCTTCCTGAGGTAGTAGTCCCGGGACGGGCCCGGCCGCATCATCGCGGACTGGGCAGCCATGTAGAACACCCGGCGCAGGCGCCGGCTGTAGCGTTTGGGCCGGTGGTAGTTGCCGGTGCGGCGGCCGGAGTCCCGTGCGACCGGGGCGAGGCCGGCGTGCGAGGCGAGGCTGCCGGCGTCGCGGTAGCCGGACAGGTCGCCGACGATGGCGATGAACTCGGCGCCCAGGATGGGCCCCATGCCGGGCATGGACTCTATGATCTCGGCGCGGTCGTCGGTGTGGAAGGTCTCACGGATCTCCCGGTCGTTGTCCTTGATCCGCTCGTCCAGGGCCAGGAGCTGGTGGGCGAGGTCGCAGACCAGCTTCGCCGACCGTTTCTCGCCGGGCAGTGCGATCTGCTGGGACTGGGCGGCCTCGACCGCCTTGGCGGCGACGTCGGCGGCGCTGCGGATCTTGCGGCGTTCGAGCCAGGTCGTCAGACGCTTGACGCCGATGCGGCGCAGGGCAGCCGGGGTCTGGTACTCGGTCAGCATGACGACCGGGCCTTTGGCCGCGGAGTAGTCGAAGGCCCGCTCCAGGGCCGGGCAGATGCCCACCAGCAGATCGCGAAGCCGGTTGATCAGCCGAACGCGGTCGGCGATCAGGTCGGTCCGGTAGTTCGTCAGCACCCTCAGGCTGGTGACCAGCTCAGGAGGCGTGTCCAAAACGGCGAAGCCCTTCGGGCGCATGCGTGCCTGATCGGCGATGACCCGCGCGTCCTTGGCGTCGGTCTTCCCCTCGCCCTTGTACGCGCCGGTCATCCGGTTGACCGTGCGGCCCGGCACGTAGACCACGCTCTGTCCGTGGGCGACCAGCAAGGCCAGCAGGAGCGTGGAAGCTCGGCCGGAGATGTCCACCGCCCAGCGGATCTCGTCGGCCCGCTCTCGGGCGGTCTCGATGAGAGCGAGGATCTGGGCCTCGTCGTTGATCACCTTCGTCGAGAACAACGTCTCGCCGTCTGCGTCCAGGGCCACCGCCCAGTGGTGCCCCTTGCCCGCGTCGATGCCGACCCATATCCGGCCCTGTCGAGTGCTCAACCCGTCGCTTCCATTCCACCGTGACCAGCACTTCCGTGGCCCGAAGAACACTCCGCCGACAGGTCCCTAACCAGCGATGGCCGCAGTTCTCAATCAGTGGTCGGAGCGTCCCGGAGGACCGGGCGGCCATTCCTTCGGAGCCATCAACGGCAGAACCCCATCAGCCATACCCGGTCCTCCCGGACCGCCAACCATTCTTAGGGAAGCTCCATGCGCGTCCAGACCGCCCCGCCGCACCCCGTCGCCGCCCCGGCCCCGGCACCTGGCGGCGACGACCCGGGCGGCGGCCGCATGCCCGGGAGCCGCCGCCCGGCGCGCGCGGGGGCGGGGCGCCGGCCGTGACCAAGTTCCTGCTCTCCCTGCACGTGCTGGCGGCGCTGCTCAGCATCGGTCCGGTCGCCGTGGCCGCGAGCATGTTCCCCCGGGCCCTGCGCACCGCCCACACCGGTGCAGCGGACGCGCCCGCCGCGTCCGACCGCGCCACCCCCGACGGCGACCGCGGCTCGCCGGCCGGGGCCCGCACGCTCGCGGACGCCGGCCGCACCCACGCGGACGCCGGCCGGGCTCCCACCGAGAGCGGCCGCGCTCCCTCAGGCGGCGCCCCTGCCCCCTCAGGCGGCGTCCCCGCTCCCGCCGAGGACGGCCCCGCTCCCTCCACGGGCGACCGCTCCGTCACGACCCTGCGCCTGCTGCACCGCATCTGCCGCGTCTACGCGGGCATCGGGATCGCCGTTCCCGTGCTCGGCTTCGCCACCGCGAGCAGCCTGGGCGTCCTGGGGAGCGGCTGGCTGATCACGTCGATCCTGCTGACGGCCGTGGCGGCCGCCCTGCTCGCACTGCTCATCCTGCCGGCCCAGGAGAGCGCGCTCGACGCCGTGCGGGCGGCCGGACCGGGGCAACTCGCCCGGCTCGCCGGCCGGTTGGCCTCGCTCACCGGCGTCTTCAACCTGCTGTGGGCGGCGGTCACGGTGCTGATGATCGTCCGTCCCGGTTCGACCACGGGGGCGTGAGCATGCGTCCAGCCGCCCTGCGCGTCGCGGCGCACGTCGAACTCCTGTCCCTGGCCGTCCTGTTGGTGAACCTGGCCACCGCGCACCTGCGGGCCGTCTCCTCGCTGGTCGGCCCCGCGCACGGCTGCGCGTACCTGTTCGTCGTCGGGGCGACCTGGCGGCTGCGCGCGGCCGACCGCCGCACCCGGGCCGTCGCGTGGGTCCCCGGCGTCGGCGGACTGCTCGCCCTGCGCCGGCTCGCGCGGGCGGCCGGGGGGAACGGGGCGGACGGACCCGCCCGCACACAGGCCGCGGCCGCCCACGCGGGCGATGGGGCCGGCGGCGCGGAGGGAGGCGCCGCGGCGGAGTGGACCGCCGGGGTCAGCCCTCCGTGAGCGCCGACCCGCCGGGGTCAGCCCTCCGTGAGCGCCTTGCCGTAGACCGAACAACTGCGCCGGACCCGCATGCCGAGGTGCTCGTAGAGGGACAGGGCGCCGGTCCCGGAGTGGGTCCACAGGGTGCAGCCGTGGCGGCCGTGCCGGTGGAAGGCGCGGAACGCCTCCCGCAGCAGCACGCCCGCGATGCCCCGGCCGCGGTGGTCGGCGCGGACCGCGAGCCGGTCGACGTAGCCCTCGGCCGCGTCCGGCGGGTCGAGGGCGACCAGCGCGCCGACCATCTCGCCGCCGGAGAAGGCCACCGGGGACATGGCCGGAGCGAACGCCTCCCGCCGCACGGTCTGCCGGGCCCACTCGTCGTACGGGAGGCGGTGCTTCTGCCACCGCCCGAAGGCGTCCTCCACGAGCCGGTGCGCCGCGCGCCCGTCGCCGGTGCGGAACGGCCGTACGGTGACGCCCGCCGGCGGATCCGGCACGGCGGGCTCGTCGGGCACCGCGATGCCCAGCAGCCACTGCGTCACGAAGGGCAGGTAGCCGCGCGAGCGCAGCAGCGCGACGGCCGCCGCGTCGCGCTCCTCGACCGGCTGCGCGAGCCGACCGCCGCCCGCCCGGCGGGCCCGCGCCTCGGTCCAGTCGAGCAGCATCCCGCCCAACCCCCGCCCGCGGTGGGCGGGATGGACGTCCACCTCGCTGCGGTCGGCGTGCACCCACGCCCGCCCCACCAGCCGGGGCCCGGGGCCCGGCTGGTGGACGAGCAGCGTGTCGAGGGCGGGATCGAGACCGGGCAGCGCCAGGCGGCCGGCGACGGCCTCGGGCCCGGTCTCCACGTCGCCGAGCAGGTCGCGCTCGCAGGCGGCGACGAGGGCGTGGATCGCGCCGGCGTCGGCGAGCGTGGCGGGACGGGCGCGGTACGGCGCGGGGAGGGGCGGCAGCGGCGGGACCACGTGGACGGGCGCCGGCGGGCGGCCGTCGCCGGAGGGCTCAGCCACGGGCCCCGCCGCCCCGGACCGTCCCGGCCGCCCGGTCCGCTTCCTCGGTCCCCGAGGCCGTACGGCCACCAGGTCCCCCCGTGCCCCCCTCGCCGTCCATGCCGTGCACCCGGTCCGCCCGGTCCGCCCGGTCCGACCGGTCCGACCGGTCCGACCCGTCGCCCGTGAGCGTGTAGCGGACGAAGAGCACCGCCTCCACGTCGCCGTGCGGCGCGCCGTAGACGTGCGGGCGGTCGGCCCGCCAGTGGGCGTACTCGCCGGGGCCCGCGGTGACCGGGGCGGCGGGCTCGCCCACCACCGCGGTGCCGTCGAGCACGTACAAGTGCTCCCGCACACCCGGCAGATGGGCGTCCGAGCGCTGGACCGCGCCGGCCCGGATACGGATGCGGAACACGTCGGTGACCGCGACCGCGCTCTCGTGCCGGTCGGTGAGCAGCGCCGTGACGGCCTCGCCGGTCGCGCCCGCCCGCGCGACGCCGGGCGCCCCCGCCGCCGGAGAACCGAGCGGGTCCCCGGGCGGGCCGGGGGCCGGATCGGCGAGGACCGAGCTGAGCGGTGTCCCGAGCGCCGTGGTCAGCGCGTACAGCGTCTCCAGGGTGGGGTTGCGCCGGCCGCCCTCCAGCTCCGACAGCGTCGCCTTGCCGACGCGCGAGCGCCGGGCGAGCTCGGACAGCGACAGCCGCCGCTCCTCGCGGAGGGCCCGCAAGCGCAGCCCCACCTGCTCGTTCAGCTCCATCGACCTTCCCCAGGGGCGCCGGCCCGCGGCCGAAAAGGATTGACGGCCGCGCTGCGCCCACTCTAGCGTTCCGTTTCCGGAACGTTCCGCAGGCGGAACGCTCGCGGGTCCCCCTCGCTCCGACCTCTCCGGGAAGTAGCCCATGTCCACCCCTGCGCCCCGTCGCGCCGCGGCCCGCATACGCGCGGCCGCGCCCCCGTCCGCGGTCACGGCCGGCCTCGTCACGGTGCTGGTCGGCACCACCAGCTCGGCCGCCGTCGTGCTCGCCGCGGCCCGCGCCGCGGGCGCCGACGCGGCCGAACTCGCCTCCTGGATGCTCGCGTTGGGCGTCGGCCTCGGCGCCACCTGCATCGGCCTGTCCCTGCGCTACCGGGCGCCGGTGGTCACCGCCTGGTCCACCCCCGGCGCGGCGCTGCTGGCCACCGGCCTGGCCGGCGCGTCGATGGGCGAGGCGGTCGGCGCGTTCCTGCTGTCGTCCGTGCTCATCCTGGTCTGCGGGGTGACCGGCTGGTTCGCCCGGGCGATGGCGTCCGTCCCGGTGCCGATCGCGTCGGCGCTGCTGGCCGGCGTACTGCTGGAGTTCGGCACCGGGCTCTTCCGCGCCATGCACGGCAGCTTCGGCGTCACCTTCCCGATGTTCGCCGCGTACCTGCTCGCCCGGCGTCTCCGGCCGCGCTACGCGGTGCTCGCCGCCCTGCTGGTGGGCGTGGCCGCGACCACCGCCGCGGGCGACTGGGGCGGCGCGGCCGGCCACATCGGCCTCACCCCGGCCGCGCCCGTCTTCACCGCGCCGCGGCTGGACTGGCACGTCCTGGTCGGCGCCGGCCTGCCGCTGTTCGTGGTGACCATGGCCTCCCAGAACCTGCCCGGCGTCGCGGTCCTGCGCGGTGACGGCTACGACGTGCCCGTCTCACCGCTGATCGGCTGGACCGGCGCGGCCGGGGTCGTCCTCGCCCCCTTCGGCGCCTTCGCGCTGAACCTGGCGGCGATCTCCGCGGCGATCTGCACCGGCCCCGACGCCCACCCGGACCGCGAGCGGCGCTATCTCGCCGCGGTGTGGGCGGGCGTGTTCTACCTGTGCGTCGCGGTGTTCGGCGGGACCATCGGCGCGCTGCTGACCGCGATGCCGCGGGAACTGGTGCTCGGCACCGCGGGCGTCGGGCTGCTCGGCACGATCGGGAGCTCGCTGCAAGGCGCGCTGGCGGACCCCGGCGACCGGGAGGCCGCCGTCGTCACCTTCCTCGCCACCGCCTCCGGGGTCACCCTGCTCGGGGTCGGCTCGGCGTTCTGGGGGCTGCTGGCCGGGGTGTTCACGATGGTGGTCACCACGGCTGGGCGGCGGAGGGACCCGGGCGCGCCCCGCGGCGGCGGTCCGGCGGCCGACCGTACGCACGCGGAGCGGACCGTCCGCCCGGGCCCCGTGGCGCCCGACCCGCCCGCCGCCGCGGCGCCCGCCCTGCCCCGCACCGCCGGGACCGCGGGCCCGGGGGGCCGGGCGCCGGGGACCGGCCGGTAGAATGAACGCGAGCGGCGCCCTTCGGGGGTGCCGCGCGGCGGTGGGGCCCGCCGTACCCGAACCGCGGCGATGATGCCGCCAACGGTCCCTGCTTGCGAAGCGCACACCCGCGTCGCGCCGAAGAGCGCGGTCGTGTGTGCCGTACCGATGCGAGTAGGAGACCGACGTGGCAGACCCGCGCCCCCCGTACGTCGAGGAACCGGTCGATCCGGACATCGACCTGCACGTCCCCGAGCAGCGCACCGAACTCAGCAGGCACCCGGCCGTCGTGCTCTCCGTGATCGCGGTCGGCGGCGCGGTCGGCGCGTGCGGCCGGTACGGCGCCGCGCTGCTGTGGCCGACCGCGACCGACGCCTTCCCGTGGACCACCCTGGGGGTCAACGCGCTGGGCTGCGCGGTCATCGGCGTGTTCATGGTGCTGATCACCGAGGTGTGGAGCGCGCACCACCTGGTCCGGCCGTTCTTCGGCACCGGGGTGCTCGGCGGCTTCACCACCTTCTCCACCTACGCCACCGACGTGCGCGGCCTCGTGGACCACGGCCACCCGCGCCCCGCGCTCGGCTACCTGGCGCTGACCGTCGCGGCCGCCCTGGCCGCGGTGTGGGCCGGGACGCACGCGACCCGGCGGGTCGTCGCCGCGACGGCCGGCGGGGAGGCCCGGTGAACTGGCTGCTGGTCGTCGTCGGCGCCATGGTGGGCGCCCCCGCTCGCTACCTCACCGACCGCGCGGTGCAGGCCAAGCACGACACCGTCTTCCCGTGGGGCACCTTCGCGGTGAACGTCAGCGGGTGCGCGGTACTCGGCCTGATCGGCGGTGCCGCGGCCGAGGGCGCCGTCTCCGCGCACGTCCAACTCCTGCTCGGCACCGGCTTCTGCGGCGCCCTCACCACCTACTCGACCTTCTCCTACGAGACGCTGCGGCTCACCGAGAACCGGGCCCGCTTCTACGCGGTCGCGAACGTCGTGGGCAGCCTGACCGCGGGGCTGGGCGCCGCGTTCACCGGGACCGCGCTGGCCCAGGCGCTCTGGGGCTGACCGGTCCCGGCCGCCGCGACGGGCCGCCGTCCGCCCCCTTCGCCTGCCCGTCCGGTCCGATTACCGTGGACACGACGGGAAGAGGCGTACGGGGACGCGGGGCGGGCGCGGCCGGGTCGGCCGGCGGGCGCCCGCGAGGACGGAGACGGCCATGCGCGGTGCGGACCCGAGGACGGACCCGGGCACCGGACCAGGTGCGGACCCGGGTGCGGAGGCCGGCCCAGGGCCGGCCGCGGAGCCGATCACGGACCCCGGCCCCCGTCCCGACCCGGACCCCCGTCTCGACCCCGGCGCCGCTCCCGACCCCGCTTCCGACCCTGGCGCCGGCACGCACACCGCGGCCTCCAACGCTGGCCGTGCCGCGGACGCCGGGGCGGGCACGGACGCCGCGGCGCACGACCCCGGCCTGTTCGGCCCTGACTCGGTGACCTGGCAGCTACACGCCGACCCGATCATGTGGATCGCCGGCATCCGCGCGCTCTACCTCCAGGCGCTGCACCCCCGCGCGGTGCGGGGCGTCGCGCAGAACTCCGACTTCCGCCGCGACGCGTGGGGCCGCCTGCTGCGCACCGCGTCCTTCGTCGGCCGGATCACCTACGGCACCACGTCCGCCGCGGAGCAGGCCGGAGCCCGCATCCGCGGGGTCCACCGCCGGCTCTCGGCGGTCGACCCGGACACGGGCGAGCGCTTCGGCATCGACGACCCCGAGCTGCTGCTGTGGGTGCACTGCGCCGAGATCGACTCGTACCTGGGTGTCGCGCGCCGCTCCGGCTTCCCGCTCACCGACGCCCACGCGGACGCGTACGTCGACGAGCAGCGCGAGGCCGCCCGGCTGGTGGGCCTCGATCCGGCCGGGGTGCCCGCCGACACCGCGCAGCTCGCCCGCTACCTCGCCGAGGTCCGCCCCCGACTGGCCGCGACGCCGGAGGCGCTCGACGTGGTCCGGTTCCTGACGGCGCCGCCGGTGCCCACCGCCCTGCGGCCGCTGCGGCGGGCGGTGTGGCCGGCGGTCTCGGGCACCGCGTTCGCGGCACTGCCGCCGTACGCCCACGAGCTGTACGGGCGGACCGCGCCGTCGCAGGCCGCCGCGGACCGCCGGCTGCGTGCCGCGGGGCGGTTGCTGCGGGCGGTACCGGCCACCGTGCGCTGGCAGTTGCCGCCCGGCCACATCCTCAAGGCGGTCGCCCGGCTCGGCCCCGGCACCCGCCCCTCGACCCGGCGCCTGCCGCCGAACGATCCCGAAGTGCCCTGATGCGCTGTCCCCCTTTGTCGCCCCTCCCGGCCATACTGGGTGCGGGGAAGCACCGACGAGCACCGACAGTCACGGGGGCACGGCGCTGATGGAGGCTGGACACCAGAACGGCCAGTACGGACCCGGGGGCGCGGCACCGCCCGCCGGGGCGGGGAGCGGCACGGCCACCGGCACGGCCGCCGGGACCGGCCGGAGCACGGCGAGAGGGGCGGGGACGGGCACGGTCGGCGAGGGCGCGGCGGAGCCGGACGGCGGCCGCGAGGACACCAAGTTGATCCAGGGCCGCTACCGGCTGCACGAACTCATCGGCCGCGGCGGCATGGGCGAGGTGTGGCGCGCGCTCGACGAGTCGCTGGGCCGCCGGGTCGCGGTCAAGTGCCTCAAGCCCATGGGCCACTCCGGCGACGCGGGGTTCACCCGGGTCCTCCAGGAGCGGTTCCGGCGCGAGGCACGGGTGGCCGCGGCGCTCCAGCACCGCGGCATCACCGTGGTGCACGACTTCGGCGAGCACGACGGCCTGCTCTTCCTGGTGATGGAACTGCTCGACGGCCGCAACCTGCTCCAGATCCTCGACGACGCGCGCCGGCACCCGCTGCCCGTCCCCGACATCACCGACATCGCCGAACAGGTGGCCGCCGCCCTGGCGTACACCCACGCCCAGGGGGTGGTGCACCGGGACCTGAAACCGGCCAACATCATGCGGCTGACCGACGGCGCGGTGAAGATCTGCGACTTCGGCATCGCCCGGCTCGGCCACGACATCGGGTTCACCTCCCGCCTGACCGGCACCGGCGTGGCCATGGGCACCCCGCACTACATGTCGCCCGAGCAGATCGGGAACTCCGCCGTGGACCAGCGCAGCGACCTGTACTCGCTGGGCTGCGTGCTGTACGAACTGGCCACCGGGCACCCGCCGTTCGACCTCGGCGACGCCTGGTCGATCCTCGTCGGGCACCGCGACAGCGCCCCGCCCCCGCCGCGTGCCGAGCGCCCGGAGCTGCCGGTCGACCTCGAGCGGCTGATCCTCGACCTGCTCGCCAAGGACCCCGAGGACCGCCCGCAGGACGCCGCCGACGTCGCCGGCCGGCTCAAGGCGATGAGCGCGGCGGAGCGGGCGTCCGTGCGGACCGGCGGAGCCGTGCCCGACTGGGCGCGGACGCTGACCACCGGGCCGCAGGCCCGCTCCACCCGGGCCCGTCCGGTGGCCGCCGACGCCCGGCACGAACTGACCGGCGCGTGGTCCACCCGGACCGTCACCGCGTCCGCCGACCCCGCCACGCTCGCCGAACTCGCCGCCCGCCAGGCCGAGGCCGACGACCTGGGCCGGATCGGCAACTGGCAGCAGTCGTACGAACTGCACACCGCCGTCGCCACCGCCCGCGACCGCGCGCAGGGCACCGAGCACCCGGACACCCTGTCCAGCCGGCACGAAGCGGCCTACTGCCTGACCCGGCTCGGCCGCGCCGAGGAGGCGCTGCGCCTGTACGCGTACGTCGCCGAGGTGCGGCGCCGGGTGCTCGGGCCCGACGACCCCGACACGCTCGCCGCCCGCCACGAGGCGGCCTACGCGCTCGGCGCGCTCGGCCGGCACCTGGAGGCGCACCGGGAGTTCTCCGCCGTGCTCGACGCGCGCGAGCGGACCGTCGGCCCGGAGCACCCCGACACGCTGCGCTGCAAGCACAACCTCGCCTACAACCTGGCCGAGCTGGGCCGCACGCAGGAGGCGTACACCACCGCCGTCGAGGTCGCCGACGCCCGGTCCCGGGTGCTGGGCGCCGAGCACCCCGAGACGCTGGGCACCCGCTTCGAGGTCGGCTTCACGCTCGGCCGCGCCGGGCGCTGGGCCGAGGCGCTGGAGGTCTACCGGGAGGTCGGCGCGGTCCGCACCCGGGTGCTGGGCGCCGAGCACCCCGCCACCCTCGCCGTCCGCTACGAGACGGGCATCTGCCTGACCCGGCTCGGCCGCGCCTCCGACGCGCTCCAGCTCTACGAGGATCTGGTCGCCGCCCTCACCCGGACCGCCGGCTCCGGCGACGAGGAGACGCTGCGCGCCCGGCAGGCGCTCGGCGTCAACCTCGGCCGGCTCGGCCAGTGGGACCGCGCGCTCGCCGAGGCGCGCGACGTGGCCGCCGTCCGGCAGCGCGTGCTGGGCGCCGACCACCCCGACACCCTCGTCAGCAAGCGGGAGATCGCGGTCTGCCTGGGCTGGCTGGGTCGCTGGGGCGACGCGCTGGGCGTCTACCGCGAGGTCGCCACGGCGCGCGAGGCCGTGCTCGGCCCGGACCACCCCGACACCCTCACCAGCCGCAACGACGAGGCCCGCTGCCTGGAACACCTCGGCCGCACCGACGAGGCCCAGGCCCTCTACCGCCGGGTCGCCACCCACTCCGAGGACGGTCCGGAACGCCTGTGACGCCCGCGGGCCGGGCCGCGCCCCCGCCGGGCGCCCTCGGGGCCGCGGCGGGGCGGCCGGTCACGGGACGACGTGCGCCGCGATCGTCCGGGCGCAGCCGCGCGGGTCGGCCCGGCCGGAATCCACCTCCAGGTCGTAGGAGACGCCGACGTGCACCAAGGACGCCTGGCGGGCCGCCATGCCGGGCGCGCGGTCGCCGCGCGCGGCCTCCCGGGCGGCCGCGATCGCGGGGTCGCACCGCACCCCCACCCACAGCACCCCGAGCCCCGCGGTCGCCTCGCGCCAGCGGGACTGCGAGGCGGCGCCGCCGAGGAAGACCTCGTCGATGACGAGGTGCGCGCCCGCGCGGGCGGTCGCGGCCATGCCGAGCGCCCAGGCGTCGTCGAGCCGGCGGAACTCCGCGCCCGGCACCACCTGGCCGCCGGACCCGAACGCGATGCCGCCGCCGACACCGCCGCCGGGCTCGCCGCCGCCGCCGGGCTCGCCGCCGCCGTTCCCGGTGCCCGCGTCCTGCCCGCGCAGACGGGCCGGCAGCGCCTCGACCAGCGTGTCGGTGCCGAACACCAGCCACGGCGGGCCCGGCAGCACGTCCTGGAGGGCACGGGCGATGCTGCTCTTCCCCGCACTCGATCCGCCGTTCAGAATGATCACCTGGGTGGACATCCCGTCACCTGGGCGTGGCCGTCCTGAGCCGGTACCCGGTCCTGGCCACGGCCGAGCGGCCGCTGCCCACGCTGCCCGGCCACCGGGACGACGGCAAGACCGCGCTGCACGCCCTCCTGGACGTGCCCGGCGGGCCGCTGCCCTTCTTCACCACCCACCTCAACTCCGGCATCGCCGAGTCCGCGGTGCGCTGCGCGCAGGTCCGCGAGCTGGCGGCGTTCGTCGCCGAGCACGCCCGCGGGCCCTTCCCGCCGGTCGTCACGGGCGACTTCAACGCCGAGCCCGACTTCGACGAGGTACGGCTGATCTGCGGCTACAAGACCGCGCCCGCCGTGCCCGGGCTGGTGCTGCTCGACGCCTGGCGGTTCGCCGACCCCGCGCTGCCGCAGGGCACCTGGGACATCAGCACCGAGTACGCCGTCAACTTCGGGGCACGCCCCAGCCGCATCGACTACATCCTCGTCGGGCCGCCGGGTCCGGACAGCCGCGGCTGGGTCCGCACCGCCCGCCGCGCCGGCGACCGTCGGACCGCCGGGGTGTGGCCGTCGGACCACGCGGCCGTCGTCGCCGAACTCGCCCTGCCACAGCCGTCGTTGAAGCTGAGGGGCGCCTGACCCCGCCCGGCCGGCGGCCCGGCCGCGCTGGGTGCGGTGCGCAGGCGGCGGCCCGCCTTCCGCGCGATCACCGCCCGCCTCACCACTGCCTGCCCGTCTCGACGGCGTCCAGCTCCGGCCGGGACAGGTGCAGCACCTGGAAGCGCTCGGCCCCGGGCTCCTCCGGCGCGCGGTCCCGCCACAGCGTGAAGCGCAGCAGCTCCCAGTGCCGCGGGTCGACCAGCAGCGCGGCGGAGTGCGTGCCGGGACCTGCCGCCACCTCCCGCAGTTCCTCCAGTTCGCGCGCGAGGACCTCCGCGAGCGGTTCGTCCGCGGCCAGCGGCCGGGCCGTCCGCGTGGCGGCCGACGGCGGTTCGGCCACGGCCGGCCCCCGCTCGAAGGCGAGCCCGGACCAGTGCTGGACCGCCGGGCGGCCGAAGTCGGCGACCAGGGAATGGAATCCGGGCCCCCACAGGAAGCCGTTCATGCCCCGCGCGGTGTTCCACAGGTAGAAGGGCGCGTACTCGTTCACCGGCGATCCGTCGGTCCCGCGCTCCCGGACCAGGTACGCCTTCAGCCCCAACCCCGGTGCGCTGTCGAGCAGATGGCCGCGGGTCGCGACCCGCTCCCTGATGACGCCCATGTCGTAGTCGGCGGGCAGGCCGATGCGGTAGTTCATGCCGTGCACGGTCGGGTGCTCCTTCGTGCGGTACGAGCCGACCGGGCGCCTGCGGACGCGCGGACGCACGGGGGCGGTTCGGGCCGGTCGGGGACGGTCGGGCTCGGGGGAGAGGGGGCAGGCGAGTCCGCGGCCCGGGGCCGGACGGACGGGGCCGGGTGAAAGGGGCGACGCGGCGGGGCCGGGCGGATGCGGTCAGGAGGAAGGGTCGGCCGCGGCGGCCCGGAGCAGGCCCAGCGCGCCGCGCACCGCCCGGTCGAACGGCTCGCGGTCGCCGGCCGCGCGGGCCAGCACGTAACCGCCCTGGACGACCGCGGCGAGCGCGGCACCGGTGTCCTGCGGGTCGAGGTCCGGGCGCAGTTCGCCGGTGGCGACGCCGTCGGCGACGATGCCGGACAGCCGCCCGCACAGCCACGCGAAGGTGTCGCGGACCGGCGCGCGCAGCTCGTCGCTGGCCACCACCTCCGGGTCCATCGCCAACCGGCCCACCCGGCAGCCGCGCAGTGGCTCGCGCTCGCGCACCAGGTACGCGCCCACGCTCGCCACGGCCGTGCCGCCCCCGGCGAGCTGTCCCTCGGCCTGGGCCCGCAGCTCCGCCGCGCTGCGGCGCATCGCGGCGGCCGCGAGGTCGGGCTTGCCCCTGAAGTGGTGGTACATGCTGCCCTGCCCGGCGCCGGCCCGCTCCTGGATGGCCTTGGGGCTGGTGCCGACGTAGCCGCGCTCCCAGAGCAGTTCCTGGGTGCTGGTGACGAGGCGGTCCGCGGTGTCCATGGCGCGATCGTACATACCAGTAGGTACAGAGACAAGGTCGTGGCCTTACGACGAGCCGTCGCCCGGGCGGGGCGGGGAGCGGCCGGGCGGTCAGGCGAAGTACACGTCGCCCCAGGCGACCACGTCGCCGAACCGGGGGAAGTCCAGCGCGACCGAGGCGTCGTGCTCCGCCGCGGTCAGCCCGGACATCGCGTCGTGGGCGAAGACCAGCCGGTAGCCGAGGTCGGCGGCGGCCCGGGCGGTGGACTCCACACCCACGTTCGTGGCGACGCCGGCCAGGACCAGCGTGTCGATGCCGCGCTCCCGCAGCCGCGCGTCCAACTCGGTCGACTGGAAGGCCCCGACGGTCCGCTTGACCACCAGCGCGTCCGCGGCCGCGGCGACCTCCGGCACCAACCCGCTGCCGGGCGGCTGTTCTGCGGCCCCCGACCGCTGCGCCCGGACCGCCACCACCGGCGCGCCCGCCGCGCGGAAGACCGCCGCGAGTCCCACCGCCGCCGCCACCACGTCCGGCCCCGGGTGCGGGGCCAGCGGCAGCGCGACGACCCGGTCCATCAGGTCGACGAGCACGAGGGCGGTACGGGCGGGGTCCAGACCCGGCGCGAGCGGGGACTCGCGGAGGTCGGCGGCCGCGCGGTGGCCGTGATCATGTGCGGTCATGATCGGACCCTACCGGCCGGGTCGGCCGAGCGGGTGCGGTTCGAAGCGGCCTGCACGGTAGGGAAGTTGGGGGTGCGCAGAGGGCGGACCAGGCCAGGCGGGCGTGCGGCGGCCCCGGGCGGGCCGGACCGCGTCCGCGTCCGCGTCCGCGTCCGCGTCCGCGTCCGCGTCCGCGTCCGCGTCCGCGTCCGCGTCCGCGTCCGCGTCCGCGTCCGCGTCCGCGTCCGCGTCCGCGTCCGCGTCCGCCGGGTGTCCTTAGCGCATCGGGCCGCCCGGCGTGCGGCTTCCGCCTTCTTCCCCGGGGCCGGGCCGACCCCGTTACGCTGGGGGCGGACGTCGATGTGGGAGGAGTCGGGACGTGGCCGAGAGCACCGTCGGACAGCCGTTGGCCAACGGGAAGAAGCCGCAGGTGGATCTGACCGGGGCGGAGTGGCTGTCCAGCAGCCAGGGCACCGGGGACGTGCAGATCGCTTTCGTGGAGGGGTACATCGCGATGCGGGACGGCCGCAATCCCGACGGCCCGGCGCTGATCTTCACCCCCGCCGAGTGGCGGGCGTTCGTCCTGGGCGCGCGGGACGGCGAGTTCGACCTGACCTGACCGGCCTCTGCCGCGGAGGGTCCCCGTCCCCGGGTGGGGCGGGGGCCCTCCGCTGCTTCGGTCAGGGCCAGTTGCCCAACGGGGGCAGGCGGTCCGCGGTCAGGGGCTGCTCGGGGTGGCGGCCGGCGAGCCAGGCGGCGAGGTCGGTCAGGTGCCCCTCGACGGCCAGGGGCGAGCCCGATCCGTGGGACCAGGAGAAGTCCGCGTCGGTGGCGGTGAGCGTCACCCGGTACCCGTCCGGCACGCGGGGCGCGAGGAAGCCGATGAGGTGGGTGCACAGGGGCACCGACCACGCGTGGGTGCGGTAGCCGAGGTCCGCGTCGGCCGTGTGGATCTCCAGTTCCCGCCACCAGGCCAGGCCGGCGTCCCGCAGGGTCCCCTCGCGGTAGCGGACCGGCCGGTCCCAGTCGTCCGGCCCGACCGCGGACCAGGACGCCTCCACCTCGTCCAGCGCGTCGGCCAGGGCCGGCGCGAGTTGCTGCACCGGCCGCCGGTGCCCCGTCTCGATGGCGGCGTCGCGGGCGGCCCGGCCCCCGTCGTAGACGTCGATCAGCTTGCCGCGCAGGGCGTAGCGGGCCTGCCGGGCCAGCGCGAGGCCGACCCCTTCGATGTGCGTGAGGACATGGCCGCGGCTCCAGCCCGGCAGCGGGCTCGGCCCGCGGAGCGCCTCGTCGGTGAGGTCCGGGAGGAAGGCGCGCAGCCGCGACTGCCCCTCCGCGAGCGCCTCCCGGAGGTCGGCGGGCGAGGTCCCGGTCACGGCCACAGCAGCCCCCGCTCCCAGCCGGCGTCCGTACGGCGGTACTCGACGCGGGTGTGCCGGCGCTCCTTGTCGCCCTGCCAGAACTCGACCTGCTCGGCGCGCAGGGTGTACAGCGTCCAGCCGGGGGCGACCAGCCCGGGCCGCGCGGCGATCCGCCCGGCGGCCTCGCGCACGTCGGCGTCGCGCACCGCGAGGTCGGCCAGCGGGGCGCTCTGCCGGCCGAGCAGCGCCTCGGCGCGCGCGCCGGGGGAGCGGGCGAGGAAGTCCGCGGCCGACTCGTCGGGAGTGCCGGGCCGGACCGTGCCGCGCACCCGCACCTGGCGGGCGAGCGGCGACCAGTAGAAGGTGAGCGACGCGGCGGGGCGGGCGGACAGCTCGCGGCCCTTGCGGCTGTCGCGGTCGGCGGCGAACTGCCAGCCGTCGGCGGTGATGTCCTTGCAGATCAGCACACGCGCCGACGGGGACCCGTCGAGTCCCGTGGTGGACACGGTCATCGCGTGCGGCTCGCGCACCCCCCTCCGGATGGCGTTCAGCAGCCACTCGGTGAACAACTCGTGCGGGTCCGCGGGCAGTTCCGAGACGTCGAAGTCCGGCAGCTCCCCCTCGAACACCTCGATCTCGCGCAGTACCTCGCGCAGGTCGGACACGGATACCCCCTCTGCGTTAATGGTGTACGGCGACGATACCATTAGCCCATGCCGGTTGATCATCTCGCCATCGCCCTCGCGGTCACCGTCCGCCACGACGGGCACGGCGGAGTCGCGGACGACCTCGCCGACCCCGCCGGGCTGGCCGCGTGGGTGCGGCTGCACGCGCGGGAACTGGCGGAGTACGGCTTCGCGGCGGCGGACCTGCCGTCCCCGCCGGAGGGACCGGGCGGACCGGACCTGCCGGACGGGTCTGCCGCGTCGGACGGGTCCGCTGAGTCCACCAGGTCTGCCGAGTCCACCGGGTCCGCCGGGCGGCACGGCCCGGACGCCGACCCGGTCACGACCGGCGCCGCCCCCGCAGGCGACGGTCCACACGGCACCGCCACCGGCCCCGCGATGCTCGCGGCCGCCGTCGGCGTACGGACCGCGCTGCGGGCGCTGTTCGCCCGCGCGGTGCTGCCCGGCGCGCCCAGCAAGGCCGACGCCGGGCGGCTGCCGGATGCTGCCGCGGCCCTGGACCGGCTGAACGCGGCCGCCGCGCGGGTGCCGGTCACCCATCGGCTCGCCTGGCCGCCCGGCGCCGCACCCGCCGCCGGCTACGCGGTGGCAGGGCGGCACGCCCCCGCCGACCTGCTCGCCGCGGCGCTCGCCCGGGCGGGCATGGCCTTCCTCGCCGGCCCGGACCGGCCCCGGCTGCGGGCCTGCCCGGCGCCGCGCTGCGTGCGCTACTTCGTCCAGGCGCACGCCCGCCAGGAGTGGTGCAAGCCCTCCTGCGGCAACCGCGCCCGGGTCGCCCGCCACCACGCCCGCCACCGCGACCAGCCCACCGACACCCCCAAATGACCCCGGACCCGGCCGGTCGTGGGCGGGGCTCCGGCAGCCCGGTAGTCCGGCAGTCCGGCAGTCCGGCGGTCCGGCAGTCCGGGGCGGGCCCGGGCCGTGACCGCGGTGCCGACCGGGTGGGTCGGCGCCGTCCCGGCGCGACCCGGGCCCGGATCGGCCCGTCCGGTCCCCACCCGCGCCCGGATCGGCCATGCCCGTGCTGGGTCGGTCCGGGTCCGGGCGGCGGGAGGTGCGGCCGGCCGCGGCGCGGACGCGTGCGGGGGCGTCCGCGCACTGCGGCGCAGAACCGTGCCCGCCGCGGTGGCACGGGGCGCCCGCCGGGCCCCGCCCGGCCGAGGAGGAGCCCCGTCGTTCCGGGGCGTCCCACCGGGACCGCCGCCCCGCCCGCGCCTCCCCTTCCGTGACGCATGGTGATGGGGGCGCACGCGGGGCGCATGGGAGCTTTGGCGGGGAGTGGGGCCCCAGCGCTGTGGTGGTGAGCGTGACAGCCGTGGGAAGGTCGCGGCGGGCCGACCGGGAGGTGCCCGCCTTCCTCGGAACCGCCGGGCTCCACCCCGCCGGTGCGCCTCCTGCCAGGGGCGCACCGGCACCGCCCGGCCGCGGACGTTCACCGTCGTACGCCCTTACCGCGCGCATCCGACGGCGTACGCTGTGGTCCCACCGGAACGAGTGCGCCCCGCGCGCGCCCCGCCGGTCGGCAAGGGGAGCAAGGATGCTGGGAGGGACGGTCGGCGGCGCCCGCGCGCTGTTCGAACGTGACGCCGAACTGGCCGCCGTGGATGAGGCGTTGACCGCCGTCACCGGCTTGGAGCCCGGGGCCGTGCGGGAGCCGGCCGCGACCCCCGGCCGGCGGCGGGGCGGGCTGCTGGCGTTCGCCGCCTCCGCCGGGCTCGGCAAGACCACCCTGCTCGCCGAGGTGCGCTCCCGCGCCGCGGACCGCGGCTGCACCGTGCTGTCCGCGCGCGGCGGCGACCAGGAGCAGCAGGTCGCCTTCCACGTCGCCCGGCAGCTCCTGCAACCTCTGCTCGCCGGCTCGACCGAGGCGGAGCTGCGTGCCGCGCTGGGCAGTTGGTACGGCATCGTCGGCCCGGCGCTCGGGCTGTGCACGGCCAGCGGCGCCGCCCCCGACCCGCAGGGACTGCGGGACGGCCTGGACTGGATGCTCACGCACGTCGCGGTCCAGCACGCCCCGGTGGTGCTGGTGCTCGACGACGCCCACTGGGCCGACCCGCAGTCCCTGAACTGGCTCGCGGCCTTCGCGCCGCGCACCGACGACCTCGCGCTGCTGGTCGTCGTGGCCTACCGGCCGGACGAACTGCCGTCCTCCGCCGAGGCGTTCCGCGGCCTGCCCGGCCGCGCGGGCCACCGCCCGCTCGGCCTGGAACCGCTGACCGCCGACGCGATCGGCCGGCTGGTGCGCGACCGGGTCGGCGACCACGCCGACGACGACTTCTGCCGGGAGTGCTGGGCGGTCACCGCCGGAAACCCCTTCGAGGCGGTCGAGTTGGCCGTCAAGGTGCACGACCGCGGGCTGCGCCCCGACAACGGCAGCGTCCACCTGCTGCGCGACCTGGCCGCCGCCAGCAAGGGCAGCGGCCTCATCGCCGGACTGGAACGCCTCGGCCCCTCCACGGTCCGGCTGGCCTGGGCCGCCGCCGTGCTCGGCACCGAGATCCAGCCCGCGCTGGCCGCCGCCGTCGCCGGACTCGGCAGCCAGGAGGCCGCCGACTGCGCGGACCGGTTGCGGGCCGCCCGCGTCCTGACCGGCAGCCGCACCCTGGAGTTCGTCCACCCGCTGATCGCCACCGCCGTCTACCGGGCGATACCCGACGCGGTGCGCGTCGCCCTGCACGGCAAGGCCGCCTGGGCGGTCGTCGACGCCGGGCTCGGCGCCACCGCGGCCGCCCGCCACCTGCTGGAGACCCATCCGGAGGAGGACCCGTGGGTGGTGCACCAGTTGCGCTCCGCCGCCCGGGAGATCCTGCGGGCCGGCGCCCCCGAGGCGGCCCGCGACTGCCTGGCCCGGGCGCTGCGCGAGCCCCCGCCGCCCGGCGAGCGGGCCGCCGTCCTGTACGAACTCGGCTGCGCCACACAGCTCCTGGAGCCCACCACCACCGCCAACCACCTGCGCGCCGCCCTCGAAGAGCCGATCGGGGACCCCGAACTGCGCGACGGCATCCTCTTCCTGCTCTCCCAGTCCCTCGCGCACAGCGACCGGCTCAGCGAGGCCGCCGAGGTCGTCGGCAAGGCCGCCCGCACCGCCACCGCGCCGCGCACCCGGCTGCGGATGCAGGCCGAGCAGTTCATGTGGGACGCGTTCCGGTCCGACGAACCCGACTCGCCCGGGCGCTCCCGCCGGCTGGCCCGGCTCGCCGACCGCCTCACCGGCCGCGACCTCACCGAGCGGTACATCATCGGGCTGCGCGCCTGGGACGCCACCCTGCGCGCCGAACCCACCGACACCGTCCTGCGCCACGCCGCCCGCGCGCTGCGCGGCGGCCTGCCCTGGGCCGACGAGGGCCGCGGCTTCGAGGTCCCCGTGCTCGTGGCGATGACCTACGTCTACGCCGACCGGCCCGACCGCGCCGAGGAACTGTTCGCCGAGGGCATCGCCGACTTCGAACGCCACGGCTGGCGCGGCGCGCACCTGTCCTTCGGGTACGTCCTGCTCGGCTACGTCCGCTACCGCTGCGGGCGGCTCGCCGAGGCGGAGGAACTGGCCCGCGACGGGCTGCGGCTGGCCGAGCGGGTCGGCCGCGGCACCCCCGTGCAGTGGTACGCCGTCGCTGTGCTCGCCGGGATACTGGTCGCCCGCGGCCGGGCCGAGGAGGCCGCCGCGCTCGCCGCCGACTACGCCTTCGCCGCGCCCTTCCCCGCCGCCGTGACCTTCCCCGACGCGCAGGCCGTGCACGGCGAGGTGCTGCTCGCCCTGGGGCGGCGCGAGGAGGCCGCCGCGGAACTGGCCGCCGTCGGACGCCGGCTCGACCCGCGCGGCATGCGCAACCCCGGCTGGTGCCCCTGGCAGCTCCACCTCGCCCTGGCCGAGGCGCCCGACGCGCCCGAGCACGCCGCCCGCACCGCGCTCGACGCGGTGGAACGGGCCCGGCAGTTCGGCGCGCCCTCCGCCGTCGGCGGTGCGCTGCGGGTCGCCGCCGAGGTGATCGGCGGGCCGCGCGGCCTCGCCCTGCTCGCCGAGGCCGTCACCCACCTGGAGGCGTCACCGGCCGCCCACCAGCTCGCGGCGGCCCGGGTCGCCCAGGGCGCCGCCCTGCGCGCGGCCGGGCAGCCGGGTCCGGCCGCCGACGCCCTGCGGCGCGGGCTGGAGGGCGCGCTCGGCTGCGGCGCCGACGGCCTGGCCGGGTCTGCCCGGGCCGAGCTGGCCCGGGTGCCGGCGCCGCGGCGTCCGCCCGGCGCCGGATCGCCCGGCGTGCGCGCCACCGCCCCGCGCGAGACGTGAAACGGGCTCCCGTCAAGACCCCGCCACCACGTACGATGGCGGCATGTCCTTCCTCCGCCGCCGTAGCGCAGCCACGCCCACCGGGCCGGACTTCGACGTCCTCGCGATGGACCCGGGGGACTGGCCCGGCGACCTGGGCGCCGGCCTGCTGCCCGGCACCGACGGTAGCTGCCAGGGCATCTACCTGCGGTACGACCTCTTCGGCGGCCGCGGCCCCGCGATGCTGATCGGGAACCTCCCCGAGGGCTCGCCCGCCCGTGAGCTGGAGGAGGGCCAGGTGCCCTTCGAGGTGGCGCAACTGCTGGCCGCCCTGGGCAACGACGAGCCGGCCGAGGTGGTCGACGTCGAGCAGATCCCCGTGATGCTGGGCGACGGGCCGCTGATCGTCCGCCGGATCAAGATCTCCGAGTCCCGGGTCGCCTGCGCCCAGTTCGACCGCAGCGACGGCGTCCAGGTCACCATCGCCACCTGGGACCGGCCGATCAGCGAGGACCTCTACCAGTTGCTCAAGCCGCTGCCCGCGGACATGTTCCAGGCCGAGTGAGCCGCCCGGGGCGCGGGGACCGCGCCCACCGGTGACATGGGTGAGGGGCGCCGTCCCGGACGGCGCCCCTCACCCGTGCCCGCGGGCCGCCCCCTGAGGACGGCCCGCCCGGCCGGACTACGACAGGGCCGACGGCAGCAGCGTCACGTCCGACGCGAGGACGTACTCCACGCGGTGCCCGAGCTGGATCTCGTAGTACACGTTCTTGCCGCGCACCACCTGGTGGCCGGCCGGGTCGAACGTCACGGAGTAGTAGTACTCGCCGTGCACCGCGCCGCCGACGACGTACCGCTGGCCGGCGGGGACGGTGTAGGGCATCGGGGTGAGCGCCTGGACCGGCACGCCGGCCGGGTACGCGCTCGCCTCGGGGTAGGCGCGGCCGTAGACGGGGATGCTCGCCAGGCCCTTCTTCGGGGTCACCACCAGACCGGTCGCGTCCACCGCCGTCGGGTTCGCCTTCGGGTTGCGGAACCACGCCTTCTGGCCGAGGTACCAGATCGCCGTCCAGTCGCCCTGCCGCCCCGCGACCGCGTACTGCTGGCCGGTGGACGCCCGCGCGCCCACGTCGTTGACGTCGGTGGTGCTGGCGCCGCCCGCGCCGTGCAGGCCCGCGTCCTGCACCAGCGGGGCGTCCTCGCTCGGCGCGGTGTACAGCCGCACCGCGTCGGAGCCGTGCGCCGGGCAGGTCGCCCCCGCCGTGGTGCAACCGGTGTAGACCGGCTGGTTCGTCGCGTAGTCCGGGTCGATCGTCACCTCACCGCCCCACGCCCCCGCCGTCGGCACCACCGGCGCGCCCAGCAGCGCCATGTAGTGGCCCCAGTCCCAGTACGGCCCCGGGTCGGTGTGCATACCCGGCACGTAGGCGCCGGTCGGGCCGGGCACGTTGTCGTGGCCGAGGATGTGCTGCCGGTTCAGCGGCACGTCGTACTTCTGCGCCAGGTACCGCACCAGCCGCGCGGAGGAGCGGTACATCGCCTCGGTGTACCAGGCGTCCGGATCGGTGAGGAAACCCTCGTGCTCGACCCCGACGGACTTGGCGTTGGTGTACCAGTTGCCCGCGTGCCAGCCGACGTCCTCGGTCCGTACATGCTGCGCGACGTGCCCGTCGGAGGAGCGCACCGTGTAGTGCCACGCCAGGTACGTCGGGTCCTGGACCAGCTTCAGCGACGTGTCCCACGAACCCTCGGTGTCGTGGATGACGATCGTGTCGATCTTCTCGTCGTCCGGCCGGTCGGCGAGGTCGTAGTTGCCGTAGTCGCCGTCCCCGGTCTCCTGGTAGGGCGCCGGCACCCACTCGCAGCCCAGGCCCGGCGGGCACTCGGTGTTCGCGTCGTCGTCCGCGCGCAGGCCGACCCTCGCCGCCTGCCCGGACGCCGGTGCCAGGCCGGGCACCGCGGCGAGCACCACCCGCTGGCCGCTGTCGGTGGTGCGCGCCTGGCCCTGGCGGATCACGTCGAACACGTCGTCGGCGAACGAGTCCGCCGTGTCCCGGTCGTCCGCGCCGGAGTAGCGCGCCACGGCGGCGTACCAGTCGGCCGGGTCGGCGCTCAGCGGCTCGCCCAACGCGCGCTGCGCGGCGGCCAGCAGGGCCGCTCCGCCCGCCACGTTCGCCGCCGGCTCGGCGCGCAGGTCCGCAGCGGCCAGACCGGTCAGGGACGCCGCGCGGTCCACCGTCGTCAGGTTCGCCGGGAAGGACGCGGTGGCCGGTGCGGCCGCCTCCTCGGGCGTGATCAGCGGGCGCGAGTCGTCGCCGCGCCCGTCGTCGCCGCCGTCCCCGACCGGCCCCACCGGGAAGTCGGTGAGCGCGGTCCGCGCGTCGGTCAGGTGCATCGGCCCGTAGCCGCCGGTGACGCTCGGCATGCCCTGGTGGCCGTCCCACCGGGACTCCAGGTACGACACGCCCAGCAGCACGCTGCGCGGTACGCCGTACTTCCCGGCGGCGTCGGTGAACGTCTGCTGGAGCGAGCCCGTCGCGGCGGCGTGGGCCGCGGTGCCCGTGCCGAACAGCGGCAGCAGGAGCGCCGCCGCGGCGACCGCCACCGCGCTGCGGGCGTGTCGACCGAGCGGGGCGGGTCTTCCGGGTGCGGGCGGGGGAGCGGAACGCGGCACGAGTGCCTCCTCCGAGTGGGGGTCCGGATGATCGGTGCCCCACAGCTACCGGCCGCCCCGACGCCCCGTCAACCACCCGTATACGGCGCGTCCGGCGCCCGCCGACCCCCGTACGGCGGGCTTTCCGGGCCGCGTGGCCGCCGACCTGCCGACCGCCAGTGGCGTACACCTGTGAACCCGCTGTGCCGGACGGCGCCGCCCTGTCGACATTTTTCCCGGGCCCGCCCCCGCGGGCGCCGACGGCCGGGTCACTGCGTGCCGACCGCCGCCCGCACCGCGCGCCGCGCCATCCCGCAGTCGTCGTGGAGCCGGCGCAGCAGCAGCCGCTGCTCCTCGCCCGCCTCCGCGGCGCCCGGCGCGACCGGCCCGGTCGCCCGCATGGTCCGCTGCACGGCGGTCTCGTAGGTGCGGATCTCGCGGGTGAGCACCAGCATCAGGTTCACCAGGAAGCCGTCCCGTGCCTCCGCGCCCTGCGCCTGGGCCTGCTGGCTGATCTGCCGCCGCGCCGCGGGGTCGTCGCCGAGCACCGACCACAGCACGGCCAGGTCGTAGCCCGGCAGGTACCAGCCCGAGTGCTCCCAGTCGACGAGCGAGGGGCCGGCCGGCGACAGCAGCACGTTCGACAGGAGGGCGTCGCCGTGGCAGAACTGGCCCTGCGTGTGCGCCAGTCCGCGCAGCAGCTTCTGCAGGTCGCCCAGGTCCCGGTCGGTGAGCAGGCCCAGCTCGTGGTAGCGCCCGATCCGCGCCGGGTAGTCGATGGGCGCGTCGAACGACCCGTTGGCCGGCCGCCACGCGTTGATCCGCGCGTACGCCGACAGGGCCGCGCGCACGTCCGTGCGGGACGGCGCCTGCACGGGATGCCGCTGGGGGGCGACCACGCGGCCGGGCACCCGCTCGATCACCAGGACGCAGCTTTCCGGGTCGGCGGCGATCAGCCGCGGCACCCGCACCGGCGGGCGCTGGCGGACGAACGTGCGGTAGGCCGCTATCTCGTGGCGGAAACGTTCCGCCCAGGCGGGGGAGTGGTCCAGCAGACACTTCGCGACGGCCGGCGCCCGGCCGGAGGTGCCGATCAGCAGCGCGGTGCGGCCCCCGCGCCGCAGCAGTTGCACGGGCGCGAACTCCGGACAGATCCGCTGCACGGCGGCGACCGCGGTGCGCAGCTGGGCCCCCTGGGGGCCGGTCAGGTCGATTCTCCCGCTGAGCGGATGGGGCCCGCCGGCCACGGTCCGCCGCAAGGCGGCCGGGCGCGGGCGCAGCACCGGCTCGCCGACCGACGGGTGCGCGAGCCGGGGCGGGGCGGACACGGAGGACGATGCCGAATACATGAGTGGAAGCAGATCCCTTCGCGTGCCAACGAGTTCCAGGGGCGCCGCCCCGCCCTGGTGCCGCACCCTGGGGAATGCGGAACCGGGGCGGGGTGGCGCGTTCCTACCTGACACCCTGGCGCGGGTGGCAGACCATCTGGCGGACCCTGGCGAACCCTGGCGAATAGTCGCGGGGCCAATGTCACCGGGATTAGTGTCAACGTGCCGAGGAACCTGGGGGCTTGACGTGGGCAACGAAGCCAACACCCGACTCGCGGACCTGTTCGGTCTCACCGGATGGTCCAAGGGCGAACTCGCACGGCTGGTCAACCGGCATGCGGCGGCCACGGGCCATCCGCAGCTGTCGACCGACACCTCGCGGGTGCGCCGCTGGATCGAAACCGGCGAGTCACCGCGCGAACCCGTGCCGCGGGTGCTGGCCGCGTTGTTCACCGAGCGCCTCGGTCGTGTCGTGACCATCGAGGACCTCGGGTTCGACCGGCGCCGGCAGGGGGGGAAGAGACAGACCGGGGACGGCCTGCCGTGGCCGCCGGAGCGAACCGCCGCGGTCCTCACCGAATTCACGGGAATGGACCTCATGCTCAACCGACGCGGACTGGTGGGCGCGAGCGCCGCGCTCACCGCCGGCACCGTACTCAGCACGGCCATGTACGACTGGCTGCACACCGACCCGGCCCTCGCGGCCGACGGACCCCTCCTCGACGACCCGCTGACCGTGGACCCCGCCGCCCGCGACCTCTACGAGGCGGTCCCGGTCGGCTCCCAGGAGATCGAGTCGCTGGAGCACTCGGTCGAGGTGTTCCGCGCGTGGGACGCCTCACGCGGCGGCGGCCTCCAGCGCAAGGCGGTGGTCGGCCAGCTCAACGAGGTCGGCGGGATGCTCTCCTACCGACACCCTCCGCACCTGCAACGCCGCCTGTGGGGCGTCGCCGCCAACCTCGCGGTGCTCGCCGGCTGGATGTCGCACGACGTCGGCCTGGAGCCGACCGCCCAGAAGTACTTCGTGATCGCCGCGCACGCGGCCCGCGAGGGCGGCGACCGGCCGCGGGCCGGCGAGGCGCTGTCCCGGGCGGCCCGCCAGATGGTGCACCTGGAGCGGCCCGACGACGCCATCGACCTGATGCGGCTCGCCACCTCGGGCTCCGGCGAGCAGAACCTGCCGCGCACCCAGGCGATGCTGCGCACCATCGAGGCGTGGGCGCAGGCGTCCATGGGACGCGGCCAGGAGATGCGCCGCACCCTGGGCGAGGCCGAGGAGCTCTTCGCCTCCGACCGGGGCGACGTGCCGCCCCCGACCTGGATGCAGCACTTCGACGAGGCCGACCTGCACGGCATGCAGGCGCTCGCCTACCGCACGCTGGCCGAGCACGACCCGTCGGCCGCCGTCCACGCCCAGGTGCACGCCAGGCGGGCGCTGGACCTGCGCGGCGGCGGTCACGAGCGGTCGACGATCTTCGACTACCTCTCGCTCGCGTCGGCGTGCTTCATCGCCAACGACCCCGAACAGGCCGACCGCTACGCCCGGATCGCGCTGGCGACCATCGGGCAGACCTCCTCGCACCGCACCTGGGACCGGCTGCGCCAGATGTACCGGCTCACCGCCCGGTACGCCGGCATCGGCGACATCCAGGACCTGCGCAGGGAGATCGAGACGGCCCTGCCCCCGCAGAAACCGTCCAAGGAGACGAAGGGAGCGAAGGAGCCCACGCCGCCGAGGGGGAAGGTCCCGCGGACCCGTACGGTGTGACGACGCCGACACGTCGCACCGGACACCGGTCCGTCGCCGGAACCGACGCCGACACCGCGGACATCGGGGAACCGTCCCGGTGACGGGCGGCCCGGGTGCAGGGAAGCCGCCTCAGGCGATCCTGGCGATCAGCACGCACGCGTCGTCCGCCCGCTCGGGGACGTCGAACTCCTCGGCCACCATGCGCAGGCAGTCCTGCGCGGACCGGGCACCGTCGAGCAACGGCGCCATGGCCAGCAGGCGTTCGGCGCTGCCGCCGCTGGACGCGGGGTGCGGGGCACGCCGCGGCACCAGGCCGTCGGTGTGGAGCAGCAGCAGGTCGCCGGGGGCCAGCCGCTCGCTCGCCTGGGCGTACTGGGCGCCGGAGGTGGCGCCGAGCAGTACGCCTTCCGGCGGATCGAGCGCGCGCCCCGTCCCGTTGCGGAACAGCAGCGGGGCGGGGTGCCCGGCCTGCGCCCAGTGCAGGACCCGCCCGGCGGGTTCGTAACGGCAGCACAGGGCGCTGCCGAGGGCGGGTTGGGCGGAGGCGTCGAGCAGTTCGTTGAGCGAGGACATCAGAGCGCCGGGCGCCAGCCCCGCGACGGCCATCCCGCGCAGCGCGCCGAGCAGCATCGCCATGCCCGAAGTGGCGGCCACGCCGTGTCCGGTGAGGTCGCCGACCGACAGCAAGGAGGCGCCGTCCGGCAGTTGCATCGCGTCGTACCAGTCGCCGCCGATCAGACCGCTGGCCGCCGCCGGGAGGTAGCGCGCGGCCAGGTCCATCGAGGTGCTGCCGCCCTGCTGGGGGAAGCGCAGCCCGCCGCGCCACGGCGGGAGCACGGCCTCCTGGAGCTCCACCGCGAGGCGGCGCTCGGTCTGGGCGATCTGCCGCTGCCGCTCCAGGGAGTCACGGGTCTCCCGCAGCACGCGCTGGCTGCGGCGCAGGTCGCTGACGTCGCGGATCACGGCCCACATCGAGATGGTGCCGCCGTCGGCGTCGAAGACCGGTTCTCCGACCATGTGCACGGTGCGGACCGAGCGGTCGGCACGCACGATCCGGAACTCGCCGTCGATCGGCCGCCCGTCGACCAGGCAGCCGGTCACCATCTCGGTGAGCAACTGCTGGTCCTCGGAGAAGAGCCAGGAAGGCAACTCGTCCAGGGTCAGCGGTCCGTCCTGCGGGGAGCGGCCGAAGATGCGGTACAGCTCGTCGGACCACTGCGCGGCGTCGGTGAGCAGGTCCCACTCGGCGCTGCCGGCCCGGCCGAGCGCGCCGACCGCGGTCGCGTCGGGCAGCGCGGACCCGGCGAACCGCGGGTCCGCCTTCCCTTCCGGCGCCCGCGACAGCACCTCCACCGGCACGTCGAGGTCGAAGCCCTCCCGTAGCTGGCCGAGGTGCGTGCCCAGGTCGTCGAGCTGGTGCACGGCGAGGTCGCACAGCGCCCGCTGCCACCGCAGCCGGGGGTCCTCGGCGGCCGACACACTCTCTCCGAGCACTTCGTCGACCCGACTGCGCAACTGGCGCGCCTGACTGATCAGGGCATCCACGGCCCCGGGACCGGGCGGCTGTGCTGCGGGGGAATCCGCGTGCGCGGGGGACGGCATGACGCACTCCGAGGGATGTCTGCGGGCAGCCGCTGTGACGGCCGTGGCGGACGGTGGGACAGATGGACCGGTAACGACTGTTGCACAGCGAGCGATGGCCCGTAAGGGTTTCCGCGATACCCGATCCGGTGGTGCTTCCGGCATATGCCAGCCGCCACCCCCGCCCACGGCCCGTCCCCGCGTGGGCGCGCCCCCGGCGGGCCCCTCCGCGAAGCGCGCGGACCTGCGCGCGCAGCCACGACGAGGCGGGCTTCGCCGGTCTCCGCGGCGCCCGCGCGGACCTTCGCGCGCAGGCCCGACGCGCGGGCGCGACGGGCCTTTCCGCACGTTCCGCGGACCCGGAGGCGCGCTCGGCGGGTCCCACGGACTCGCGGGCGTGCAAGGTGGGCCCCGCGGATCCAGGGCCACGCTCGGTGCGTCCCGCGGAACCGGGCACCCGGGGCCGCGCTCGGTGTGTCCCGCGGACCGCGCGCCCGGGGAACCGCGTGCCCGGCCACGACGCGTCCGCGAGCCGGGCGCCCTCCGCCGAACCCCACCCATCCCGCGGCCGACGGTCCCGGCGGTCACCCCGCGCTGAGCCGCCCCCGCACCGCCGTCTGCACGTCCACTTCCTCCGCCGGGTCCGCGGCGAGCCTCCGCAACTGCGCCAGCACCCGGACGTCCCCGGACGCGGCCTTGCGCGCGGCCAGCTCCCTCGTGCTCTCCTCGCAGTCCCACAGGCACTCCACCGCGAACCCGGCCGCGAAGCCGGGATCGGTGGCCGCCAGGGCCTGCGCGGCGGTCCCGCGCACCTGCGAGGACGACGTCTCCCGGTACAGGTGCCGCAGCACCGGCGCGGCCCGGCACGCCGACAACCGCCCCGCCCCCTCGACCAGCGCGTCGAGCCCTTCGGCGTCGGCCCCGCCCGCCTGCACCGCCCGCCGCAGCGCGGCCAGCACGAGGTCGGCGTCGCGCGGACCGCCGTGTCGGGCCAGGATGCGCGCGGCGGCGTACCCGAGCGCGTCGGTGCGCCCCGCCCACCCGCGCGCCCGCGCGCACGCCTCCTCGTCCGCGCGCCGCTCGAACGCTTCCAGGGCGGCCCGCACCACGCGCTCGTCGGCGCCGGACGCGGCCGCCTCCACGAGGGCGAACGCCTCGGGGTCGCGCCGGTCGACGAGGTGGCGCAGTGCGGCCGCGCGCGCGGCCGAGGGCCCGCGCAGGGCCGCCTCCA
The DNA here is from genome assembly GCF_016756395.1 of Streptomyces sp. SN-593. Taxonomy (NCBI): domain Bacteria; kingdom Bacillati; phylum Actinomycetota; class Actinomycetes; order Kitasatosporales; family Streptomycetaceae; genus Actinacidiphila; species Actinacidiphila reveromycinica. The sequence continues at coordinate 7,839,393 of NZ_AP018365.1, forward strand.
GCAGCGCGGGGCGGTCCTCCGGCCCGGCCACCGAGGCCAGGCACCGCGCGGCGGGCTGGTCGCGTTCGACCGCGGGATACCGGGTCAGGCCCTGCTCGGCCCACTCCAGCACGGCCGCGACGCTCCACCCGGGGGCGGGCCCGGCGGACCGCATCTGCCGTTGCCAGCGGTCGAAGGACACCTGCTCGGTCGCCCGGCGCACCCGAGCCGCGGTGCCGGGGTGGGCGGCGTCCTCGGCCCACAGTTGCCACGGCCGCGGTTCGTACGCCTCGCGGACGGCCAGCGCCAGCTCCGCGTCGCCCTCCTCGGTCTCGGGGAAGCGGGCCACCACGGCCGGGCCGAGCGCGCGCAGCCCCGCCTCGTCGTCGCGTACGGCGAGCTCGTCCAGCGCCCAGGACCAGCAGCCGCCGGCCGCGGCGTAGCGGCGCAGCAGCCGGAGGGCGTCGCGGCGGCCGTACCCCGCCAGGTGCCCCAGCACGGACAGCGCCAGCCCGCAGCGGTGCTCGTCCGGGACGAGCAGGTCGTCCGGATGGAAGAGGTGCTGTTCGATTCCGTCGAGCGGGCCTTCGAGGTCGGAGTAGAGGCGCGCGTAGTACAAGGAGCGCGACTCGACCCGCCAGTCCAGGCGGGGGTCGCGCAGTACGCACTGCTCCAGGGCGGCGAGGGCCTCCGCGCGCTCGGTCGCCAGGGCATGGAGGGGCCCGTCCCCGCGTCCTCGCTGGAGGAGGCCGAGAAGGGTGCCACTGGGCGCTATGTCTGGGTCGAACATGAGGTCAGCATCCGGTGCGGGGGGTCTCATGGCAACGGGATTTCCGTGGCCAGGCGTGTAACGCCGTCCGGCATCCTTACCGGCCACCGGGCGTTTCATGCCTGGCGGCCGTGCGGACTCCCGTGGGGACGGGGCGGCGGAAGCCTACCGACTCGGGCGCTCCGCTGTCGCACCAGCGCGCCCGGCCGTGCCGTGCGCAGTCCGCCCGCGCGCCCGCCGGCCCCCGCCGACCGCGCCTTCCGGCGCGCCCCCGGACGCGCCGACGTGCCCCGCGCGCGCCGTGCCCGCGCCCGCGTCCCGCCCCGCCGGTTCCGGGTCCCCGGCACACCCCCGCGTGAACTGCGCGCCCCACGCTCCCGGGGCGTTCCCCTTCGGGAGGGATCGACGTGGCCCGGACACCCCCGTTCCGGCGACGAGCCCGTACGAGAGCCGCCACCGCCGTCGGAGCCTTTCCCCCCCGGGGCGCCGACGGAGCGACCCACTGCGCGCCGCGCACCGCGTGTCGGTCAGTCGAACGAGGCCAGCGCGTCGACCAACTGTCGTCCCTCCTTCGCCCCGGAGCGCATGAGCACTGCGGCTGTACGGTGAAGCTCGTTCCAGGAGTGCGGGCGCCCGACGGCCGCTGCATCCGCGACAAGCGGGAGGGCGACGGTCAGCGCCTCGGCGATTCCCCCAGCGGCCCCGTAGGCATGGGCCAGGCAGGAGCCGTACCACGTGCGGTCCCGCTGGTAGTTCGCGTCCAGAGCGGCGAGTCCAGTGGTCAGGCGTCTCACGGCGCCGGACCAATCGTGGAGATGCATGGCGATCATGCCGCGCTGCAACTCGAACCACGTCTCCCCGTAGAAGTACATCCATGCCGGTTCGTCCTCGGGGTGCTCGGACGCCCGGGTGATCAGGTCCTGGGCGTTGTCGATCAGGCGGTGCGCCTCGGCGGCGGCACCGTTGAGCGCGTGGCCGCGTGCGGCCATCTGCACGGCCATCCCCTGCACGCCCAGCGACGCGCCCGGCGCCGACCAGCGCGCGGCCTCGGCGAGACGTACCGTGCGGTCACCGCGTCCACCGGACCACGCCATATGCGCCTTCATGGACAGGGTGGTGGCGGCCATGTCCGCGTCTTCGGCTTCCAAGGCCCATTCGTGGCTGCGGTCGTACCAGGCGAGTGCGGCAGCGGTCCGTCCTTGATCCTGTGCCATCCAGGCGAGGAACTGCGCGTGCTCCGCTGCAAGGCGCACCACGCGGCGTGAAGTCGGTCCTCGGGCACTGGAATACAGGTTCACCACGGTGCGCAGTTGCTGGCGCATGATCTCGTCCAGCGGCCGAGAACCGATCAGGTCCTCCGCCTCCCGGTGCTGGGCAAGCAGCCGGTCCAACCAGTCAAGAGTGGCCGCATCGACCCGATGCGTCGCGTTCGTAGCAGTGGTGACGCGCGCCAACAGGTCCTCATCAGGACCTGGACCCGGCAGTTCCAGAACCGGTACCGGAGATGTGGCAGGCGCGGGCGCGTCACGGTGCAGCAGTTCAGCCGGTACGCCGAGGCCGGAAACGATGCGCCGGCGGACTTCGGCCGAGGTGACCCGACGACGTCCGCGTTCGATGTCGGACACGTCGGGTTGCACCAGCCCCACCAGCGCACCGAATGTGGTCTGGGACAGTCCGGCCAACGTGCGGTAGCTGCGGAAAACGGCGCCCCAGTCCTGGGATTTGGCTGCCGCGCGGAGTTCGGGATGGGCCCAAAGCCCAAGCGGTGACGCGTCCATAGCTCCGAATATAGGAGCTCGTATAGAGCCGCGCGATTGGTTCGACCGGTTTCACCCTTGAGGATTTCGGGTGCGGACCCCGGCGACCGCGTGAACGGTCCCGGGGCGTGGCCGATCCGAATCCGGTTGAGGGAGCACCAGATCGACATGCAGGAAACTACAGCGCTGTTCGGCAGGACGGCGAGAGATGCCCATCGCCTGTCTCCGGCGGCGTTGTCCGAAGACGCACAGGAGCGTGCTGCGGGTGCGCCGCACGGTCGGGTGGGGCCTGACTCCTTGGGCCGTGGATGCCGCCGCACCCTGGCCGTCGGAACTCGTTGCGTGCTGATCGGGTTCGTCGTCGCGGGTGATCCGTCCCGCCCCTGGTTGCGCTCGCTGAGGCCCCCTTGGAACCCCGTCAGGCGTCGCCCCGGCTGTTCCGCATTGCTCCGTCGCGAGCGCGGAAGGGACTGACGGCTCCGGTTCGATTCCGGACAGGGGGACTTGGTGGCCTGCTACGCGCAATTACGCGTAGGGGCGCCGTATCGCAGCACCGTCATCAGTAACAGAACCGTGGAAGGGATATCGGAATGGCCAGCGACAACACCATTGGCGCGGGTAGCGGGAGAAGGGGGAACGCCGATCTGACGAGTCTGTCGGCACGGGAGTGGTACGCGAGTGAGTTGGCGTACCGGCGGCGGCAGTCGGGGATGAGCCTGGTGCAGCTCGCCGAGTTGTGCCTGTACGAGCAGTCGTACCTGCACCGCCTGGAGCGGGGGCAGCGGCTGGGGACCGTGGAGGCGGCCGCCGCGCTGGACCGGGTGTACGGCACCGGGGACCTGCTGGTGCGGCTGTGGCACCTGGCGAAGCGGGAGGCGAAGGAGCGCCCCTTCCTGGGGCTGGCGCCGTTGGAAGCGGTCGCGGCCTGCATCCAGGAGTACGCGATCAGCGCGGTCCCCGACCTGCTCCAGACCCGCGCCTATGCGGAGGAGCAGGTGCGGGCCGCGCGGCCGGGCAGCGCCGAACAGGTGGAGGCGCGGGTAGCGGCGCGGCTGACGCGGCAGGAACGGCTCACCGACCCGGACCCGTTGCACTACCGGGCGCTGATCGACGAGGCCGTGCTGCGGCGCGGGGCGCGGGACCGGCAGACGTGGACGGAGCAGGTGGAGCATCTGATCGAGGCCGCGCAGTGGCCGGACGTGTTGCTCCACGTGGTGCCGTTCGGTGCGGGACCGCAGCGGCTGCCCGGTTCCCTGGAGTTGATCTACTTCTCCCACGGGCGCACGGTGGCGTACTCGCAGAGCAGTTGGAGCGGTCACTTCGCCGACGAGCCGGAGGAGGTCGAGCCGTTGCGGCTGGCGTACGACGTGGTGCGCGACGCGGCGCTGACCCCGGTGGAGTCGCTGGCATTCCTGCGCACCGTGCTGAGCGAGCACACCGGGAGCACCGCGGCGGAGGGTGGTACGGCGTCGTGAGCGCTGACACGGTGGTCGCCGTTGCGGCCTTACGCACGTCCGGCCCGGCGCGCACGTGGCGGATCTCCACGTCCAACGGCATCACGGCGTACGGGTACCTGCCGGCGTGGGCGCATGAGGACCCGAGCACGAGCGACGTCGATCCCGGGCTGCTCAACGTGACGCTGGCGGACGTCCTGCACTACTTCCACTTCGTGGACGTCACCGGCCCCCTTGCCGGTCCGGAGTACGACGCCGACGACCCCGGGTACGTGCCGTTCTTCTGCTCCGTCGAGTGCCGACCCCACGCCGAAACCGCACAGGATCGGGACGACGGTCCGCTCTTCCCCGTCCTGAACGTCCAGATCACGCGTGACGACACGGTCACGTGCCAGGACCCGGCCGAACTCGCCGCGCTCGTCGCGCGTTTACGTGCCTGCACCGACTACCTCGACCACCACGTCCGCCCCGCCTTCACCGCCATCCGCGAGGACTGGGACACCCGCCACCGCACGCCGACGGAACCGGCCACGTGAGCGGAGGGAGAAAAGACGACGGTCCTCGATCGGCCCGGCGCCGTCCAAGGCGGCTCAACCACGAACCGGAAGCGGTGTGTTGGGCGAGGCGGAAAGCCGGCCTGACCAAGCGGGGCCTGGCCGCCGCCGTGGGGATCTCCGAACAGTTGATGGGCGAGATCGAGTCCGGCTGGCGCAACGCCACCCCGCCCACCCTGGCCAAGATCGCGGCAGCCCTCAACTGCCCCCTGGTGGCCCTGGAACGCAAGCGCCCCTGGTCATAGGCGGATCGTCCCGTCCAAGCAGCTCCCGGACGGGACGGTCCGGTCGTTCCCGGGAGGACGACCCCGCACCCGCACCCGCGGGTTCGTACGGGCGCACGGGTGGCACCGATCGCGGGGAGCGGTTCAGCGGGGGGTCCGTACGGCGGGGGCGAAGCGCAGCGGGGTGCCGGGGGCGGCCTGGGCCGCGGCGGGGAGCGCCGCGGCGGGGACGACACCGATGACCGGGTAGCCCCCGGTGGTGGGGTGGTCCGCGAGGAAGACGACCGGCCGCCCGTCCGGGGGGACCTGGACGGAGCCCGACACCATTCCCTCGCTGGGGAGTTCTTCGTGCCGCAGCCGTTCCACGGGCGGCCCGAGCGTGCGCAGGCCGATCCGGTTGGATGCGGGGGACACCGTGTAGCGGCCGCGGGCGAGGGCGCCCACCGCGCCGGGCGCGAACCAGTCCGCGCGCGGCCCCGGCAGCAGCGGAAGCACCACCTCGGCGCCGATCCCGCCGTACGGCAGTACGTCCCCTGTGTACGGCGGCGGGCCGAACCGGCTCTCGCCGAGGGGGAGTCGGGCGCCGTCGGACAAGGGCGCCGGCCCCAGCCCCGACAACAGGTCGGTCGCACGGCTCCCCAGCACCGCGGGCACGTCGAGCCCCCCGGCGAACGCGACGTAGGCGCGTACGCCCCGCTCCGCCGTCCCCACGTCGAGGACCGCACCGGCGGGCACCCGCACCGGGACGCCCCAGGCGGCGGGGCGGCCGTCCACCCGGACCGGGCACGCGGCGCCGGTCACCGCGACGACGACAGGGCACGAGGCGCGCACCGCGCAGCCGTTCACCGTCGTCTCCAACCCGGCCGCGGCACCGGGGTTGCCGACGAGGCGGTTCGCCAGCAGGTGGGCCGCCCGGACCAGGGCGCCGGAGGCGGGCACCCCGAGATGGGCGTACCCGGGCCGGCCGAGGTCCTGGACGGTGGTCAGGGCGCCGGCACGTTCGACGGTCAGCACGGCGCCGCTCACCGCCCGGCCGCCGGTGCCGCGGCGGGTCCGACCGCGTCCTCGGCGGTGAAACGGACCGCGGTGCCCGGCGCGAGCAGCGCCGCGGGGTCCCGGCCGGCGTCCCACAGCACCGCGTCCGTCGTCCCGATGATCTGCCAACCACCCGGCGACGCCCGCGGATAGACCCCCGCGTACGGTCCGGCGAGGCCGACGGAGCCCGGTGGCACGGACGTTCGCGGGCTGGCCCGGCGCGGCACCGCCAACTCCGGCGGCAGACCCGTGAGATACCCGAAGCCGGGGGAGAACCCGCAGAACGCCACCCGGAAGGCGGTCCCCGTGACGGTCGCCGCGACGTCCGCCGGCGACATGCCCCACCGGTCCGCGACCTCCGCCAGGTCCGGTCCGTCGAAGCGGACGGCCAACTCGACCGCACCCGTGGCGGCGGGCGCCAGCGGGGGCACCCGCCAGCGCACCACGTCCGCCGCGAACGCCCGCGGGTCGGCGAGCCCGTCGACCAGCACCGTACGGGCCGCGGGGACCACCTCCGTCACCATTCCCAACTCGCCGGCCGCGCGCCGCCGTTCCAGCTCCGCGTGCAGGGCCTGGGCCTGCTCCCCGTCCGCCACCTCGACCAGGACGGCCGCCTCTCCGGCAGGCAGCGCGCGGATCGCGGGCGCGCCTCCGCCGCAGACGTCCCCCGGACCCGTAGCAGCGCCGTCCCCCGATCCCGCGCCCGTACCGGAGCCGGCGGCCCCACCCACGCCGCCCGTACCCGATCCCGTACCCGGGCCGGCACACGCGCCCGTACCCTCGCCCGTCCTCATGCGAACGCCTCCATCCGCAGCCCCGCTCCCTCCAGGGCCGCGCGCACCCGGGCCGCGAGGCGTGCCGCCCCCGGCGTGTCGCCGTGCACGCACAACGAGCGCGCCGCCACCTCCACCACCTCCCCGCCCAGCGCCGTCACCCGGCCGTCGCGGGCCAGTCCGACCGAACGGGCCACCACCGCGTCCGCGTCCTCGACCACCGCGCCCGGCTCGCGCCGCGACACCAGGGTGCCGGCGCCGGTGTACGCGCGGTCCGCGAACGCCTCGGGCACCGCGGCCAGTCCGGCCCGCCCGGCCGCCGCCAGCAGCCGCGAACCCGGCAGCCCCAGCACCGGCAGTGCGCCCGCGAGCCGGACACCGGCCACCACCGCCTCGGCCTGCTCCTCGTCGTGCACCGCCCGGTTGTACAGGGCGCCGTGCGGCTTCACGTACGCCACCACCGCGCCCTCCGCCCGCGCGAACACCTCCAGCGCGCCGATCTGGTAGGCGACCTCCGCGGCCAGTTCGTCCGCGGGCACGTCCATCGCGCGCCGCCCGAAACCCGCCAGGTCGCGGTAGGAGACCTGGGCGCCGATCCGCACCCCGCGCTCGGCCGCCCGCCCGCACACCCGCCGCATCGTCGCCGGGTCGCCCGCGTGGAAGCCGCACGCCACGTTCGCACTCGTCACCACCGACAGCAGCGCCTCGTCGTCGGTCAGCCGCCAGCGGCCGAAGCCCTCGCCGAGGTCGGCGTTGAGGTCGATCGCGCCTCGCGCCACCGCTGCCTGCGCCATGATGATCCGCCCGGGTCCGTCGCCTCGCATCGGCCCGCCGATGCCCGTGGGACGATCATGGCAGCTCGCCCGGGCACGAGTCGCGCACCGCCCGCCCCGTACGCATCCGTGCCGTTTCGTGAGTTGTCGGTGGCACCGCCTAGTGTGGGGGCGTGACCACGACCGTCCCGCACCTTCCGCCGCAGCAGTCGCGGCAGCGGCCGCAGCCGCTGCCGGGTGCGTCGCGCCCCGCGCCGGGGCCGGCGGCCGACGAGGGGCTGGCCCGCCGGCTGCGCGCGCTCGCCTGCACCGCGCCGCTGCACGACCTCGACACCCGCAAGGCGAACCTCGCCGGGGCGTACTCGGTGTACGCGATGGCCGAGGTGGCGCTGGCCGCGATCGACCTGGTCACCCTCAACATGGACTTCGACACCGGCGCCGACCACGACCAGATAGTGGCCAGGCTGCTGCCCCGCGTCGCCGCCCAGGCCCCCGCGCGTGCCCACGCCGAGCACGAACGCGTGGCCCGCTGGGTGCTGGAGAACCTGATCAACGTCGGCAGCGCCGACCGCGGGTTCCGCGCCGTCTACGGCACGTTCGGCGCCGACGGCGCCTACGTCCGGCGGGACTACGACTTCAAGCTGATCGAGGAGGTCGCCGGCCCCGGCGGCGGCGTGTACCTGCGCACCACCGACGAGGCGGTCAACGTCCTGGTCGGCGCGCTGGACACCGACGTCACCAGCGCGCAGATCGCCGCCGAGGTCAAACTCGAGGTGCTGATCAGCCGCGGCCGCCTCGCCGACGCCCAACTCGCCGCCGAGCAGGCCCGCTACCGCACGGTGCAGTACGCCGAGACCCTGCGCCGCACCCTGGAGGCCACCCGGCGCAACGTCCGGGCGGTCGACTGGCTGCGCCAGGTCCCCGACATGATCGCCGAGGCGCTGGACCACGTCGCCGACCGTTACCGGCACGAGAACGCGATCCTCACCAACATCCGCAAGGCGCGCGACGAGGCGGAGGAGCCCGAGCACAAGCGGCGCGCCGCCGAGCTCGTGGACATCGTCAAGGACTGCATCCGCCGCCACACCCAGCTGCAGTCCCGGCTGCTGGAGGCCGGGCCGCTCTTCCGCGCCGAGCAGGACCGGCAGGCGTTCGCCGCGCCCCCCGCCCGCGCCGGACTCGACCTGTACGGCCAACTCGTCGCTCCGCTGCTGCCGCTGCCGGTCGAGCAGGCGTCCCGCGTCACCGACGCGTTCTTCGCCCGCGGCACCGGCCTGCGCACTCCCGGCGCCGTACGCGTCACCGACCTGGTCGACCTGCTGCTCACCCCGCCGGTCGAACGCGACCACCTGGGCGCCGAGATGCCCGAGCCGGACCTCGTCGCCACCCCGGACGACTCCCGGTTCAGCGACGAGCAACTGGAGTCCGCGCTCGCCCTGCTCGACCTGCCGCACGACGCCCCGCGCCGGCTGTCGGGCCTGCTCGCCGAAGCGCGCCGCCAGGACCCGGACCTGCCCTACCTGGTCGCGCTCCTCGCCATCCACGCCGCGTCCCCGCCGGTCGGCACGGCCCACCGCCAGGGCGAACCCCGGCTGCTGTTCGCCGTGGACGACGGCACCGTGCTCGACGACTCCGAGTTCGGCGGCGCCGACCTCGTCCTGGGCACCGCCCGGCTCACGGGGGGCGCCGCCCATGAGGGCTGACCGCGGCCGCCGCCCGGCCCCGGCCAACGGCGCGGCCGGACCCCGTACCGCCCTCCGGCCCCCGGCCGCCCCCGGGTCCTCCTCCGCCATCGACCACCCCCGGCACCAGAAGGAACGCACCACGTGATCACCGATCGGCAGGACGACACCCGGGAGCCCGGCGAGCCGGACGCGCCGGCCCCGATCGTGCCCGGCGACGTCGCGGACGCCGCCCGCCTGGTCGGGTTCGGTCTCCAGCCCAAGCTGGTCCCGGCCCGGGACGTGGAGTACGCGGAACTGGTCCGCCGCCACCGCGACGACCCGGCGTTCGCCCGGCTCGCCGACGCCGTGGCGGCCGGGCTCGGCCTCGTCGTCCTGGAGGTGTCGCCGCGGGCGGGCATGGCCGTCGCGGCAGGCGAGGACTCGGTCTTCGCGGTCCGGATGGGCGACTACGCCCGCCGCGCCGCGTCCGACTCCGGTGACCGCTTCCTGCACGGCCTCGCCCACCTCGCCGCGGCCGCGCTCGCCTTCCCCCGCCCCGAGGACCTGGCCGACGACGGATACGTCGGCCGGATCACCGTGCACGGCGTGGACGCCTTCGTCCGGCAGGCGTGCCGCCGGCTGGAGGAGCGCGCCGACGAGAGCGGCGAGAACACCGACCCGGCCAGCGACGCCCCGGGCCTGGAAGCGGCCTGGCGGGTCTACACCCGGCGCAGCGCCACCGGGGCCACCAAGGACGCCCGGCGCCTGGCGAGTTCGACCACCGGCATCATCGGCAAGGCGGTCGCCTTCCTCGTCGACTCCGGCTTCCTGCACCGTACGGGCGACGAGTCCGGCGGCACCTACCGCACCACCGCCCGCTATCAGCTCCAGGTGCGCGACATGGCGGGCAGCGCCGCCATGGCCGAACTCCTCGAACTCGGCGTGGTGCCGGTCGGCGACGGCACCGCCACGCTGGTCCCCGCCGCCGACGGGGAGGCCGCGGACCTCGTCGCGGACGCGGGGCTGCCCTTCCACGCCGCCACCTGACCGCGGCCCGGACCGCGGCCCGCCCGTCCGCGGCCCGCGCCCGCATCCGGCCGGCGCCCCGGCCCGCATCCGCCCACCCACCGAAGCCCCGACCACGAAAGCCCCCCGCATGTACGAGCTCTCCCGACTGCGCCTCTACTCGATCGGGCCGGCCGGCGCGCGGTACGCCGACACCGTTCTCGACCTGCGCGGGGTCGGCGAGCCCGTGCCCCAGCCCGCGCCCGCGCAAGGGGACTTCTTCACCGACGAGCCGACCGGACCGCCGCGCCGCCCCGCCCCCGCCGGCGTCCTCTTCCTGGAGAACGGCGGCGGCAAGTCGGTACTGCTGAAACTGATCTTCTCGGTGATGCTCCCGGGCCACCGCAACACCCTCGGCGGGGCCAGCTCCGGCGTGCTGCGCAAGTTCCTGCTCGCCGAGGACTGCGGGCACGTCGCCCTGGAGTGGCAGCACACCCTCACCGGCGAGCTGGTCGTGGTCGGCAAGGTCAGCGAGTGGCGCGGCCGGCAGGTCTCGTCCGACCCGCGGAAGTTCGCCGAGGCGTGGTACTCCTTCCGCCCCGGTCCCGGCCTCGGCCTGGACTCGCTGCCGGTCGCCGAGGCCACCGCGGTCCGGCCCCCCGTCGAGGGCACGTCCGGCGCCCGCGGCCGCCGCCGCACCATGAAGGGCTTCCGCGACGCGCTGACCGAGGCCGGCAAGGCGTACCCGCACCTGGAGGTCGTCTGGGAGGAGATCCACGACCGCTGGAACGAGCACCTCGGCGACCTCGGCCTCGACCCCGAACTCTTCCGCTACCAGCGGGAGATGAACGCCGACGAGGGCGAGGCGGCCGGACTGTTCGCGGTGAAGAAGGACTCCGACTTCACCGACCTGCTGCTGCGCGCGGTCACCGACACCCGCGACACCGACGGCCTCGCCGACCTGGTGCACGGCTTCGCCGGCAAGCTCGGCCGCCGCGCGGAACTCACCGCCGAACGCGACTTCACCGCCGGCTCGCTCGACCTGCTCGACCGGATCGTCGGGGCTGCCGCCGTGCGTGACCAGGCCCGCGGGGTGCACGCCCAGTCCGAGCGCCGCACCCGCGTGCTGACCCGCCGGCTGGCCGCCCGCGCCCGCCAGGAGCGCGGCCGGGCCGCCGAACTCGCCCAGGACATGGCCGACGCCGCACACGCGGTCACCGACACCGAGCAGGCCAGGGCCGGCAGCGCCCGCATCGCGGCCGAACTCGCCTACCGGCACGCCTCACTCGCGCTGGCCGGCGCGGAGAAGGGCGCCGCGGCGCTGCGCCGCGAGCTGACCGACGCCCGTACCCTGCACGCCGCGTGGCAGACCGCCGAGACCGTCCTGCGGCACCGCGCCGCGGGCGACCGGCTGGCGCGGGTCACCGAGGCGATCCGCGCCGCCGAACGCGACGCCGCGCCCGCGCTCGCGGCCCGTACGCAGGCCGCGGCCGAGCTGGTGCGCGCCTTGCAGGGCGCCGCCGTACGGGCCGAGCGCCAGGCCGACGACGAGGAGGAGCGGTCCGCCGGGCTCCAGACCCTCGCCGAGGGCGCCCACCGTGACGCCACCGCCGCCGCCACCGAGGCGCAGCGCGCCCGCAGCGAGAGCGGCCACCTCGGGCAGCGCCTCGCCGAGGTCGAGCAGGAGACCGCCGAGGCGGTACGCGCCGGGTGGCTCGACGACACCGCGCCCGACGCCGACCCGGCCAGGGCCGCACTCGCGGCCGCGGACGCGGAGCGCACCGCGGAGACCCTGGCGCTCGCCGCCGCCGGCACCGCCACCGCGGCGACCGCCCGTGCCCGCGAGGCCGCCGCGGGCGAGGCCCGCGCCGAACTCGCCGCGGCCCGCGCCACGGACGCGCTCACCGCCGCCGCCACCGCCCATCGCGCGGCGCTGGACGCCACCGCGGCCCTGACCACCGATCCGCGGGCGCTGGCGCTGCTGGGGCTCGGCGAGCGGGGCGCCGCGGGCGCCTTCGCCGGCCCGGCGTCCCCGTCCCCCTCGTCCCCGGCGTCCTTGTCCTCTTCCTCCTCGGCCGCTTCCTCGGGAACGGGTCCGGCCGCGGACCCGGCGGGCGGGGGAGCGGGACCCGCGCCTGCCGGCGCGGACGCGGGCGAGGGCCCGGGCGCCCGGCAGGGCGAGGGGCCGTTGAGCGCGCAGGAGCTGGACCGCTTCGCGGAGCCGCTGCGCGAACTCGTCGAGGACGCGGTGGCCACCGCCGAGCGGCAGATGTTCGAGCTGCGGACGGCAGCCGCCGACGACGCGCGCATCCTCGGCGCGCTCGGTGACGGCGGCCTGCTGCCGCCGGGCCCCGACGTGCTGGCCACCGTGGAGTTCCTGGCCGAGCACGGCGTCCCCGCGCTGCCGGGCTGGCGCTACCTCGCCCAGGCCGTCGCGCCGGCCGACCACGCCGCCGTGATGGCCGCGCGTCCGGAGCTGGTCGACGGGGTCGTGGTGACCGACCCCGACTCCTACGCGCGGGCCCGCGAGGCCCTGGCCCAGGCCGCCCTGCTGCCGAGGTCCACGGTCGCCGTCGGCACCGCGGCGGCGCTGCTGGCCCCGCCGCCCGGCGGCACCGACTCCGACGTGTTCCTCGTCCCGCCGAACCCGGCGATGCACGACGAGATGGCCGCCGACGGCGAGCGCCGCGAACTGCGCGGGCGCGCCGCCGCCCGCGAGGAGGAGATCCGCGCGCTCGCCGCCCGGCTGGCGCACGACCGCACCCTGTCCGCGCGCCTGGCGTCCTGGCGCGCGTCCTGCCCGCCCGGGCGCCTGGCGGAACTCGCCGCCGAGGTCGCCGCCGCCCAGGACACCGCCGAGGAAGCCCGCGCCGACCTGGCGGCCGCGCGCGAGGAGCGTGCCGAGGCCGACGCCGCCGCCGCCGAGGCCGGCGCGGACCACGACGCCCGCAGGGCGGCCGCCGAACAGGCCCGCCGCCGCGCCGACAAGCTCGCGGGGCTCGCCCACCGGCTGCGCGAGCGCGCCAACTGGCAGCGCCGGGCCCGCGAACTGACCGCCGACGCCGCCGAGGCCGAGGCCCGCGCGGAGACCTGCCTGGACCGGGCACGGGCCGCCGACGAGGACCGCCGGGCCGCCCAGCGCGCCTCCGACGACGCCCGCCGTACCGCGCGGGTGCTGCGCGCCGAACGCGCGGAGATCGCCGGTGCCCCGGAGGACACCCCCGAACCGGACCCGCGGGAGCCGTCCGCCTCCTCGCTGCCCGCGCTGCGCGAGGCGTACCGCGCGGCCTCGCAGGTCTACGAGCAGGTCGGGGTCGGGGCCGACCTGCGCGCCGAACAGGCCCGCGCGGAGAGCACCGAGAACGCGGCACTCGCCGAACTCGAACGCCTCAGCAACAAGGTCCGCGCCCGCGCGGCGCAGCTCCTCGAAGGCCCCGACGGTTCCGACGGGCCGTCCCGGCAGGCCGCCGCCGGCCGCGCGGAGCAACTGGTGCAGACCCTGGAGTCACGCCAGTCCGCCGCCAGCGAGCAGCTCGGCCGGCTGCGCGCCGAGGCCGAACGCCTCGCCCCCGACGACGGCGACGCGCACGCGGCGCTGACCGACGCCCTCACCCCGCGCGACGCCGACCACGCCCAGCAACTGCTGCGCGCCGCGAACGCCGAACTCGCCACCCACCAGGAGGAGCTGGAACAGGCGAGGACCGCGCACGCCGACATCGTCCGCTCGCACCGCGCGGCCGAGGACGCGGGGAGCGGCTTCGACGAGACCGCCGCCCTGTTGCGCGACCTGTTGCGCGACGGCCCCCAGACGGCGGCCGAGGACGACGAGCCGGAGCCGTATCCCGGCGACCTGGCCGAGGCCCGGCAGGCCGCGGCCGAGGCCCGCCGCGGCCTGCGCGGCTGCGCCGCCGACCTGTCGACCGCCGACGCGCACCTGCGCGACGCCTCCGACGTGCTGATCCGGCACGCCAACGCCGTGCGCTACGAACAGGTCCGCACCCCGGCCCGCCAGCAGATCAGGGAGCTGCCGGCCTCCTCGCTGCCGGAGCACGCCGCGGCGTGGGCCGCGGCGTTCGCCCCCCGGCTGCGCGTCCTGACCGACGAGCTGGACCAGTTGGAGCGCAACCGGGACAGCATCGTGGACCGGCTGCGCGGCCTGGTCGAGTCCTCGCTCGCCACGCTCCGCTCCGCGCAGCGCCTCTCCCGGCTGCCGGAGGGGCTCGGCGAGTGGTCCGGCCAGGAGTTCCTGCGCATCCGCTTCGACGACCCGGACCACGCCCTGCTCACCGACCGGCTCGGCGAGGTCATCGACGAGGCGACCCGCGCCGCCGTCCGGAAGAACTCAGACCTGCGGCGCGACGGCATGACCCTGCTGCTGCGCGGCGTCGGGGCGGCCCTCGAACCCCGCGGCGTCGCCGTGGAGATCCTCAAGCCCGACGCGGTGCTGCGCGCCGAGCGGGTGCCGGTCGGGCAGATGGGCGACGTGTTCTCCGGCGGGCAACTCCTCACCGCCGCCATCGCGTTGTACTGCACGATGGCCGCGCTGCGCAGCAACGACCGGGGGAGGGACCGCCAGCGGCACGCCGGCACCCTGTTCCTGGACAACCCCATCGGCCGGGCCAACGCCACCTACCTGCTGGAGCTCCAGCGCGCGGTGGCCGACGCGCTCGGCGTGCAACTGCTCTACACCACCGGCCTGTTCGACACGACCGCGCTCGCGGAGTTCCCGCTCGTGGTGCGGCTGCGCAACGACGCGGACCTGCGGGCGGGCCTGAAGTACATCAGCGTGGAGGAGCACCTGCGGCCCGGGCTGCCGGTGCCCGATCCACGCGGCGAGCAGGTGCACGGGGAGATCACCGCGACCCGGATGTTCCGCCGCCCGGCGGAGATCTGACGGCGGATACCTGACGGCGGAGATCTGACGGCGCTGGCAGGACGGCGTCCCTGCCGGGGGGTGCCGTCCTGCCCGGGGCACTCACACCCCGCGGGGGTGCGCCGGGCCGCCGCGGTGGACCGGCCCACCGCGTATGTGCGGCGGGGGACCGGGACGGCGGCGGGCGGCGGCCCGCGCCGCACGGCGCTCGCGGCGGCGCTCCCGGCGCAGGGCGCGCGCCGCGCTGCTCGGGCTGGACACCACGCCGTTGCGCTGGTTCCACACCTGGCGGGTGACCCACACGTCGAGCACCGCCCAGCTCGCGACGACGCTGGTGAGGACGGTGGCCAGCGTCATCGGCGCGCTCAGCCAGGAGTCGCCGGCGGCCAGCAGCACACTGGTCAACGCCTCGGTGAGCGCGACCGCGGAGATCAGCACCGCACGCACCGCCGCGGCCCGTACCGGGTCGGGCATCCGCGGGGTCGGTACGGACTGGTCCTCCCACATTGATCGGCTTTCGAACTCCATAGAGGGTCCCTGCCCCGAAACGTCCATGCGCATTCCGCCCGATCCTTCACCCGAACGGGTGGCACTTTCCGGCCAGACCCGGTCAACCCTCCGGACGCACTTTCGAGTTGTCACTGATCCAGTAGTAGGCTCACGCCGTTTGTACGGTACGGACCGATCCCCGTTTCGGGGTGAGACGTTGGGGAGGCCATGCGCTTTCGCGGTACGACGATCCGCCGGAAGATCGTGGCGCTGCTGCTGATCCCGCTGGTGTCCCTCACCGCCATCTGGGTCTTTGCCGCGACGATCACGAGCAGGGCGGTGTTCGGACGGCCCGATCCCCAGCGAATAGCGAACAACGTGCTCTATCCGCTGCAGAACGCGCTGGGCAGCGTCCAGCAGGAGCGGAAGGCCGCCCTGCTGTACATCGCCGACACCCGCGACTCCGAGGCGCGGACCGCCTTCGAGAAGCAGGGCCAGGTGACGGATTCGGCCATTGCTCAGTTGCGCAGCCACCTCACCGACGGCCACATGGACGGCGACCTCAACTCCCAGGCGCGCGGCCACCTCGACGACTTCTTCAAGGTCGTCGGCGGGCTGGCCGGACTTCGCCGCCAGGTCGACGACCAGCACATCTCCCGCGAGGACACGTACGCGGGCTACAACACGTTCGAGGCGCCCGCCTTCGCGTTCTGCGACAGCCTCTACCTGATCGACAACACCAGCTTCGAGCCGCAGCGCAACGCCGGTATCGGAGTGATCCGCGCCGAGGAGCAGACCAGCCGCGAGGACGCCCTGATGGGCGCGGCGATCAGTACCGGCCACATGAGCCGCGCCGAACTGAACGCCTTCACCTCGGCGGTCGCCCTGGAGCGCGGCTACTACGACGACAACGTCCCCGAACTGTCGAAGGCGGACCGCGACCGGTTCGACGCGTTCTTCAAGAGCGGTCCCGGGAAGCAACTGCGTGCCGCGCAGGACGCCGTGTCGGCCGCCACCACCGACGACGCGCCGATCATCGCCGCGCACCAGTCCTGGCCGACGGTGGCCGGCACCGCCATCACCGACGTCAACAAGCTGGACCAGCAGGTCGTCCAGGACTTCACCGACAGCGCCGCGCCGGTGCCCACCCACCTCGTGGTGGAGGCCGCGCTCGCCGGCGGCCTCGGCCTGATCGCGGTGATCGCCTCGCTGTTCGTGTCGGTCCGGATCGGCCGCGGCCTGATCCGCGACCTGGGCGCGCTGCGCCGCGAGGCGCAGGAGCTGTCCGGCACCCGGCTGCCGCGCGTCATGCGCCGGCTCGCCTCCGGTGAGCAGGTCGACATCGAGACCGAGGTGCCGCGGCTGGAGTACGCCGACGACGAGATCGGCCAGGTCGGCCAGGCGCTCAACGTGCTCCAGCGCGCGGCCGTCGAGGCGGCGGTGCGCCAGGCCGACATGCGCAAGGGCGTCTCCGACGTGTTCGTCAACCTCGCCCGCCGCAGCCAGGTGCTGCTGCACCGCCAGTTGACGATGCTGGACGCGATGGAACGCCGTACCGAACAGCCCGAGGAACTCGCGGACCTGTTCAAGCTGGACCACATGACCACCCGCATGCGGCGGCACGCCGAGGGCCTGGTCATCCTCTCCGGCGCGGCGACCTCACGCCAGTGGCGCAAGCCGGTGCAGCTCATGGACGTCGTGCGCGCCGCCGTCGCCGAGGTCGAGGACTACGAGCGGATCGAGGTCCGCCGGCTGCCGAGGCTGGCCGTGGCCGGCGCCGCGGTGGCCGACCTCACCCACCTGCTCGCCGAACTCATCGAGAACGCCGCGGTGTTCTCGCCCCCGCACACCCAGGTACGGGTGCACGGCGAGCCGGTCGCCAACGGTTTCGTGCTGGAGGTCGACGACCGGGGCCTGGGCCTGACCCCGGACGCGCTGCTGGAGGCGAACCTCCGGCTCGCCGAGACCCCCGAGTTCGAGCTGTCCGACACCGACCGGCTCGGCCTGTTCGTGGTCAGCCGGCTCGCCCAGCGCCACAGCGTCCGCGTCTCGCTGCGCCAGTCCCCGTACGGCGGCACGACCGCGGTGGTGCTGGTGCCGGCCGCGCTGCTCACCGAGACCGGCGAGCCGGACACCGGCTCGACCCGCCTGGACCTCGCGCCCGACCAGGCCCCCGACGCCGTCCCGACGCCCGCCGGCGACCGGCCGTTCGGCGGCGACACCGAGCACACCTTCCGGCAGTGGGGACTGGACGGCGCCGGCGGCGAACCGCAGAAGGAGCACGCCGCGCACGCGGAGGGGACGGCCGCACCGCAGCCCGCCGAGGAGACCGGGGGCACCTCCTTCGGCCTGCCGCGGCGCCGGCGGCGCAGCGCGCCGGTGCTCGTCACCGACCACGGCCACCCGGTCGGGGACCCGCCGCAGCCGGCCGGCCACGGCGCGTCCGAACCCCCCGCCGGGCCGGACGCGCAGGAGCCGGGGCCGCCCCGTCCGGCGGGCCGGGCGGAGCAGCCGGAGGACGGCCGGGGCCGAGGACACGGCGAGGGGCACGGGCACGGCCGGGAGCAGGACGCGCCGCCGTCCCGGAGCACGACGTCCGCGCCCGCCGCGCAGCCCCTGCCCCCGGTGCGGCCGGTTCCGCCGGCGGGCGAGGCCCAGCCGCCCTCCCCCCGCGGCTCCGGGCGCCACGCCGCCCCGCCCCCGGCCGCCGCGCACACGGCCGCGCCGGCTCCCGCGCCCCCGGCGCCCGCGCCGGACGCCGCCGGCGGGACAGTGCTCCCGCGCCGGGTCCGGCAGGCCAACCTGGCGCCGCAACTGCGGGTCGACACGACCCGGTCCGACCGGCAGGCGCGGGAGACCGCGGCGCGCGAGCGCTCCGCCGAGGAGGTGCGCGACCGGATGGCATCGCTCCAGCGCGGCTGGCAGCGCGGCCGCTCCGCCGACCTCGACCCGGCGCCGGCCGACGACGACACATCGACACCTGACACGCGAACAACACCTGAGGAGTACGGCCGATGACGGCACCATCCAGCGCGACACGTGAGCTGAGCTGGCTCCTTGACGATCTGGTCGCCCGCGTGGCCAGCATCCGCAAGGCGCTGGTGCTCTCCGGGGACGGTCTGTCCATCGGCGCGTCCGACGGGCTCACCCGCGAGGACTCCGAGCACCTCGCCGCCGTCGCCTCCGGTTTCCACAGCCTGGCCAAGGGCGTGGGCCGGCACTTCGAGGCCGGCCGGGTCCGGCAGACCATCGTGGAACTCGACGACGCGTTCCTCTTCGTCACCGCCGCGGGCGACGGTAGCTGCCTGGCGGTGCTGAGCGACGCGGACTCCGACGTCGGCCAGGTCGCCTACGAGATGGCCCTGCTGGTCAAGCGGGTGGGGGTACACCTGGGCAGCGCCCCGCGGCACGACGGCGGCACTGCGCTCAGCGGCTGACCGCGAGGGGCTGAATCTACGGGGTGACAGGCCATGACTTCTGAGTCGTCCGCAACTTCTGAACCGTCGTCGTCGGAGCAGTGGTACGACGCCGCCGCCGGACCTGTGGTGCGGCCCTACGCGATGACACGGGGCCGTACCAGCCATGCCGCGGAGGCCAGGATCGACCTGATCGCCCTGGTGATCACCGAGCGCGCGCCGGGGGACGGCGCGGCGCCGGTGGACGACCCCACCCTGTCGCCCGAGCACCTCGACATCATCGAGCGCTGCCAGTACCAGGCCATCTCGGTGGCCGAGCTGGCGGCAGACCTCGACCTGCCGGTGGGCGTGGTCCGGGTCCTGGTCGGCGACCTGGTGGAAGCCGCGCACGTGCACATTCACAAGCCGGTGCCACCGGCCGAACTGCCCGACGTGAGCATCCTGCGCGACGTGATCAATGGCCTGCGCGCCCTGTAGGGCCGGACCGGGCCGGCGCCCGAGCGGCCTGCGGCGCCGCCGCCGACACGGCTTGTCGACAGGCCGTGACGGCGCCGGCCGCGGCGCCAAGTAACGTGTGTGAAACCTGAGTTGTGAGTACGCCAGATGCGGGCACCCCGTCGCCCGCCCCGGTTGGGGAGTAGAGAAGAGACCATGGCCGTCCTGCGCACCGAACGCCGTCCCGAGCAGCCGGCCAAAGAGCCGGTGGCGCTCAAGCTGCTGGTGGCCGGCGGGTTCGGCGTGGGCAAGACCACGCTGGTCGGCGCGGTCAGCGAGATCCGTCCGCTGCGCACCGAGGAGTCGCTGAGCGAGGCGGGCCGCCCGGTCGACAGCACCGCCGGGGTCGAGGGCAAGCGGACCACCACGGTCGCTATGGACTTCGGCCGGATCACGCTGCGCGAGAACCTGGTGCTCTACCTGTTCGGCACGCCCGGGCAGGACCGCTTCTGGTTCCTGTGGGACGAGCTGGCGCAGGGCGCGCTGGGCGCGGTGGTGCTCGCCGACACCCGCCGGCTCGCCGACTGCTTCGCCGCCGTCGACTACTTCGAGCAGCGCGGCATCCCCTTCGCGGTCGCCGTCAACTGCTTCGACGGCGCCGAACTGCACGACCCGCAGAGCGTCCGCGAGGCGCTGGACATCGAGCAGGGCGTGCCGGTGGTGCTGTGCGACGCGCGCGAGCGCGACTCGGCGAAGAAGGTGCTCATCAGCGTGGTCGAGCACGCGGCGAACATGGCGGCGCGCCAGAGCGCCGTGTAGCCACCGCCCGCCGGACCGCGTAGGACGGCCCGTCAGCCGTCAGCCGTCAGCCGCTTGCCGGCTGGCGGCTGACGTGTGTGCGGCGCCCTCCGCGCCCCTCTCCCCGTCAGCCGGCGTCCTCCGCGGTCGCCGTCCGTCCGCCCGGACGGCCGTTCTCCGCGAGCCACTTCGCCGCCGTCTCGCCGAGTTCCGCGTCCCGCCCCGCGAGCATCGCGGCGATCATCTTCACGTCGCCGCGCAGCGACCACGCGGGGTGCCCGAACGTCGCCGGGTTGTTCCCCTCGATGAGGAAGTGCGCCGGCCAGGCGGTCCCGTAGCCGATCAGCGGCAGCGCGGCGGCGTACCGAGCCCGGCCGCGGGCCAGGCCGTACCCGGTGATCGCGAGCCCGGTCAGGCTGCCCACCAGGTGGACCCACCGGGTCGCCGCCTTGGAGTGCATCGCCACGTAGTAGGGCCAGAACTCCTCGAATGAGCCGTAGGTCTGCTTCGTCATCACCGCACAGTAGCGCCGGGCCTGGACCCTGTCAGGGCCCCGTGCTATGTTCTTCTCATATCGAGAAATACTCATCATGAGAACAACTCGGCACGGGCATCCGCCGCCCCGGCGCGGTCGGCGGACGAAGGAAGGGGACCGGCGTGGACGCGGCGCGGCACGACCACAGCGGCGAACGGGGGCGGCGTGAGCGGGACTTCCTCGCCGGGTACGACCCGCGCGCGTTCGACCCGATCGCGGTGACCGTTGACGTGGTGGTGCTGACCCTGCGCCAGGGGCGGTTGCACGTCCTGGCGATCGAGCGCGGCGGACAGCCCTTCGCCGGGGCGTGGGCCCTGCCCGGAGGCTTCGTCCGCGCCGGGAAGGAGTCGCTCGACGCCGCGGCGGCACGCGAACTCGCCGAGGAGACCGGTCTGGACGCCACCACGCTCGGCCGGGTCCACCTCGAACAGCTCGGTTCGTACGGCCATCCCGACCGCGACCCGCGCATGCACGTCGTGTCGATCGCCTACGTCGCCTTCGCGCCGGGTCTGCCCGACGCGCAGGCCGGCGGTGACGCCGCCGGCGTCGCCTGGCTGCCGGTGGAGGTGGTCGCACCCGTGAACCCGGTTTTGCCTCCCGGGCAACCGGAGGCGGCGGCCGGGCGTCCCCACGAGCGGGGTCGGCGGACCGGGACCCACGGGGGTGGTACCGGTCGCCGGCCCCTTCCCTCCGAGCCCGGCGAGGCCGTACTCGCCTTCGACCACGCGCACATCCTCGCCGACGCGCTGGAGCGGGCCCGCGGCAAGATCGAGTACACCCCGCTGGCCACCGCGTTCCTCGCCGAGACCTTCACGATCAGCGAGCTGCGCGCCGTCTACGAGACGGTGTGGGGCGCCCCGCTGCACGCCGGCAACTTCCACCGCAAGGTGCTGTCCGTGCCGGGCTTCGTGGAGTCCACCGGGCAGACGGACACCCGTCCCGGCAGCCGCGGCGGCCCGCGCGCCCGCCTCTACCGCGCCGGCGACGCCAAGCTGCTCCACCCGGCGCTGCTGCGCCCGGACCGCGAGGCGGGCATACGGTGAGCGCCGCCGATCCGCGCCGATCCGCCGATCCGCATCGTCCCGCCGGCCCGCACCGTTCCGCCGGCCCGAGCCGTCCCGCCGATCCGGACCGCGCCCCCGACGCGCACCGCGCCACCGGCCGCCTCGGCGGCCCGGAGGAGGGCGGCCACCCCGAGCCGCGCACCTTCGACGAGGCCCTGGCCGTACTCGACGGCGCCGCCGCCTTCCCCGCCGACCCGGCGCACGCCGCGACCCGCTACCGGCGGCTGGCCCGCCTGCTGCACCCCGACACCGCCCCGCCCGGGCGTACCGCGCAGGCCACGGCCGCCTTCGCGCGGCTCACCGCGGCCTGGCACGACCACGACCGCCAGGTCCTCACCGGCCCGCGCCACACGTACGTCCTCGGCCCGCTGCTGGCCGCAGGCGACCTCTGCGACCTGCGCGTAGCCCGTTTCGACCAGGACGGCGAGCGCCGCGCCGCGGTGCTGAAGATCCCGCGCGCGCCCCGCGACAACGACCTCACCGAACACGAGGCGGACGTCCTGACCCGCCTGGACACCGTCGCCGAGCCCCGGCACCGCGCCTACGCGCCCACCTTGCTGGAGAGCTTCCGGCACCGCGCCGGCGACGGCACCGAACTGCGGGTCAACGCGCTCGCACCACTCGACGGCTTCCACAGCCTCGCCGCCGTGGCGGCCGCGCACCCGGGCGGGCTCGACCCCCGCGACGCCGCCTGGATGTGGCGCCGCCTGCTCACCGCGCTGGGCTGGGCCCACCGGGCCGGACTGGTGCACGGCGCGGTCTTCCCCGAACACGTCCTCATCCACCCCGAGTTGCACGGCCTGGTGCTGGTCGACTGGTGCTACGCCACCGCCGTCGGCACCGACGTGCCGGTGCTCGTCCACCACCACGCCGCCGACTACCCGCCCGAGGCCCGGCAGCACGAACCCGCGACCGCGGCCACCGACATCCACCTCGCCTCGGTCTGCGTCCGCGACCTGGTCGGCCCCCGGGCCCCCGGCCCGATGCGCGCCTTCCTGCGCGGCTGCACCCTCCCGGGGCAGAACGCCCGCCCGCAGGACGCCTGGCACCTGCTCGCCGAACTCGACGACCTCCTCGACCGGCTCTACGGGCCGCGCACCTTCCGCCCGTTCACGATGCCGGCCGTCCGGGCCGGCTGACCGCCGGCCGGGCCCACCCACCACCCGACCGCAACGACAGAACCCACCACCACGTCTCCAGGGGGATCACCATGGGCAGCGGAAGCTGGTCCACCAACGTCTACGACGCCGCCGAGCGCTACCGTTCGGCTTCCGGCGCGAGCGCCTTCGCCTACAGCGACCGCGTCAAGCACACCTCCCCGCGGTCGGGTTGGACCGCGCACCCCTCGCTCGACCCGCACGGCCTCACCACCCGCGAGAGCCGCGACTCCGCCGAGCACCCCACCTCGCTCGCCATCTCCGTCCTGTTCGACGTCACCGGCTCGATGGGCTCCGTCCCGCGCGTCCTCCAGACCAAACTGCCCGAACTGTTCGGGCTGCTGCTGCGCAAGGGCTACACCGAGCACCCGCAGATCCTCTTCGGCGGCGTCGGCGACGCCACCTGCGACCGGGTCCCGCTCCAGCTCGGCCAGTTCGAGTCCGACAACCGCATGGACGAGCAACTGGGCAACATCCTCCTCGAAGGCGGAGGCGGCGGCCAGATGACCGAGTCCTACGAGCTCGCGCTCTACGCCATGGCCCGGCACACCTCGCTGGACTGCCACGAGAAGCGCGGCCGCCGCGGCTACCTCTTCCTCATCGGCGACGAGATGCCCTACGGCAAGGTGAAGGCCCGCGAGATCCGCGGGGTGCTCGGCGACCGCGTCCAGCGGGACATCCCGCTGCCGGAGATCCTCGCCGAACTGCGCCGCAAGTTCCACGTGTTCTACATCCTGCCGACCGGCGCCGCGCACGCCGGCAACACCGAGGTCCTCACCCTGTGGCGCCGCCTGCTCGGCCAGAACGTCATCGAACTGGACGACCTCGACGCCGTCTGCGAGACCATCGCGCTCACCGTCGGCCTCGGCGAGGAGGCCATCGACCTCGCCGAGGGCCTCGCGGACCTCGCCGAGGTCGGCTCCACCGCCGGTCCCTCGGTGGCACGCGCCCTCAGCACCCTGGCGCGCTGACCCCCGTACCCCGCCATCAGCAGGACACTCCGCCCCGGGGCACGCGCCCCGGGGCGGCAGGAGAGAGGAGCCCGACGTGCACACAGCCGTCGTCGACCTCGGCTACGGCGACGCCGGCAAGGGCGCCGTGGTCGCGCGCCTGTGCCAGGAGCGGACCGTCACCGCCGTCGTCCGGTTCAACGGCGGCCCGCAGGCCGCCCACAACGTGGTGACCGCCGACGGCCGCCACCACACCTTCGCCCAGTTCGGGGCCGGCACCCTCCACGGCACCCCCACCCACCTGTCCCGCTTCATGTGCGTCGATCCGCTCGCCCTGGCCGCGGAGGCCGACCACCTGCGCGCGCTGGGCGTCCCGGCGCCGTACGCCCTGCTCACCGT
This sequence comes from Streptomyces sp. SN-593, assembly GCF_016756395.1. Taxonomy (NCBI): domain Bacteria; kingdom Bacillati; phylum Actinomycetota; class Actinomycetes; order Kitasatosporales; family Streptomycetaceae; genus Actinacidiphila; species Actinacidiphila reveromycinica. The sequence continues at coordinate 7,863,496 of NZ_AP018365.1, forward strand.
CGACCGCGACGCCCGCCTGGTCACGCCCTACCACGCGGCCGCCAACCGGCTGCGCGAGCGGGCGCGCGGCGCGGACCGGCACGGCTCCTGCGGCATGGGCGTGGGGGAGACCGCCGCCTACGCCCTGGCCCACCCCGACGACGCGCCCACCGCGGGCGACTGCGCCTCCCGGCCGCGGCTGCTGCGCAAGCTGCGCCTCCTGCGCGACCGCCTCACCGACGACCTCGGGCCGCTGGCCGCACCGCCGGTCGAGGACTGCGCGGCCGCGTTCGGCGCCTTCGCCGACGCGGTCGCCCTCACCGACGAGACGCACCTGCGCCGCCTGGTCCGCGGCGGCCCCCTCGTCTTCGAAGGGGCCCAGGGCGTGCTGCTCGACGAGTGGCACGGCTTCCACCCCCACACCACCTGGTCGACCACCACCTTCGCCCACGCCGACACGCTGCTCGCCGAGGCCGGCGCGCCCGGCCCGGCCCGCCGGATCGGCGTGGTGCGCACCTACACCGTCCGGCACGGACCGGGGCCGCACGTCACGGAGGAGCCGGAACTCGCCGCGGCGCTGCCCGAACCCCACAACGGCCACGGCCGCTGGCAGGGCGCCTTCCGCGTCGGGCACTTCGACGCGGTCGCGCACGCGTACGCCGTCGAGGTCTGCGGGGGAGTGGACGCCCTGGCCCTCACCCACCTCGACGCGCCGCCGCGCTGCCCCGCGCTGCGGATCTGCCACGGTTACGCGATCGGGGGGCAGTTGGTCGAACGCCTCCCGGTCGGAGCGCCCGGAGACCTCGACCGGCAGGCCGCGCTCACCCGCCGGCTGCTCGGCGCGCACCCCGCGGTCTGGTCCACCCCCGACCACTGGCCCACGGCGGTCGGCGCCCTGCTCGGCGCCCCGGTCGTGATGGAGTCCCACGGTCCCGCCCGGCAGGTGCTCACCGGCGCCACGGTCGGGTAGGGTCCGCGCGTGCCCTCCGACGCCGCCGAAGCCCCGCTCCCGGACGACCCGTCAGCCGCACCGCCGCGCCGACCCCACGGCCACTGCTCCGCCTGCGGCGCCCCCTACCCCGACACCGCCGGCTGGCCGCGCACCTGCCCCGCCTGCGGCCACACCGCCTACCGCAACCCGCTGCCCGTCGCGGTCTGCCTGCTGCCGGTCCACGACGCCGCCGGCACCGGCCTCGTCGCCATCCGCCGCGCCATCCGGCCGGCACTGGGCACTCTCGCGTTGCCCGGCGGCTTCATCGACGTCGGCGAGACCTGGCAGCAGGCCACCGCCCGGGAACTCCTGGAGGAGACCGGGATCGCCGCCCGGGCCGCCGACGTCGTGCTCGCCGACGCGCTGACCGACACCGACGGCGGCTACCTGCTGCTGTTCGGCCTGCTGCCGCCGCGACCGCTGGGCGAACTGCCGCCCTCCGCCGCGACCGACGAGACCGAGGGCTACGACATCCTGCGCGCACCCCAGGAGTTGGGGTTCCCGCTGCACACCCTCGCCGTCCGCCGCTGGTTCGACGGCGGCTACGCCTCCAGCCCCCGCACCCGCACCTCGTAGCCGACCTCGCCGCCGCCCTCCCGCTCCACCACGACCCGTTCACCCTCCCAGCGCGACAAGAAACGCTCCCGGCGCGGCGCCGCCCATCCCTCCGGGTCACCGACGGCCACCTCGCCGCCCCCGCCCCGGCCCGGCCGCGGCGCCCACGCCTCCAACGCCACCGCCCCGCCCCCACCGGCCACCGGCAGCACCGCCCCGGCCCTGGCCAGCACCGGTATCCGGCCCAGCGGCGCCTCCAGCCGCACCGTCGAACGCCCCCGGTAGGACGCCCCCGTCGCCGTGTCGTGCCACAGCCCGCGCGGCAGCCGCACCACCCGGCTCGTCGCCCCCTCCGCCAGCACCGGCGCGACCAGCAGCGCGTCGCCGAGCAGGAACGCGTCCTCGCAGTCCCGCAGCGCCCGGTCCGTCGGCGACTTCCACCACAGCGGCCGCACGTACGGCGCGCCGGTGCGGTGCGCGACGTGCGCCAGCGTCTCCAGGTACGGCAGCAGGCGCTCGCGCTCCCGCAGCGCCGCGCGCGCGTGCTCCAGCACCTGCGGGCCGAACCGCCACGGCTCGCGGAGCCCCGCGCCGATCGCCGAGCGGGTGCGGAACAGCGGCAGGTACGCGCCCAGTTGGAACCAGCGCAGGTACAACTCCGGCGACGGCGTGCCGGTGGAGCCCCCCACGTCCGGGCCCGAGTACGGCACCCCGCACAACCCCAGCCCCAGCACCAGCGCCAGCGAGGTCCGCAGGCCCTCCCACCCGGTCGCCACGTCGCCCGACCAGGTGCCGCCGTACCGCTGCATCCCGGCCCAGCCCGACCGGGAGAACACCAACGGCCGGGTGTCCGGACGCAGTTCGCGCAGGCCCTCGTAGCCGGCCCGGGCCATCGCCAGCCCGTACACGTTGTGCGCCTCGCGGTGGTCCCCGCCGCGCCCCTCCAGCGCGTGCCGGGCCGAGCGCGGCAGCGTCGGGTCGCCGAACGCCGCGAAGGACACCGGCTCGTTGCGGTCGTGCCAGAACCCGGCGAAGCCCTTCTCCAGCCGCTCCGCGTACCGGCCGCCCCACCAGGAGCGCACGGCCGGATCGGTGAAGTCCGGGAAGACCGCCTCGCCCGGCCACACCGCGCCACGCACCTCCCGCCCGGTCGCGTCCCGGACGAACACCCCGGCCGCGGACCCGTCGTCGTAGGCCGTCAGACCCGGCTCCGCATTCACCGCCGGGTCCACGGTCGACACCAGCCGCACCCCGAGCCCGCCCAACTCCTTCGCCAGGCCCGGCAGATCGGGGAACGTGCGCGGGTCGGCGGTGAAGCCCCGGTGCCCGTCGAAGTGGTCGACGTCCAGGTGCAGCACCGACAGCGGCAACTCCCGCTCCCGGTAGCCGTCCGCGACCCGCCGCACCTCCTCCTGGCCGCCGAACCCCCACCGGGAGTGGTGGTGGCCCAGCGCCCAGCGCGGCGGGACCGCCGGCCGCCCGGTCAGCGCCGTCCACGCCGACAGCACCCGCGCCGGCGTCCCGGCGATCACCCAGTACCGCAGCGGCCCGCCGTCCATCCGCAGCCGGCTGATCCCGTGCTGGTCCGGCCCCGACCCGGCGCCCTCCCGCCCGTCCCACAACGCGACCTCGCCGTCCCACGTGTTGTCGTGGAACGCCAGGTGGCTGCCCGCGTCCGCGACCACCAACTGCACCGGCATCGTGATGGACAGCGGATCGTCGCCCGGCCCGAACGACCTGCCCGGGCCGGTGTTCCACAACCGGTACCGGCCGGTGCGCAGCACCGGACCCGCCGCCCGCCCGCCCAGCCCGAACACCCGCGCGTCGGCCGGCAGCCGCGCCCGCTGCTCCCAGCGCGGCGCATGGCCGCGCGCCGGACCCGCCACCGGGTCCTGCCACGACGGCGGGCCCTCCGAACGCAGGAGCAGCCCGCCCGGCGTGCGGAAGTCCACCACCCCCCGCTCCGAGATCCGCACCGTGATCCGCTCCGACACCACCCGCCAGCCCGCGCCGTCCGGCTCCAGCACCGCCCGCGGATCGACCGGCGGGCACTCGCCGGCCAGCGCGTACGACGGCAGCGGCGCCGCGTCGTCCCAACCGCAGAAGACCGCGCCCCCCACCGCCACCCGCACCAGCAACCGCGACCGGGCGAACCGCACCACCCCGCCGCCCGGCTGCGGGTCCGCCCCCACCACCGGGCCGGGCGTGCGCGTGCGCTCCGGGCCGGGCACCGGAAGGTCCCGTGCGTCGGTCGCCCGCCGGCGCCGCGCCGAACGCACCGCCAGCCGCCCGCGCGCCGACCCCGCCATCCCGACCACCCGCAGCAGATCGGCGCCGCCCGCCCGCCCCCGCCGCAACGCCGTCCGCAGGTCCCGCACCCCGCCCACGACCTCCCCCCACACCGCGCCCAGCAGATACCCAGCGTCCATGCCCCCACCCTCCCACCGGCCCGGAAGCCCGCGCCGCTCGTTCAGCCGCTGTTCACCTCGACGATCATGCCCGGCCGCCTCCTGCCTCCTGCCTCCCGCCTCCCGCCTCCGCCCGCCCCGCCCGCCGTCCGGTGCGACCCGCCCCACACCGGCCGGACCACCCTGGCGCCGCGGACGATCACATGGCATCGTCCTGCCCAGTCCCCAGGCGACGGACGCCCGTCCCGGGTACCGACCCACCGACGCAACGACGCGTACCGTCCGGGAGCCGCCCATGAGCACCACGCCCGAGCCCGCCGCCGACACCCCGGCACCGCTGTGGAGCCCGAGCCCCGAACGGATCGCCGGCGCCCGGCTGACCCGCTTCCACCGGTGGGCCGCGCGGGAGTACTCCGCCCCCACTCCCACCGGCACCGACCCGGCCGCCGACTACACCGCCCTGCACTCCTGGTCGGTGCGCTCACCCGAGGCGTTCTGGAGCGCGGTCACCGCGTGGTTCGACGTCCGCTTCTCCACCCCCGCCGACACCGTCCTCGCCGACCCCGCGATGCCCGGCGCCCGCTGGTTCCCCGGCGCGCGGCTCAACTACGCCGAGCACGCCCTGCGCCCCGCCCTCGACCCCGACCACGCCGACCGTCCCGCGCTGATCCACCTCGACGAGCGCCACGACCCGGCCACCGTCACCTGGGCCGAACTCAGCCGCCAGGTCGCCTCGCTCGCCGCCGAACTGCGCCGCCTCGGGGTCACCCCGGGCGACCGGGTCAGCGGCTACCTCCCCAACACCGCGCACGCCGTCGTCGCGCTGCTCGCGACCGCGGCCGTCGGCGGCGTGTGGACCTCCTGCGCCCCCGACTTCGGCGCCCGCAGCGTCCTCGACCGCTTCCAGCAGGTCGAACCCGTGGTGCTGCTCGCCGTCGACGGCTACCGGTACGGCGGCAAGGCCCACGACCGCACCGCCACCGTCGCCGAACTGCGCGCCGCGCTGCCCACCCTCCGCGCCACCGTCCACATCCCGCTGCTCGGCACCGACACCCCCGAAGGCGCCCTGCACTGGGACGCGTTGACCACCGGCGACGCCGAACCCGCCTACGAACAGGTCGCGTTCGACCACCCGCTGTGGGTGCTCTACTCCTCCGGCACCACCGGCCTGCCCAAGGCCATCGTCCAGTCCCAGGGCGGCATCCTGCTCGAACACCTCAAGCAGACCGGCCTGCACCTCGACCTCGGCCCCGGCGACCGCTTCTTCTGGTACACCTCCACCGGCTGGATGATGTGGAACTTCCTCGTCTCCGGCCTGCTGGCCGGCGCCACGATCGTGCTCTACGACGGCGCGCCCGGCCACCCCGACACCGCGGCGCAGTGGCGCGTCGCGGAGCGGACCGGCACCACCGTCTTCGGCACCTCCGCCGCCTACGTCATCGCCTGCCGCAAGGCGGAACTGCACCCCGGCCGGGACTTCGACCTGTCGGCGGTCGGCTGCGTGGCCACCACCGGCTCACCGCTTCCCCCCGACGGCTTCCGCTGGCTGCACGACGAGGTCGCGGCCGACCTGTGGATCGCCTCCGTCAGCGGTGGCACCGACGTGTGCAGTTGCTTCGCCGGCGGCGTCCCCACCCTGCCGGTCCACATCGGCGAACTCCAGGCCCCATGCCTGGGCACCGACCTCCAGGCATGGGACGCCCAAGGGCACCCGGTGGTCGACGAGGTGGGCGAACTCGTCGTCACCAACCCGATGCCCTCGATGCCGATCCGCTTCTGGAACGACCCCGGCGGCACCCGCTACCGCGAGAGCTACTTCGAGATGTTCCCCGGCGTGTGGCGGCACGGCGACTGGATCACCCTGACCTCGCGCGGCACCGTCGTCATCCACGGCCGCTCCGACTCCACCCTCAACCGCCAGGGCGTCCGCATGGGCTCCTCGGACATCTACGAGGTCGTCGAACGCCTCCCCGAGATCGCCGAGTCCCTCGTCATCGGCGTCGAACAGCCCGACGGGGGCTACTGGATGCCGCTGTTCGTCCGCCTCGCCCCCGGCGCCACCCTCGACGACGCCCTGCGCGACCGCATCCGCACCGCGCTGCGCGCCCGGCTCTCCCCGCGCCACGTCCCCGACGAGGTGATCGCGGTCCCCGGAGTGCCGCACACCCTCACCGGCAAGCGCATCGAGGTCCCCGTCAAGCGCCTCCTCCAGGGCACCGCCCTCGACAAGGCGGTCAACCCCGGCTCCGTCGACGACCTCGACGTGCTGCGCTTCTACGAGCGGCTCGCCGCCGAGCGCGCCGCCGCGGACGGCCCCGCGTAGCCCGGGAGCCACCGGCCCCGCACCGGATTGTCAGTGGGTCCGACTACGGTGAGTGATCAGTGGTGGCCGAGGTCGCACCGGCCCCGGCCGCCACCGACCCGTACCGACACGCACCCGCACCGGGGGAGAGCCATGCCACCCACCGCCGACCACAACGGCCGACCCGACCACGACCGCGCCCGCCAGGACACCCGCCACCGCGCCCGGTCCGACCGCTCCACCTGCCCCGACACGGCCCCCACCGGCACCCGGCCGCCCCGCGCAGGCCGCCGCGGCGCCCCACCCGGCCGCAGCCGCCTGCGCCGAGCCCTCCGCCGTGAAGCCCCCACCGTCGTCCCCCTGCTGCTCGACGAGCACGACTTCGCCGCCATGACCCGCTACCGGAGCTTCCCCTTCGACGACTACGGACAGTACCTGCACCACCTCGACGGACTCCTCCGCGGCCTGCACGCCCAGGGCACCCACGTCGCCGTCACCCACTTCGACCCGGACGCGTACGACTCCTACTGCCGCAGCACTCGCAGACCCCCCGACACCCCGCACACCCGCACCCGCTACGCGGCGGAGGCCACCACCACCGGCCCCACCGTGCACTACGCCCGCCAACCCCTCGCCGAACTGCGCACCGCGCTCGCCCGCGAGGCCGACCGCCGCGCCGTCTGGCAACGCGCCACCGACCTGCTCATGGACGCCGGCCCCTGCCCCGACTGCGGCCAGGAGCTCGCCCACTGCGCCTTCGACGACGCGTCCGACACCCTCCTCGGCCTCCTCGACGCGGTCGGCCCCGGCACCCACCACATCGTGTGCAGCCTCCCCACCGACGACGGCCCGCCCCTCCCCGCCGCCCTGCACGCCCACACCTCACCCGACGGCGAACCCCACGTCGCCGAGACCGACGCCCTCGTCCTGTGCACCGTCATGGCAGCCGCCACCGTCACCGGCCGCACCGCCGGCCTCGTCATCCGCACCCTCGACCCCGACGGCGACACCGTCCGCGGCTGGGAACTGCGCGACGGCACCCCCGACCCCCTCACCGAGGCCGCCGTCTTCGACGCCTACTGCACCGATCCCACGACCGGCGCCCCCATCCCGCCCGAACCCGGAGTGCGCTACGCCCCCGGCATCCCCCTCCCCTGACAGCCCCGCACACCGAGATCCACAGCCTTCTCCTTCCCCTCACCCCTTCGCCGACCGCACCTGACCGACCCGGACGGCGGCGCGGGACCACCCCCGGACGGCGGTGCGGGACCACCCCGGCCGCGCACGAGGAGGCAGGCGCGGCCGGCCGGCGCGGGAGCGCGCGCGGCCCCGCACCGCCACCCGCCGGCTACTCGCCCGACAGCACCGCCTGCGCCGCCGCCCGGGCCGCCTCCGCGCTGTCCGTCGCGCGCGCGGCGGCGGCGGCCCGCTCGCACTGCGCCACCGTGTACTTCGCCAGTGTCGCCCGCACGTACGGAATCGACGCCGCTCCCATCGAAAGGCTGGTGACCCCCAACCCCGTCAGCACGCACGCCAGCAGCGGGTCGGCCGCCGCCTCACCGCAGACCCCGCAGCTCTTGGCCTCGGCTCGTGCCGCGCCCGCCGCCGAGGCCACCAGGTCCAGCAACGCGGGCTGCCACGGGTCCTGCCACCGCGCCACCGCGCCCACCTGCCGGTCGGCCGCGAAGGTGTACTGCGCGAGGTCGTTCGTGCCCAGGGACAGGAACTCCACTTCCTTCAGCACCGACCGGGCCCGCAGAGCCGCCGACGGGATCTCCACCATGGCCCCGAACTTCGCCGGCAACCCCGCCGCACGGCACGCGTCCGCGAACGCCTTGGCGTCCTGCCGGTCCGCCACCATCGGCGCCATGACCTCCAGGTGCACCGGCAGCCCCTCCACCGCACGCGCCAGCGCGCGCAACTGCGTCCGCAGCACCTCGGGGTGCTCCAGCAGCGACCGCAGCCCCCGCACGCCCAGCGCCGGGTTGGGCTCGTCGTCCGGAGTCAGGAAGTCCAGCGGCTTGTCGGCGCCGGCGTCCAGCACCCGCACCACCACCCGGCCCTCCGGAAACGCCTCCAGCACCTGCCGGTACGCCGCGACCTGCGTCTCCTCCGAGGGTGCGGTGGAGGAGTCGTCCAGGAACAGGAACTCGGTACGGAACAGCCCCACGCCCTCGGCGCCCGCCGCCACGGCGGCCGCCACGTCCCCGGGCCCGCCGACGTTCGCCAGCAGGGGCACCCGGTGCCCGTCCGACGTAGAGCCCGGGCCGGACGACGACGCCAGCGCGGCCTTCCGCTCGGCCGCCTCCGCGGTCAGCGCGGCGCGCTTCTCCTCGTCCGGCTCCACGAACACCTGGCCGGTGCTTCCGTCCACGGCCACCACGGTGCCCTCGGCCAGTTCGCCGGCACCCGCCAGCGCCACCACCGCCGGCACCCCCAGCGCCCGGGCCAGGATCGCGCTGTGGCTGGTCGGCCCGCCCTCCTCCGTCACGAACCCCAGCACCAGCGCCGGGTCCAGCAGGGCCGTGTCCGCCGGCGCCAGGTCCCGCGCGATCAGCACGTACGGCTCGTCACTGTCCGGAACCCCGGGCATCGGCACCCCCAGCAGCCGCGCCACGATCCGGTTCCGCACGTCGTCCAGGTCCGCCACCCGCCCGGCCAGGTACTCGCTCGCACCCGCCAGCAGCGCGCGGTAGGAGGCGAACGCGTCGTACGCCGCCCGCTCCGCGGTGCTCCCCACCGCGACCCGCCGCTCGATGTCGGCCAGCAG